>JAQUWS010000011.1 GCA_028692735.1 Candidatus Altimarinota bacterium
TTCTATATTCTAAATTATTGTTTTTCATGAGTTTATTGTTAGGAAGTAAGTTTTTTATATGGATTTTTATTATTTTTATGATTCCGGAACAAGTCCGGAATGACAGTCTGTGTAAGTTTTGTTGTTAGTTAATGTATTCTGGATACTCGTGTCAAGCACGAGTATGACAAAAAATTTTTCTATATTCTATATTCTGTATTCTAAGTTTCTATTCTATTGCTTTGAATTTCAAAGAAAAAAAAAGACTATTTTGTGTAATTCATTTGAAGTGCACAAAATACCTCTTTTAGTTTTAAATACTTTATTTCTTTTATCCTCATTGTAGCTTGTTGTAGCATTTAGTTTTTATTACATTTAATGTAAAAAATTTTAGTCTTTTATACTAGATTGTCAAAATATTGTATGTTTTTTGAGTTGACAAATAATGTTATAATTTTGTTTTATAGTTTTTATTAACTCTTACACTGATCAAGTACATTTAAAAATTCAGGAAAACTTTTATCTATACAAGAAATATTTTCAATTTTTATATCAACTCATTTACACTGACTTAAACAAATAAGAGCCATAACAATCCTATGATCATTTCAGTGATCTCCAGATTTTATTTCAACATCCTTAATTTCTCATTTTGGTGGAGTAATTATCATATCCTTTTCAGTTAATTCAACTTTAGCTCACAATTTCTTTAATACACTAGGAATAGTCTGATCTTTCCTTTTTGTCATTTTATTATTTGAACTATTTGCATTTCTAATATAACACTTTCAATCAGCGAGTAAAGATGACATAGCTATGTTTGGCAATAAAAAAGGTATATCATATACATCTATATCAAAAGCCCCAACCTTTCATTCATTTTCCAAAGTTAACAATCAATTATCAATATTAATATGACAATTAAAATGATTTTTGAATATATCTAATACCCACTTATCAGAAATTAAATCTTCTTCTGGGATATCAACACTTAATTTTCATCAAATCATAGATGTCATAAACAAAAAATTTGTTGCTAAAATCAAATCTGTTTCTATTTTAATTTCCCTTTTATATCAAAAATTTTGATTAGGATTGATATTAAATATATTATAATCATTATTTACATTAACTTTAATTCAATTTTTTTCTATCATTTGTCTAGTCATCTCTATATAACTTTTTGATACAAGATTATCAGTTTTTAAAGTTAATCCATTTTTATTTTGAGCTAGTCACAAAAGCATTGCTGTATGAAATTGACTAGTTTCTTTTCATGAAACAAAAAGTTCTCATCATCACAAAGTTCATCAATTTCAAACTATATCACACGGAGGATATCAAAGCTCAGTTTTTACTTTAACTCAAACATCTAATAATCAACTTTCTAAATCTTTTATAGTTCTTTTATTCATTCTTTCATCTCATACCAAACTATATTTTCATTTTCATAAAGCTGCCAGCATCATAGCAATTCTAAATCATAATCAAGAATTTCAAAGATAAATTGGGACATCACAATCCTGCATTTTATCAATTCATCAAGCAATTTCTAATACGCTATAAGCTCATGGATTAGAAACAATTTGATCAACTTTCCATCAAAATTTCTTCATTGCATCAATAACAATTAAAGCATCATTACTTAAACTAAAATTTTTTATTTTTGTAGTTTTATCTCATGTGTCTGTCAAAGCTGAAATAACCAACTGTCTAATTGATTTAAATTGAGAAGGTGGTAAAACTATTTTTGAATCAACTTCTCTTATATGGGATTTATTTCTATAAAAATTATTATTTGTCATAAAAAAAAGACTTTTTAATAATACTTAATATATGTTACATAAAATATTTAAAAAAGTCAACAAATAACAACATTTAAATTTTAGTTATAAATTCTTTCATAAAACTTATTCTCTCATCATTATCTTCGGATACAAATCAGTAAAATCAACTATTTTCATAAAACATTCTATCAACTTCAGAATTTCAAACATACAAAATTTCATTGGGTTTCAAATCATATTTTTTACACAATTCTAAAGATAGTCTGACATCAGGCTTATAATACCTATAAGTATCTTCTCCTATAACATCAAAGAAATATTTATCTAAAGAGAAATACTTTAACATTTCTATTAATAGTTCTCTATATTTATTACTAACAATTACCATTTTAATTCATTTTTCAATTAATCTCTCAAATATACTAATCCATCAATCATAAATTTCACATTTATCAAATCACTGCTTATATTCCAACAACCAATTTTCTTTTAATTTTAAAAAATCTTTTGATGAAATATAATTTAATTTTTCAGAAACTGGCACTCACTTAAATTTCTCTCTAAACAAATAAAAATCATCAATAGATGAATTTGGATAATACAAAAAAAATAGTTCTTTTAACTTATTAGTTGAAAAATTCATAGTATGACAAATAGTTCAATCAAAATCAAACATCACAAATTTTATATTTTTAGAAATCATAATTTAAAATTAAATAAATTTTCAATAAACATCTACATTAAGATAATCAACTGAAAAATTATAAGGAATTCATGGTATATTTATATTGTCTATATCCAAATCTTTAACTTCTAGTGTATCAGTATCTATCAAATGAATATGATTATCTCTTGTTAATTCATAAAGTGCTTTTTCTTGAATTCAAGTAATCTTTGTTAATACTCAAATTTTACTCATTTCTTCAACATTTCTATAAACAGTAGATCTTCCTGCCTTTGGATGAACCTTCTTTAATTTTGCAAATATTTCATCAACAGTTAAATGATGTCCATCACATATATCTCTTATTGTTGTTAAATAAGCATGTGTTTTCATATTTTCTAATATAATTAATAAATTAATGATTTTATTATAAATAAAACTCTTTTTTTTGCAAGTCAAAATAATAACTATTCTTATTATTTAATTTGACTTTTAAATAATAAAGAATAATATATTTATGAGAATCATTCTCACTATTTTATTTGGTAATCATAATAATATAAAAATCTATATAATAAGACAATTAAAGCATATACTAATATATTATTAATACCCCCAGAATGAACTTCAAAATTATTTTTAAACTAAACATTATCTCTTAATAACAAAAATATGACAGAATTTAAAATCCCTCTAATTTGAGAACTTGCTCCAGAATTTAATAGCAACTCAACAACATGAGTTATCAATTTTCCAAATGATTACAAATGAAAATGGACAGTATTATTTTCTCATCCTGCAGATTTTACTCCAGTTTGTACTACAGAATTTGTTGCTTTTCAAGAAAAAAAAGCAGAATTTGATAAAAGATGAGTATCCCTAATATGATATTCAGTTGACTGAATTCAATCACATATAGCTTGGATAAATAATATAAAAGAAAAATTTTGAGTAAAAATAGAATTCCCCCTTGTGTCAGATATAAGTATAGCTTACAAATATGGAATGCTTCATCCAACAGCTGATTCAAATCATACAGTAAGAGCCGTATTTGTTATTGATCCAGATTGAAAAATTGCTGCTCTTATGTATTACCCTTTATCAAACTGAAGAAATATAGATGAAATATTAAGACTTGTTGATTCTTTACAAATGACTGCAAATAATGGCAAAGCTACTCCTGCTAATTGGCCAAATAATAGTATATTTAATGACAGAGTAATTATCCCTCCTGCTGCAAATTTAGAACAAATGGAAAAAAATTTAACACAATATGAATGTAAAGATTGGTACTTATGTACTCAAGAAAATCCAACAAAAAAAGCGAATTAAATTCGCTTTTTTTGTTGGATTAATCAAACTATATTTTCATTATTTTTTGCTTTTATAAAAAGCTCTTCTAAATCCTTAGGATAAGAAAATTTATTTTCTTTTAAATAATCAATACTATAAAATCATATTTCACACCATTCTTCACAATGACTACATTTTTCTCTTATTATTTCAGAAAAATCATCAACATTTTTTACTTTAAATAAAAATTGAATTGCTACATATCATTTTTTAGAAACATATTCTTTAAATCACAAAAATGATTCAATTATAACATCAATTCAAGTTTCTTCCTTCATCTCTCTATAAAAAGTATCTTCTATAGTTTCTCATTCCTCTTGAGTTCATCAAGGTAATAAAAAATTTCAAAATTCCTTATCTCTAAGTAAAAAAATTTTATCATCCTTTATAATAATTCACCTAGCTTTAATATAAGTTTTCATTATTATTTTAATAGTTTATCTATTAATACCTTAAAGTTTTCATATGGATAAGCTCAACTTATTACATCAAATTCTCATGTCTCATTATTTACAAGAATACTTGCTGGAGTTCAAGTTATTGCAAAAACCGTAGATCAACTTGACATTTGATTTATAACCTTTTGACTATATTTTGATGAATTTACACAATCCTCTAATTTCTGTTTATCAGCTCATAAATTTACTGCCTCATCAATAAGATAAGTTTCTTCAGATTTTTCATCACTATAAGCTTTAGCAATCAAACTATAAAAAGCATCACTTCATTTTTGTTCTCATAAACATTCCAAAACTAATGCTCAACTAAGTGCATTTTGATGAAAACTTAGAGGAAAATTATTAAAATATTTATTTACACTTCAAGAATAATCTTTATTTATTTTAGTTTCAACATCAGAGTTATGAAACTTAGCACAATAAGGACACTCTAAGTCACTATATTCTATCCATGATATCTTTGCATTTTTATTTCATTTTAAATAAGTATTTATTTTTATAGAATCTAAGACAGTTTTATCAATAATCAAAAATCACTTACTTGATCTTTCTAAAAATGGATCAAAAGTTGATCAAACATTTAACGAAAACTGCTTATCTTTTAACTCTTCTAAATATGGAGTCATTGTTCATTCATCACCTAAATCATTTGTTGATAATATAACTACTGGTAGATGAGATATACTGTTTTCTTTTAAATAATCAGAAACTCAAATATCAGAAAAATCTTTAATTACAAATTTTGCTGATGTTAAAAAAGAAGTTTGTTTAATTTGAGTAGTTATCACTTCAGTCATACAATTAGTACATCTTTTATCTCAAATAATTGTAACAACTACATTTGAAGATTTAGTTCTATTAGATATCTCTGAAGATACTAAATTACTTAAAGCCGTCAATTGTCATAACAATGTTTCTTTTTTTGTATCTGTTAATTTACTATTACTTTCAGTACTAGTTATAGCATTTTCTATTTTTATTTTCAATTTTTCTAACACATTTGTATTATACTTTGAAAAATTAATTTTACTTTTAAAAGCCTGTTCATACTTTGAAGTATTATTTACAACATTTACTATAGAATATGCATTTACTTGTAAAAAAGTAAATCATAACACAAAACACAATAAAAAACCTATTTTTTTCATAATTATTTAATAATAAAAAATAAACAATTCAATTATAATTAAAAAATTAATTTTAGAAACTTTATTATTAAATAAAAATTATTATTATTGACAGTACGGTATTTTTATGTATTATATAATATAATTTATTCGTATTTAATCATAAATGAGAAACAGCATTAAAGTTGATGTAACTGATGATCAGATAGCAAAAGCTAAACATAATCTAAAAATAATGAAAGAAGATATAGATGATGAAACCCTTGAAAAACATTGATATAGCTTATCAGAACAACTAATATATGAAGTGAAAAAATTAATCATACACATTATAATAAACAAAAACAATTGAGTATTTCCAATTGATTGATTTGATACAAGTAGAAAGACAACAATATCAGAAAAAATAACAAGCCCAAGTACTATGTATTACAATAACTTTGATAATGCACTTGCAACTAGAGTATCTTTATGAGTTCCCAAATGAAAAGAACTATCAATGCTTATTACAAAATTATATGAAAGATTTTTTCCTTGAAAATGAAAAACTGTGTTTTTTGATAGATGATTTTGTAACAGAGCATTTGCTCAATATCCTAATTGATACTGTAGTGAAAGACAATATAAAAAATTTATTGATACACTTGAATACGAATTAGAAAGATTTAGTGAAAAATGATATAATATTCATAATTTTTTCTTATACATATCAAAAGAAATACAAGAAAAGAGACTTGATGAAAGAAAAAATGATCCTTTAAGAATGTTTCGTTATTCTGAATCAGATAAAAATGCATTAAAACATTATGACATAATAAAAAAACAAGTATGAAAAGTAGCTAAGATCTACGACAAAGCATGACTTCCTTTTACACTTATAAATACTGATGATGAAGAATTATGATTTATTAATTTTTTAAAAGCACTTTTAGAAAATTGGGATTATTGAAAAAAATCAAAGAAAATAGACTTTACCCCAGATAAAACAATTGTTATTTCTTGAGTTAATGAAATACTTAAATATACATGACAAGAAAAGTTAAAAAAATAAGACAATATAAAATTGTCTTATTTTTTTAACTAAACTTTATCTCAACTATAGTTCAAATTCACAATTGACTACTATAAATAATTTTCCATTTATAGATATCAGCTATCTTCTTAACCAAAGACAATCAAATTCAAAATCATTCAGTATTTCTGGATTTATCTCCTTTATAAAATCTATCAAAAATTTTTGGTAAATCTTTTTCATTTATTCATAATCAAGTATCTTTTATTATAAAACTAGTTCCCCTATAATTTATTTCTATTTCTCATCAATCCTTATTGTATTTAATAGCATTTCAAATTATATTTGATAAAAATATATGAAAATAATCCTTATTTGCTTTTATTAAAAGCTTTTTAGGTATATTAACATTTATATTTAATTTTTTTTCAGCTATTTTAAACTTAAATTCTCAAACAATATCATCTATGCTTTCTTTAAGATTTATAGTTTCAGTATTTTTTAATAAATCTATATTAGAAAGATTTACTAAGGTTTCTATCAAAGAATTTAATCTAAGAACTTCTTTTTTCATTTCAACAACCATTTCTTCATCATAAATCTTTAAATCTTTCATCAATTGAAGATTTGAATCCATAACTGAAATAGGAGTTTTTAATTCATGTCATGCATTATGAATAAAATCGTTCATATCTTTTATATTAGCCTCAATTGGTCTCAATGTCCTATCAACAAATTTATATCAAACAAAATACAAAACTAAAGAAAACAATATACTAATAAAAATAAAACCAAATAAATCATTTAAATAATCCAAAAAACTATATCTTAATTTATTAAAAAGAATTATAGTATTTCAAGAATTTCATAATTGAATCTTTTTTACTAAAAATCATGATTTTTGTACCGTATCAAAGTATTTATCATCAGACAATGCTGAATTTATAAGTTCATTTGACGTATCATCTTTTATATCACTAGCAAGAACTTTGTTAGAACTATCAAGTAATATATAATTCATAAAGTTTTCTGGTTTTAAAATTTTCTTATTATCTGTTTCTTCTCTAATTTCAGCTAGAGGTAATCAAATTTTTACTCATTTTTCAAATCTATTTTCCCTTATTTTAACAGATAGCGTTATAAAACTCTCTACATCAAAATCATCTTCTTCTACAAAACTTACAAAAAATGAAAAATTATTTTTTTCATTTTTTATTTCTTTAATGTATTTTGAAGAAAAATAAACTAATTCCAAAAACAAAACAAGCAAGAAAACTATCATCGAAAATGTGATAGTTAAACTTCTTTTTGTTTTCTTTAAACTATTTGTCATAATTACCTAATTAAAAATCAAAATCATTTTTTAGTCTCAATTAAATCCTTTCATAATTTTTTTCTAAGATATCATACATATACATCAATAGTTTTACTAAACATAAAATCTACTTGAAACTCACCCCAAACTTTTTCATATATCTGTTGCCTAGATAAAGCAACTCATCTATTTTGCAATAAATATTTAAATAAATCATATTCTAGCTTTGATAAATCAATTTTTTCTCATCATTTTTTTACTTCAACTTTTTGTAAATCAAGTTCTATATCTCATATTTTTATAATAGTATTACTTCTATTAACCATTTTCCTTCTTAAAATTGCATTAATTCTAGCTAATAGCTCATCATATTCAAAAGGCTTAACTAAGTAATCATCAGCTCAGATATTTAATCATTCAATTATATCTTCCTTAGTTCACCTAGATGTAAGCATAATAATAGAAACATCTTTCTCTTTTTCTCTTATCTGTTTACATATTTCAAGTCAATTAATTCATGGTAAATTTATATCTAAGATTACAATATCATAGTATTTTGAAATTGCTTTTCTTAATCAGTCATCTCAAACCATCGCAGCCTCAGCAAATATATCTCTTGAAATTAAATACCTTACAAGATTCCTTGATAATATTTCATTATCTTCTACTACTAATACTCTCATAAATTTAATTAGAAAATTATAAATCATTTTCCTTAATAATAATTATATTCATTAAGAAACATTTAAGAAATATTTTTTTATCTACAAACAATTTATTTTATTGACTTTTTATATATATTATGTATTATATATAAAATATATTTTTATTTTTAAATATGGATATAAACAAAACTCTAGAATCTCAATACTACGAAAAATCACTAACTCTTTTTAATAGGGCTTGAGAAGAATTATTAGCAGATGAAATACTTAACTGCATAAAACAAATATGATCAAAAGTAGAACAAACTCTTAGATCAGATATGAATGATGAACAAAAAAGTGACACATTAATTGACTTACCTGACTTTATAAACGTAAAATTATCAAAAAATCTAAAATTTGTAGATCTCATGAGAGAGTTTATAAAAGAAAAAAATAGTAACTATAATACTGCAGAAAAAAATGAAAAAAAAACAGAAGATAACCTTGAAAATAGTATATCATTATTAAATAATTTATCTTTAGAAATTCAAAAAAATATAATAAAATTAAAAGAACACAAAGAAACAATAGAATGAATGATAGATTTAATTAGTATTAAAACATTAAAGACAGCAAAAAAAATTCTTAAAGATGTTAAAGATGAATTTTTAGATGATAAAAGTATAATTGTAACCATAATTAATAAAATTAATTCTTTAAAAAGCTTAATTAATGAAAATAAAGATAAAATAAATTTAGACTTAGACCTAAAAGAAAATGTTTATTGACAACAAGGTGAATTTTTATCAGAAAGTGAAACAAATGAAATTATTGAATTGATAGAAGAAATAGAAAAAATAATCATAAACTTTGACTTCCTAATTAAAGATAAAGAACAAGAAATTTTAGTTCAAGAAGTCAAAGATAAAAGAGAAAAAGATAGTTTTTGTTTAGAAAATTTAGATACTGAATCAATAGAATATCAATATATTAAAGAAATTTTAGAACTCTATGATTCTATAGATAAAAACAGAGTTATAAGTGCAATAAGACATTTATATAATTGGATTGAATGAATATTAGAAGATGAAAGCATAGACTATAAAAAAAAGAAAGAAATATTTAAAAATCCACTTATCGCATTTAATCCAAATTATCTAAAAAATAATGAAAAAGCTATTTGATTATTAAAAATAATTATTGAGTTAAAAATAAAAGAATGATTAGATAAAATAACAAATGATGAATATAACATGGTTTTTGCAATTCCCTCAAAATGCCAATGAGAAATTATTAATCAACTAAAAAATATTGTTAATAAATATTCCGATGAATGAAGAAATTTAAATAGAAAAGCAGAAATAAAAAATAAATGTGAAGTTTTCATAAAACAACTTGATAAAGTTATCCCTGACCTTCTTCGTAATATTGAGGAAAGAAATGATATATCTAAATTTAAAGTCAACTATGTTATACCTATTTTAATAGAAATATGAATTCCAAAAAAATTCTATGAAGATTTTATGGTCATAGTGGACATATATAATAAAGAAAAAAAAGAAAGCTTAATTGATTTAGCAAAAAAAGAGATGTTTTATAAAAATAAATTAAACTTATCTTACTTAGATTTAAAAGATGCAATTTCATCATGTCCAATAAATCTTATCAATATATGTGAAAAGTGCCTGATTTTTATTCAAAATAACTTACCATGAAAAATATCTGAAGATATTGCTATAGAAAAAGAAGCTGAAAGAAGAAGTTTAAAAAAGAATCCCAATGATAAAGATGAAACAAGCAATATAGTAATGAAAATGCAAAATCTTTGAAATCAAAGAAAAAGAAATGAAATTATTATAGATGATCCAGTTATTGTATCTGCAAAAGAATTTGTAAACTCTGAAAGTCAAAAAATAAAAAGGAATATTCTTAACTCAGAATCTATTTGACTTAGTCAAAAACTACTTAATAGAACAACTAACTTTTTTCTTGACAAATATCCAAATATTCCTTTAAATGTAAAAGAAAAGTTAAAACCATTTATAGAAAATTACTATCTATACCTAAAAAATATTATGTTAATAAATCAAAGAACAACTAGTAAAATTATAAATGAAATAAGAGAAGAAAAACTTAATTTATCAAATATTTAATAATACTTTTTCAAAATTTAACAATATCATTGTCCCCTAAAAAACAAATCATATTATTTTAAATATGATTTGTTTTTTCATAAATATTTCTTAATTCAAAAAATTATATTGATTTTACTTGACAATAAAAATTTTATAAATAATATTACCTTGCAATACAAGGTAATATTAAAAAATTATGGAAAAAATCTCAACTCAAATGAGAAAATGAATATTAGAATACATTATCTTATGAATAATCTCAAAATGAGATATTTATTGAGCTGAAATTATAGAACTTCTAAAGTCATGAGACTTAATTGTTGCAGAATGAACAATTTATCCTCTTCTATCCCGTCTAAAAACAGATAATTTGATAAATTATTATTGGATAGAATCAGACTCATGACATCCAAGAAAATACTATAATTTGACGCAAGATTGAAAAGATATGTTGATTTTAATGGAAAAGAATTGGTTAGATATGAAAAACTCAATAAAAAAAATATTAAGTAAATAATTTTATTTTTAATTAAAATAGTATGAATAAATTCAAAGAATATAATATAGAAATTTCTAAAAAAAATGAAGATCTTGTATTAAATTATTTGGATAAAATAAAAAAATATACAGAAAAAAATGATATTGAAAAAGATCTATACAATGATATTGAAGAAATGGTATTTGAAAAATTATCTAAAGAAAAGGATTTAAATCAACTTAAAATAACAAAAATATTAAAAGAAGTATGAGAACCTGAAATAATTTTTTCTGACTATTTAGAAACAGAAAAAAAAGTAAATAAGGAGTTATTTTATGATAAACTTATAAGACTATGATGGATAAGAGACAATAAAAATGCTATATTTTTATGAATATCAAAAACCCTATCAGAAAAGATATGATTACCAATATTTATAATAAGATTAATTCTTTTTATACTTATCTTTTTATGAGGAATAAGCGTATGGCTATACATTTTAACTTGAATTATTCTACCAATAAAATGAGTTGATTATAAAAACAAAACTATATTCCAATATATAAAATTTCAGATTGTAAGAGTTATAAAAGATTGAATACATAATCTTATAAGAAGTTTTTTAGCTCTTTTCAAACCAACAATTAAGTGAACATTATGAATATTTTGAGTACTATTATCTATATTAAGATTTATAATTTTTTCATTTATTTGAATCACATTTTTTATATTAATATTTTTATTACTTACAGCTTGAGCGTGATATTTTACATCATTTAGTATATGAAATATAGACTATACATCTTTTTTACCTCTATATTTCATCTTTTGAGTTATTTTCTGAATTATAGCATCATCTATTCTAGCAATATTTAGTTTTGTTTATGCCGTAAATAAAAAAGTAATAAATGTATATATATTATCTTTTTGATGAGTATCTCTTCTAATAGCAATATTTTTATGATTAGCAACTTGATTTGACCTAGTTGAAAAATTCTTAACTGAGACAAAAAACGAACAAATCTCAAACATACAAATTGATAATACTCAAACCTGAACAATAAATATAAACCTAAAATATAAAAGTGATTATGAATTATGAAGTATATCATCACTAGATCAAAATTTCATAACAATAGAAACAAGTACTTGAGATAAAATAGAAACAAAAATAATCAATACAGTTTACTGAAACGAGGAAATATCAAAAAAAATATTTAATTGATTAAATAACATAAAAATAAAAAAAGAAAATTCTGATTACATAATATATATTGAAAATTGAAAAACTTTTAAAAATAAAGTCCCTTTTTCTATTCTAAGAAGAGAAATTATAATATATTTACCAATAAATTATAGCTACACAATAAGTAATGATTATTGAATATATTTTAAAAATATAAAATTGGATGATAATGAAAAAAAATATATTAACTGAAATTACTATGATTGTAATAATTCACTAATAACTTATTCTGAGGAAAAAAAATGATTTATATGCAAACTTAACGAAAAAGAACTAAAAAAATTCAAAGAATTATATTATCAATCATATATAATAAATAATTTTGACTCAATATCTTCTATAAAACATATAGACAAATATAAAAGAAATTATGAGAATGAATATGAAAATAATGCTTATGATTGGAGTTTCGACAATTTTAATTGGAATGACACCAATAATATAACTATTGATTTTTCAGACAACAGCTTAGAAATAAATGCAAATCTATATATAGAAGAAACAAGTTCTTGAATTACAACAAAAGATTTTACAATAAATAAAGTTGAAATAAATAAAGACAATTATGATGAAAAATATTACAATGATATAGAAAGTATAAAATGATTTCTAGATGAAAACAAAGAAAGCCCAAATTAATTTGGGCTTTCTTTGAACTTTATATAATACAAAAAACTTTTTATTTTACTTAATTTTGTTTTTACTTTTTAAACTTTATTTTATTCAGATTTTTTATGTCTATTTGCTTCAAAAGTATCTAATTTAGCTTGTTCATCACTTGTAAGAGTTTCTCAATTTTTCTTTTTTCCCATTATTGTTCTCATTGAATCCATTTCTGCTTTTTTTTCTTTCCTATCAGCTCTTTCTTTTATGATTTCTTGTCTAACTGTTTCTTCGTCAGATGTCAAAGTTTGTCAAGCTAATAACTTATCTATTACATTGTCTTCTGCTATCATTTTAGCTTCAGCTTCAGTTATTTTTTGCTCAAAGAAAATTTTCTTTTCATCATCTGTCATAGATTGCAATGCTGTTTTTTCTGCATCAGTTAATTCTTGTCACATAAAATGACCTCTGCCATGTCATTTTCCTCACATATCTCATCAAAATCATTTTCATTCAGATCTATTTGCTTCAAAAGCATCTAATTTAGTTTGTTCCTCTGTTGTCAGAGTCTCTCAACTTTTCTTTTTATCCATTATTGTTTTTATTGCATCCATTTCTGCCTTTTGTTCATCCGTTAATTCTGGCATTTTTCTAAATTCTTTAAAAGTATCAGTAGTACCAGAAGAAGTAGTTGAATCATTGGCAAAAGAAACTCATACTCAACCTACAACAACCGTAGTAAGCAATAATCATGTTAATAACTCTTTATTCTTCATATATATTTATTTAAATAATAAATTTATGTAATGTAAATTACTATAAATTCTTTAGAACCTTTTTATTTACTTTTTAAGATAAAAGAATATAATAAATTTACTTCTTGTCCAAAGTGTAATCCTCGAGGTTACACTTTAATTATATCTAAAACAATTAAGAAATATTTAAGAATAATTACTCAAACAAATCTTCAATTAAACTATCAGCATCAGAATCATCAGTTTTTCAATTTACATTATCTATTTCATCATTTATAAGTTCTAACATATAACTAAATATATTACTATATGCAGATTTTTTGGTGTCAGAGTAAGATGAATTAGAAACATTTGTTTGTTTTTTTTCTATATTATTTTTTAATTTATTTAAAAGTGTAAGCTTATCATCATCAGAATAAGAATCTAATCATTTAAATACACTATTTACAGCTGAATCTATTTTAGTTTTATAAGAATTACTAATTTTATAACTTGAAATAGTCTTTTGTTGATTATCTCTTTTCTTATCTATTGATCAACTTCACATAGAATGTCTATTAGCTTCATATTGATTTAAAATAATTTGTTCCTCATCAGTCAAAGTTTCTCAATTCTTCTTTTTTTCGATAATTGTTTTTACTTCTTCCATTTGAGCCTTTTGTTCATCAGTCATCTCTGGGATATTGGCTCCTGATCAATTCATCATTCTAAAATCTTTTCACATATTCATAGTTCAAGATCACATTTTCATATCCTTTCATGATCATGTTGGTATACAAGATTTTACATTATCCAAAACAGTTTGTTCATCATCTGTCAATGTTTTTCAATTATGTTGTTTATCTAAAATTGTTTTTAAATCTTGCATATTGAGTGTAGAACAATCATACGAAGCTGATGTTAAATAAGTTAAACCTAAAAAAGGTAAAACAGCAACTGTTGCTATTAATTTTCTATTTTTCATAAAAATTAATTATATAATAAAATATTTTAACCACAATAAAAAAATAAATATGTAATAATTAATATTACATATTTATATTATACTTAGTAGGATTAAGAAATATTTAAGAGATAGAAATTGCTTGAGCTGGACATTTATCAATAGCTTGTTGAACTCAACTACTATCCAAATTATCTTGACTTATTACAATTGCGTTATGAGACGCTTTATCAAAAGAAAAATTTGTTGAAGAAAATCTAACACAATGACCACATCAAATACACTTTGAACTTATTGTTAATTTTTTTCACGTATCTACATCAATCTTTTTAATTTCATCAGTATTTGTATTAGATGAAATAGATACCGAAGAATTATCTTTACTTGATACATTAAAATCATTTCATCAAGAATCAATTGTTGTATCAGTAGCAATAGATGATGTATCATCAGAACTATCTTCACTCACTGTATCTATAGAAACACTATTATCATCAACACTCTCAGAATCAAAAGATTGCTCATTTTGTGTTGAATTTAATCAATCAGAAGTTCAAGTATTTGTATCTCAAGTATCACTAGAAGAACAGCTTGCAAGTAACCAAATAGTTAATAAAAAAATTACTCATTTATTAAATTTATTCATATTTGTTATTTTATATAATAATGTATAAATATTATAACATTCTAATTTAAGAAATATTTAAAATTTTTCATAAAAAACATTACTTATAATATTCTTTGATTGAAAATATTGCATTGCAGAATCTAAAATTCAAGGATTTCAACATATATAAACTTCAGTATTTTCATCAAAACTTATATCTTCAAAGTTAATTCTACCAAAATTATATCATTCAACATTTTCTCTTGATAAATATATATTAACTTTTAGATTTTTTATTAAACTTAATTTATCTAAATAAAACAAATCTTTTATGTAAGCTACTCAAAAATATAATTCTTTTTCAATATCATCAGACAAACTTAAAAGCATAGAATATATTGGAGCTAATCATGTTCAAGAAGCAATGAAGACTTTTTTATTTTTAGTATTTTGTAACAAAAATATTCAAGAAACACTTGTAAATTTAACATTTTCTCAAACTTTCATTTTCTTAAATAAAATACCTGCTCTTCAATCTTGTTTTATCTTAATTAAGAAAGTAATTAGTTTTTTATCTTTTAAAGCAATAGAGTAACTTCTATTAAATTCTCATTTATCATCTTTCATAACAAAAGAAACAAATTGTCAATTAACATATTCAAAATCATTTTTTGATATTAAAACCAACTCAATAACATCATCCGTCAAATAATTTAAAGAAATTACTTCTCACTCATTTAATTCTATATCTGAGTCTAATAATACAAAATCACTTTTTCAAACTCAGCAAACTGGACAAAGCCAATCAGAAGGAATATCTTCAAATCTTGTTCAAGGAGCTATTCAAGAATCAGGATCTCAACTATTTTGATCATATATATATCAACAAGGAATACATAGCCATTTTGGTCAATTTAAAACCCCTTTACGAGAATTTTTCTTATTTTTAAAATAAGCAATATTAAATATAATAAACCATACAATAACAACAAAAACTGGTCAAATTTCTCATCTTATCATATAAATATGAATAGCTACAAAAACAAACATAAAATAAGATAATCTCTGTAATAATTTCCAATTTTTTCACAACAATTTTGTAGAAAATGAATTTGATGTTAATAATAATGGAATAGATACAAGCAAAGCCAACATTCACCAAAAAAGCAAACCAGTGTAATCCCAAGTAAAAGAATCAGTAAAAAATCATAATAAGTTACTATAACTCATCATAATAACATATCAAACAGCATGAGCTAATCAAAAAACTCAAACTAAAATTCAAAGTTCTCTTCTAAATTTTAATAGGTAAATAAACAACTTACACTTAGGAAAAATATCTTTAACCGGTCTTATAAACATTACAACAACAAGTAAAGCCCGAGCTAAAAATCAAGATTCCTTATAAAATCAACTTGGAGAAAGTATAACTAATAACGAAGATAACGAAGACAAAAGTAAACCTATTTTTATGTATTTTATATATTTATTCATATTTTGAATTTATATATTATTCAAATCTTAAAGCATCTATAGGTCTAAGTTTAGCTGCTTTATATGCAGGTAGTATACCAAAAAACAATCAAATTCAAAGTGAAAATAAAAAACTTATAATAATAGATTTTGTTGTAATTATTGCAGATATTGAAAAATAATTCAATATATACACAACAAAATAACTAAAAGCAATTCATATTATTCATCATAAAATACTTAAACTTGAAGCTTCAGTTAAAAACTGTAATAATATATCTTTTTTTCATGCTCATATAGCCTTTCTTATTCAGATTTCTTTTGTCCTTTCAGTAACAGAAACAAGCATTATATTCATAACTCAAATTCATCATACAAGTAAAGAAATTCAAGCTATTCAACTTAAGAGTAAAGTCAATGTTTCAGTTATAGAACTCATATTTTCTAGCATTTCAGATTGATTTCTTATTCTATATGGCAAATTATTAGTATCAGTCACTTCTAAAACTTTTTGTAACAATGTATCAATTTCAGTTTCTTTTGCATCAACTTGTTCAGCATCTTGAACTGCAACTAAAATCTGAGAATAATATTTTTGTCAAGTTATCCTTATAGAAGCAGTTGTAATTGGAATAAACATATAAGACCCCAAAGTTGAATTTTCTTCAATTACTCATATTACTTCAAAAACATTATTTCACATTTTTATATTCTGTCAAATAGGATTCTCTCAATCAAAAAGTTCATCAACTATATCCTGTCAAAGAACAGTAACTTTATCTAAATTATCTAAATGAGTTTGAGTAATATTATTTCCATAAACTACTTCAACATTCTTTGCACCAAAATAATTAGAATCAATTCAATAAACAGATACACTCATATCATTTGATCAATATTCTAATTGTCAATTAGTAGAAACAATTGGCAAAACTGAACTTAATCAATCAATATTATTTTTTATCTCTGTCACAACTTTTGCAGTCAATATATTAGTAGCAGTTGCTCTCTCTCTACTTCATCAAAATCATCATCATGCAGAAATTGTTAAGATATTTGTTCACATTTCTTCTATTTTATCAACAATTGCCTGACTACTACCATTTCATATTGCTGTCAAAATAATAACTGATGAAACTCAAATTATAATTCAAAGCATACTTAAAGAAGATCTGAGTTTGTTAGATTTTATAGATTCCAACGAATTTACAATATTTTCAAATACAATATTAAACATATTTTTTTTGTTAGTCTTTAATTCAATATAAGTCAATCTTTTATAAATATATGTTTCTTAGCATAAGCATCAATATCTTTTTCATGAGTTATCAATACTATTGTTTTTCCCTCATTGTTAAGTTCAGTCAATAAATTCATTATATCTTCTCAAGTCTTAGTATCAAGTGCTCATGTTGGTTCATCTGCCAAAATCATAGCAGGATTTAATGCTAACGCTCTTGCAATAGATACTCTTTGTTGTTGTCATCAAGAAAGTTCATTAGGTTTATTATCCCTCTTATCAGCAAGTCAAACTTTAGCAAGTGCTTCAAGAGCTATTTTCTCTCTTTTTGATTTTGCAATTCATTGGTAAGCTAAAGGAAGCATAACTTGTTTTATGACTGACATTCTTGATATAAGATTATAACTTTGAAAAATAAATCATATACTTTTACCTCTTATTTTTGATAAATCATCCTCTCTTTTTCAAGTTATTTCATTTCAATCAAATATATATTTTCAATTTGATGGAATATCAAGCATTCATATAATATTCATTAATGTAGATTTTCCACTTCAACTAGGTCACATTATAGAAACAAAATCTCATTTATATATAACCAAATCTATTCATTTTAAAACATGAACAATATTTTCTCACATTTTATAATCTTTTTTTATTCATTCTAATTTTATTAACATAATCATTTTATTATTATTAAATACTTTTATTAAAATCAACCTGGAGGTCAGAAATCTCTATTAGAACTACTATTTGAAGAACTAGAAGATGATGACTTTTTAGATGATGGTCAAAATAGTGATGTTGAAGTTGTAGTATCATTTGAAGAAGAACTTACATAATCAGCAGTAACAACTTGATCTCATGCTTCAAGTCAAGAAGCTATTTCAGTAACTCAATCTCAATTAATTCATGTAACAATCTCAGTTTCTACTTGCTTTCAATTTTTTAAAACATTAACATAACTTTTTCAATCTTTTTCTGTTATTGCAGAAGTTTTCAATACCAATATATCTTTTTTTGATTCAACAATTATTTCTATATCAGCCCCCATTCAAGAAAGTATTTTCTTATCAAAAGTATCATCATTCAAAACCAATTTAACTTCATATGATACAACTCAAGATGTTTCTACAGGCTGAGTATCAATAGAACTAATTTCTGCTTTTACTGTAGTTGTTGAATAAGCATCAAAAACAACTTTAGCTTCTTGTCATAATTTAACTTTTGTTATATCTATTTGATCAAGCATAACTGTAATTACAAGTAAATCAGGATTTTCTATATAAACATATTTATCTGTATCAGTAGTTATATTATCTCAAAGCATGTAATCAATCTTTCTTACTACTCAATCAAAAGGAGCTTCTAACTTATAATCATCCAATTTTTTATAAGCACTTTCCAAATTAAGTTCAGCTTGTTTAATAGAATTCTTTGATTTTTGAATTTCATCTGAAGTTGGTCAATCCATCAATTCATCATAACTAATATTAGCAAGTTCTAAAGATCTTTCTTTTGAATCAATATCTTTTTGTTTTGTTTCTAAAGCAATTCTATAATTTTCTTTAGTTGTTTCTAAATCTTTTTCACTATTTTCAATACTAATTTCTTGTTTTTTTATACTTAATTCACTTGCTGTTATTGATACCTGAGTTTGTTCTATAGTATTAGAATTACTTTGACTAATTAAATCAGTATCAGATAATGTATCTAATGTATTTAAAGAAGAATTAATTGTTGTAGACTTATTTTGTGCAGTTGTTCTATAAGAAGACATAATACTTTTCTTTGTTTGTATATCTGAATCAGATAAAGCTCAATCACTTTCTACACTATTATCAAGAGTTTTATAAATTAAATCGGTTGTATCAGCTAAATCATTATAAACATTTAAATACTTAGTTAATAAAGTCTTAATAGAACTAATATTTCAATCATAATTATATTTACTAACTGTTGACTTCAAATCTTCATATAAGCTAATAGAACTAAGTAATGAAGCTGTTGCTTTAGATTTAACTGCTAAATCTTTTGCTCATAAATAATTTTCGTATGAATTATTTTTATCTTTATTATCATTAGAAACTCACATAATATAATCTGATTGTTCAATTATATTTTCTATTTCAGATAAATTAGTTTTTAAAGTATTTTCAATATTAATAACTGTAGTACTTTTATTAGAAACAGTATTACTTAAAGAATTTTGTTGTGTTTGCTTCAAAGTTTCTAATTGTTTCTTTGATAATTCTAAATTAGTTTTAGAAGTTTCTAAATCTCCCTTAGAAGTTTCAATATTTTTTTCTAATTGTGTTAAAGAATTCTGTTGAGTTGTTTTTAAATTTTCATACTCCTTTTTAGCAATTTCTAAACTATTCTCAGCAGAAGTTATAGCATTTTTTGATTGTAGTATCTGACTTTTATCTGGCTCATCAAAAAGTTGTTTATAACTAATATTAGCATTATCTAAGCTTATTTGAGCCTGTTCAATAGAATCATAAACATCTGTATTATCAAGTTCTGCAATTATATCTCACTTTTTTACTGTATCTCATGCTTTAAAAGTTACTTTTGTAATAGTTCATTCTTTAGTAAATTTTAAACTCTGTTCATCAACTAACTCAGAATCTCATGATACTTCAATTGTATTCTCAATACTTCAAGTTTCAACAATAAGTGTTGAGCCTGATGACGAAGTAGATGTTGTTGAACTGAATTGATAAAAAGTTTTGTAATTTATTGCTAAAATAAAAATCAATCAAATTAAAAAATACTTAGTGTTAAATTTAAACATGTTCTATAAAATTATATATTAATTACTTCAAGTTGAAGTATTTTGTAATTTAACAGATCAACTTCATGACCTATTAGGCATTATATCTCTTAAACTTTCTCATGATTTAAGTTTTGACTTTAATTCATCCTTAGTTATACCTGCTCTTTCAGCCATTTTTTCTAATTGAGAATCAGACATACTTGAAACATCCATATTTCAATTAGGAGGAGTTCAAGGATTTCATCAAAAAGAAGAATTATTTGATGATCAAGGGATAAAATAAGAGTAAGAGTAAACTAATATTCATCATATTATCATACCTAAAACAAAGGAAATTATTTTTCATATTAAAACATTATCTTTCATATAATAAAACTTATAAATTAAATTTTTGTGATTTTATTATATACTTTTGAGTTTAAGAAGTATTTAAGAAGAATTCTCAAATAAAACACAAATAAATAATACTTAAAAATACTCTTTTCCAAAAAATTTAAATATTGTTATATTATTTTGATTTTTTATAAAAAAAATGTTACACTTTATATAAATAATTTTTAAATATATATAAAAATGTGATTTCTTACAAAAATAAAACAATTTTTATACCTACATATTATATGAATAACAATGTTTATTTTCACAATAATAAATATTTGGTTAATAAACACATATTTTAGAAACTGAACTGACATAGAACCTCAAATATTAAATATTATGTGAATAAGTATTGTAATTTTTCAAACTCTTTTTCTATCATATATAATCAATATATCTTATACTAGTCCTATAAAAAAACTAACTCAAAACATAAAAAGAACTATTTTAACAAAAGAAAAAATAGAATTTGAAAAAACAATAAATCCAAATATCACATATATAAACACATTCTTTATAGAATTTTTAAACAGTTTTAAAAACATTAAAAATGATTTTTTAAGATGAAAAGTTATATCATCAGAAGTTGAATTAGCAAAAGAAATCCAAGAAAAATTATTAAATAAAAAAATTACACCTCCTCCATCTTTAAATATTGTTGCAAGATCAAAACCAATGTGAGAAATTTGATGAGATAGTTTTGATATTATACAAAATAAAGATAATTATTATATATATATTTGAGATGCAACCTGACATTGAGTTTGAGCTTGATTTATAATGGTTATGGTTAACGCATTAATAGAATGAATGACAAAGTTTTTTGTTTCTTGATGAAGTGTACTTGTAAAGACAAATGAAATATTAAAACCTAGAATCAAAGCAAACTTACTTATGAGTACACTACTTTTAAGATGGAATGAAGTTGAAAAAAGATTGTTTATGACATGAGCATGACATGAGTATTTACTTATATATAAAGATAAATTACAGAAATGTTTCAAAATTAAATCAGGGTGACTTGCTTTATGAATGATGAAAAATATAGAAAAATTAATTAAAGAAAATGAAATCAAATTTGAAGAAAATGATATAGTTGTATTATATAGTGACTGAGTAACAGATGCAATAAATAGTAATGATAATTCAGAAATAAAAGAAAGATTTTGAGAAGATAGACTAGTTAAAGCAATAGAAAAAGCACCAAATCTAATGTGAAAATGATATAAAACAGCACAAGGAGTTTTTAATAACATAACTCTAAATTTATCTAGATTTATGTGATATAAACCTTTTCAAGTTGATGATGTAACTCTAGTAGTAATACAATACAAACCTAAAGATTATATTGAAACAAATGATTTCAATGAAAATATATTTAATGATGAATCAGTAATAACTGAATGGAAGTGGTAATTTTTATATATTTATAAAAAAAAATGCAAGCAGAAAGCAATAAAGAAAAAATATACAAACTAAAAGAACTAGTAAAAAAAAGATATAATTGAGATATTTATAGTTATGATAAAAATATCAAATCTTTCATTGTACCAGAAAATAATAAGACAAAAGAAGAGAACAAAGATGAAGATAAATTAATTATCGAAGCTGAAAATGATTACAAAAGTGCATTAGCTTATATAAAAGACATAATTTCTCCAGCATTCATGAAAGTTTTTCCTGATAAAATAAAAATAAACAATATCTATGCAAGAACATTTTTTGTATATGCATACCCTAGTTATCTTGAATGAAACTGGTTATCTCCTATAATTAATTGGGACATAAAACTTGACTTAAGTCTATTTATATATCCTATAGACTCAAACTTTATCCAAAAATTTTTAAGAAAAAGATTAACTCAATTATTTTCAGAAAGATCAATAAATATAGAAAAATGATTGATAAATGACCCAGCACTAGAAGCACAAATACAGGATGTTGAAGAATTTAGACAAAAACTTACAAGATGAGAAGAAAAATATTTTCACCTTTGAATTTATATAACAATATATAGTGATACAGAAGAAAAATTAACAAAAATATGAAAAGATATTGAAACAATCTTAGCATGAAGAAATGTATTACAAAAACAAAGTTTTTTGAGAGCAGAACAATGATTTACATCAACATGACCATTTGCTAAAGATGAACTATCTGTATACAGAAATATGTCAACTTGATGAATTTCAACAACTTTCCCATTTACATCGTCAACATTAAGTCACAACGAATGAATACTATACTGAATTAATACTCATAATAATTCATTAATAATCTTTGACAGATTTAAAACAGAAAACGCAAATATGTGTGTTTTTGCAAAATCTTGATCATGAAAATCATTCACTATAAAACTTGAGATTTTAAGAAGTCTAATGATTTGAACAGATGTAATAGTAATAGATCCAGAAAATGAGTATAATAATCTTGTAACAACTGTATGATGAAGTTATTTAAATGTATCATTAAACTCTAACCAAAGAATAAATCCTTTTGATTTACCTCTTTGACTTAAAGATCAAGAATTAAGACCATGAGATTTACTTAGAAACGCAGTAATTAATTTACTATGATTAATGAATTTAATGCTTTGAAAAATAACAATTGATGAAGAAACTATTCTTGAAAAAGCAATAATATCAACATATAGTTTAAAATGAATAACATTTGATGATGATAATATCGAATGAAAAGAAATTCCAACAATGAAAGATCTACAAGAAGTTCTTGAAACTATGGATTGAGCAAGTTGATTAGTAAAAAGAGTAGATAAATTTACAAACTGAATTTTTGCATGAATTTTTAGTCAACAAACAAACATAGATTTAGAAGAATGATTACAAGTTTTTTCAGTTAGAGATTTAGATGAAATATTAAGACCTATTGCAATGTATGTAATAATGAACCATATCTGGAATAAAATAAGAAGCTCATTTAAAAGAAGAATGCTAGTAATAGATGAAGCATGGAATGTTATGCAATATGAAGATAGTGCAAAATTTTTATTTTGATTAGTTAAAAGAGCAAGAAAGTACTGACTATGAGTAACAACTATAACTCAAGATGTTGAAGACTTTTTATCAAGTCCTCAATGAAAACCTATAGTTACAAACTCATCAATACAACTATTATTAAAACAATCATCGGCATCAATTGATGTACTACAAAATATTTTTAAATTGACAGAACAAGAGAAATATATATTATTGAACTCATCAATATGACAATGATTATTTTTCGCATGAACAGACCATGTCTGAATACAAGTAATAGCATCACCTTATGAAGAAGAAGTAATCACAAAAACATCAAAAAAATAACATTAATTATAAATTTATGTTAACCAAAAAAAGTATAATATTTTCAGCTTTGTTTTTATTTGTTTTATTATGAATATGTACAGTACTAACAATAGTAAATAAAGACTCTAAAAACTTAGAAGAAGATAATTCTCAAATAAAATCAGATATTCTTCAAAGTTCAAAGATAATATATTCAAAAGAAAAAGAAGTAGATATAACAAAAAAAGACATTGACCCAAACAAATATGAAACACTAAATGAATTTATTCATTATTTTAATATGTGAAGTTGAATATCTTTAAGCGTAAATCTAGAAGAAGAACCTTTTTATATAAAAACTTGATCTTGAAAAAACACAATCATAAAGAAAATAGATAATGATACAATAACAAATGTAGATAAAAACTCTGACAAAAATATTAAAAATATAGCAATAAATGAGATATTTCAATCATATTTAAATGATAACTACGTTTACTGAGAACCAAATTGAACTAGAAATTCTGTAAGATTCTTAGAAAATAATGAACTCCCTAGCAACTTAAGTTTGCATAATCAATTATTATCTTTCAATTCATGAGAATCTTTCTATGAAACAAAAAAAAGACTTGAAAATATAAGTAATAAATCTAAAGAAGATTATTTAGAATTATCTTATATTTATGATTATGCATGATTATATGACAAAGCAAATTTGTACAAAAAAATATCATGAACAAAAAAACTAAATTATACAATTAAATGAAAAGTCTTTAATTCTGATACTGCTTTAAAATGAGCAACAATATCACTATTAAACAACACTACGATAAAAACTACAACAAATAACGATTGAGAATATACACTAAATTTTGAAACATATCCAGAAACCAGAATTAGATTAAGAGCCTCTTATTTATGACTATCAGATTGATTTAATTGAACATATATAATATTTGACTATGACAATCAAGAAGCAACAGATGTAAACTTCAACCTACATAAATATGATACAAAAAATGAACTAGACACTTCTAAAATACAAAACTGAGCACCAACAATAATAAAATCAAGTCTATGAAATACTTTTGAGATAAACAAAGACTCAATTATCTATAAAGATTGAAAAACTTATTCATGAAAATTTATCACTTATATATATGAATTCAATAAAGATACTCCATGAATGGATAATTTTTTATCATTAGATAGTTTTAATAACTCATATTGATTAGAATGAAATATGATGATAACTAATTGAATGACTTACCTACTCATAACTGATACTCAATGAAACGAATTATATATAAGCAAAAAAAATCCAATAAAAACTCAACAATACATGGATATAAAAAATATGATGAACATTGATATAAATTGAACAAAAAAGTTAACAGAATCTGAAATTGATTTAATTCTTGAAAAGTCTAAAGAAGGAGGCTATCCAATAAATTATGAATTTTTAAGAGAAAGAAATATAACTTGATTCAGCCCTTGGTGGGTGCTTAATATAAAAAAATGAATCCGGGAAAATAGTTGAATAAAACTAATAAATAAAAAGGGATTAAAAGAATGACTTTACTATAATATAGATTAAATAAATTTTATTTTTTAAACATAATTATTATGAAGAAAAATTATATTGTTGCTATATTGATAATTGTTTGATTATTGGTTATATACTGAGCTTACAAATTACTTGCAAATGATGATTATATTTGTTACATATACTCATCATCAGTATGAGAATGTAAAGTTGACTATACAAATTGTTCAGATTGGAATACCTGAAAAAGAACTTGTAATTGAATTATTACAACAACTTATACAAGATGAAAGTCATATTCATGTTGAAATTTTTGAGCAGAAAACAGATCAACTTATACAACTAACTCAGCATGTAGTGTAGAAGAAACAGATACTCAAAGTCCTGATGTAAGTGAATGATGAATTGAATAATTTTTTTATAATATAAAAAAGTAGAATGTTTTTACAAAAACATTCTACTTTTTTTACTTTTAAATTAATTTATGATAAAATTATTATATATTAAGTATAATTTTATACAATAATTATGAAAAATAAGCTGAAAATAATTGATATCATTTCAATAATAATAAGTATTTTCATCATCTTTTTCAGCATAAATTATAGTTATAGTGAAAACAATAACAATAACTGAAATAACTGAAATTGAAATACTGACTCGGATCCACAGGCAAGCATATGATTTTATAAACTTTCATGAAATAATCTATGAAATATAATATTCATAGAAAAAGATTATAACTGAGTTTATAAAGAAAGATTTATAAATGATTATGTAGGAACAGATGTTAGAGTAATTTTAAAATGTCAAAATAGTAATGTATGTGAAGAAGATGAAAAACATATAGATTTTCAACAAAATTGAAATGGGAACTTATCAATAAACTTGAAAAATTGAACCAAAATAGAAGTCAGTTTTGAAGTACGGAAAATAGATAAGACATCTCCAACATGACAAGTTTCATACAATCCAAATAATCTAACATGGACAAACGGATATAAAACAGCAACATTAACATGAATTGATTGAGAAAGTTGGTTAGTATGAAATACAAGTCCCTCATACACATGTAATACAGAGTGATGATGTACTTGATACTTAATACTAGAGGATATTGCATGAAATGAGTTACAAAAAACTTTCAGTATAAAAAATATAGACAAAACTACTCCAAATATAAATATTGAATTATTCAACGAATTTGATGCATGAAACCAAAAAGTTTGAATAACCTGTGCTGACGAATGATGAAGTTGATGTAGAGAAAATCAGGATAAAATACTATGGTTACCAATGTGAATCACAAAAAATGTTTGTGTCTATGACAATGCATGAAATACAAAATGTACACAAATAGTAACAGCTTGATCAACTAAAGATTATTCAGATGATACATATGATTGGGTAAATAGAGACAGAAGACTTTATTTGAAATGTATAGATGACTTAAGTTGATGCAAACAAGAAATAGTTGAAAAATACATCTCAAAAAATATAACAGATACAATACTTAAAATTGAAGATAACGCATGAAATAGCCTAACAAAACATTTTCAAATAAGTAAAATTGATAAAGATCTACCTATCTTAAAAATAAATAACTGAAATAAAATAACAACAAATAATTCATTTTTTGCATGAGAAAATGATATAAAACTAAGTTTTTCAGATACCTTAAGTTGAATAAATAAATCCACTTACAAATGGGATTCAAGTTGTATAGAAACATTGGCAGATTGAACAAAAACAATTAATTGAACAGATTTTCTAAATAATTCATATATATGATATAATATTTCATGAAATCATATTTTATATATTTGCATAAAAGATAATGCTTGAAATATAAGTGAATGAAAAGAAAACTATACAATCTATCCAAACAACAATATTACATGAAATACTACTCTTCTTGATACAAACTGATCAAAGTATTGAAATAATAGTGATTACTACACCTATAAAATAACTTTAAAAGATAACTATTGAAATCCAATATATTGAAAAAAAATATTAAATATAGAACAAAACTGTAATGATTTTTTAAACTGTAAAACAGTAAAAACTGATATGGTAGATCAAAGTTTATGAACTGATGCTTTAACTGAATACGCTTATGTAACACAAAAAACAAATAATAATTGAGAATTAACATTTAGAATTAAAGCTTCTTCAACATGAGAATTTTATGAAAAATTTAAAATGAAAATCAACAAATGGGACAACAATTACAATGATACAATATCAAGTATAGAATTATACAACGACATAAGTTTATTCACTACAAATTCCTTTAAAAAACCATTTATTTGAAATTTTAAAGTATCAAATGATAACTGAATAACATGGAATTGAACAGTAAGTTTTTGAACTGCCCAAAAATATAAACTTGAAATAAATAATTTACTCAATCTAACATTACCATATTCTATAAGTTGATTTAATCTTAATACAATTAAAGCATTTGACGAAAATAATTTTTCAGTAGATTTTTGAACTTGAACAATAAATAGAAACTTAGAATTTGACGCAAAAATAAACACATCTATAAATTGAACAAGTGCAAATTGAACAATATGATTAAAAACAAATCCAAATCCAATAATAACTTATAATTTATGATGAAATAGCATAAAATACTATATAACAAGTGATGCTGGTATTTATGATACAACCCCTATTTCAATAAGTGATAACAAAAAATTCATATGAGTAAAAGTAATTTGAGAACTTCAATGACAATGAAAACAAGTAATAACTTGACAAAATTCAAATTTTTCAGATATTTCAAAACAAGATACAAGAACTACTATAAGAAAAAAT
Source organism: Candidatus Altimarinota bacterium (assembly GCA_028692735.1). Lineage (GTDB taxonomy): Bacteria > Patescibacteriota > Gracilibacteria > BD1-5 > UBA6164 > Altimarinus. The sequence continues at coordinate 28,636 of JAQUWS010000011.1, forward strand.
GCATACAAATACATAACAAACATGACAAGTTGACAAATTCTTAATAAAATAAAATATATTGAATGAGATTATACAATATCTTGAGAAATAAACTATGAAACACTAATTATAAAAGATTGAAACGTAACTATTAATTGAGATTTAAATACAAACAATAAAAATTTTGGTATAATAGTATTAAGTGATTGATATGATGTGACAAACTGATACATATGAAAATGAAATATATATATTACTCCTAATGTAAAAAGTATAAATGCTATTATATATGCTGATTGATGACTTATTAGTGCTAACAATAGCTGAAATCCTTATACTATTGATACACCTAATAGAACAAATGAATTACAAAATCAACTTATATTAAAATGATCACTATTTACAAGAAATACAATATGATGATCAATATATAGTTGATGAGAATATATATTGCCATGATGAGCTAAAACAACAGACTTTAATCTAGCAATGATTTATGATTTGAACTATGTAAGAAGATGAATAAATAGTTGCCTTGAATCATCTCCTTGAATATGTAAATACACTGATTGAGCATTTGTTATAATATATAATTCTAGTGTAGAACTAACTCCACCAAAATTATTTTCTAAATAAAAAAATATATGACCTAAATGGTCATATATTTTTTTATTTAGAAAAACTACTATTTCTTATTTTTATCTTTCTTTGCTATTTCTTTATTTTTTATCACAACATTTTCAGCAGAATCTAATTCACCAAGTACATCCTCTATATTTTTTACAACTTTGTCTCTTGGTTTACAATATTTTTCCCTATTAACTGATAATACTTTTTCATACCTAACTTTAAATTCTTTTTCATCTCTTTTTATTGGTGGGAATGTATTAGCTGAAAATATAGAAGAAGGCATACCATTAATCAATAGTTTTGTATAAATAGAATGATTCTTTAAATTAATTAAATCATTTTCACTAACTTCTCATGCAAAAACATCCTTTAACAAAAAAGCATCATTATATCAAACCTGAAACGAAATAAGACTTCAAACATTACCAAACACAGCTCATTTTACTTCTTCAGTCATCTGATCAATATACTGGTTAGCCATAACTAAATTTAGCTTATATTTACGTGCCTCTGACAAAATAGTTGAAAAACTATCAGTGGTAAAATTTTGAAACTCATCAACATATAAATAAAAATCTTTTCTATCTTTTTCTTTTATATCAGCTCTACTCATGGCATCCAGTTGAAACTTAGTTACAAGCATAGATCAAAGCAAAGCTGAAGCATCTTCTCATATTTTTCATTTTGATAAATTTACAATAATAATCTTTGAATTATCCATCGCCCATCTTAAATTAAAACTATTTCTTTGTTGCCCTAAAACATTTCTAAGAATTGGACTTGATAAAAATTGTCAAACTTTATTTAAGATTGGAGAAACTGCTTCAATCTTTTGATTTGGTGCCATTCTTTCAAATTCACTTATCCAAAATTTCTTTACAACCGGATCTGTTATCTTTGAAACAACCCTAGACCTATATAAATCAGAAGTTAACATTAAAGGGACCGAAAGTAAAGTTGAATTTGGATATTCAAGCAAACTCAAAAAAGTATTTCTAAGTATATATTCAAGTCTTGGTCACCAACTGTCTCAAAATATTCTTTTAAATATTCAAACCATTCAAGAAGCAATTAACGCTCTATGTTCTTTACTTACTCAGTCAAACATATTAAATGCAATTGGCCATTCTACATCTGATGGATCAAAGACAATAACACTATTTGTTCTATTTTTAGGAATTAATCCTATTATATTTTCCGCTAAGTCTCAGTGAGGATCAATTACAGCAACTCATCTTCATTTTTTTATATCATCAATAATCATATTTTCAAGCAATGTAGACTTTCACATTCAAGTTTTTCATATTATATACATATGCCTTCTTCTATCATTCGCTCATATTCAAAAATCTATATTAGTTCACCTAAAATTTGTTTTTCAAATAGGAGTTAAATCAGAATCCACAGAATCTAAATCAACTATTGATAAGTTTGCTGGTGGTTCAAAATTACGAGCTGAAACCCAATTTATTGAAGGAGTTTTTACATAAGTTGTTGGTAAATGCACCAAAGAAGCAAGTTCTTTTGTATTTAAAACAAAATAATTATTTAAAGCTCTTGATTTTACTAAATTTATATTTTCATTATCCTTATTTATATAATTTAATTTAAATCAATTATATTTTTCCCCAGTAAAAATACCCAATGTTGAAAAAATCTCATTTATTATAGATTTTGATTCTAAATCATCCTCAGATGCTGAAATCAAATTTATACTACAAGCAAATCATGATAAAGATAATTTATTTTTTGCTTCCAACGGAATTTCAACTTTTTCTTCAACTTTGACTTCTTCTTTAATCCTTTTAAATTTCGTTTTATATGAATCTGGTTTTATCATGATTCCTATAAACTTAATTAACAAAGAAAAAGGAATCAATCACAATCTAAAATATTTATATGCATTTTTTATAAATACTTTTCAAGAAGAAATATTTTCATCTTCAAATACCTGCATTATCAAATCAGGCTGTTTTTTCCATAAGTTATCCTCTATGGGTTGAAAATTTATCTGAATTGTATTTACAGAATAAGTTAATGTTCTTGATAAAGACGATGTTATAGAAGAATAAGTATCTATAATTGATTTTCAAGATTCTTCATTAAATTTCTGATAATCTTTTATAGGATAGAAATTTCATTTATTTAATGATATATTTCAAACAGTAATCTTATCATTAGGAATTCTTGACAAATAATCTCAAATTTCATTTATTTCTACATCACTAAAATGGGCAAAAATCTGATTTTTAATAAAACTATTATAATTTTCAGGACAAATTAAAAAAAATCTTATTTTATTTGCAATTTTTGCAATTTCAAAAGATATAGTAGGAAGTTGTTTTGTCTTTGTTATAAAATCTTTAGCTGAATATTTATCAAATACCTTATGTAAAACAATCAAAATATGCTCAAAAACTTCAGGTCATTTCTCATTTTTTCTATCAACTAAAATTTCAAAAATCACTTTTTTCATTTTTATTTTTTTATTAAATCTATTATCCCCCTATTATCATATCATATTTTTTATAAAAAATGCAAATATTTTACATATTTTTAATTTGACAAATAATATTTTTTATGTTATTTAATTTAATTATCAATTATTTTACCTATTTTAAAAGAAAAAATAAAATCATTAATTTTTATATTAATGATAATTTATTAATTAATCATGAACTCCAAAGTCAATGAATATTACACCTAAGTCTTATTTCAAAATCATCTAAATCATGATCATCAAATAAAACATTTCATTTATCTTCTACCCCCAAAAACTTCTCCTCTACTAAATCTCAATACTCATCATACAAAGCTATACTTGAAATAAAATGACTATCTTCACTTGGATGTGCTTCATCTTTTCAAATACTTACTTCAAGTTTTCAATCTTTAAAAGAAATTAAAGGAAAATGATACTCCTCTTCAAAAGATAAATCTTGATTTTTAGAAAAATAATTTATCTCATCATTAATTTCTTGAAAAAAATCAATATTTTCACCACAAACTGGACACGAGAAAAAATCTTGCATACTACTGAGTAAAACTCATGATTCATATCATTCTGTAATATC
>JAQUWS010000012.1 GCA_028692735.1 Candidatus Altimarinota bacterium
CAGTGATGTATGTGGATTTGATGGGGTTGGAGAAAACCTTGATAATTGTATTTAATTGATATAGTGCAACAAGATACTGAGAAGTAGATAGAAAAGATAGGTGGCAAACCTCTTTATGAGAAAATATAGTTAATTATTATGATGACTCTGTTCGTGAATCATTTGATAAATCATACAATTCATCAATAGATATTAAACAGTATGAATCATGACTAATTTTTTCAACTGTAGGAATGGCAAGAAATTATGTATTAGATAACAAGGATAAATATGATAAATATATTATAATTGGGCATAGTTTGTGAGCTGATAATGCTGTAGAGTTAGCAAATTCTTTAGATGAAGATAATATTAAAATAAATTTACTTTTAACAATAGATTTACAAGCTGTTTATGATACAACAACAGTTAATGATAATACACTAAAAGCTGTTAATTATTATCAAACAAATTCTTCATCAATCGTTAACTGAGCAGAGTTAAATATAGATAAAAATAATACAATCACTAATTTAAGCAATAATGAAATAAATTCTTCTTGTGATTTGTATGCTTGTGATTATTTTCATCAATGAGAAAAATTTTGACATACTTATTTAGATGATAAATTGGAGAATCAAATTAAATCACAAATAAATAATATTATTAATTATTAAATTATGAAAAAAATTATATATGTGCTTTTTTTTATATTTGCAGGTTTAATATTTCCATATCTATGAATATTAAGTTTCTCAGATATTGATATAAATAAACTATACATATTATTCCTTGTATTATATTTATTTTCTTGGGTTATCCCATTAATAATTTTTGGAAAGGATATAAATTTAAAATTTATAATAAAAATTATATTTATAAATATAATTTTGTTTTATTTTTTAATTTTAAGTGTATCTTTATTGTTTGACTTTTTTAATGATAATCCAAATAAAAAAATAGATAATCAAAGTATGACTTATTTCAGCCATATAAATATTATACTTTCACAGGAAAAAAATATTGAAATCAATAATATCATTGAATATAACATAAAATATAAAGAATGAATAAAGCCTTATAAACACTGTTATTATCTTTCAAAAATTGATAACTGAAAATGATATATATTTGCATTTAAATATGAATCAAAAGAAAATATAAATAAAAATGGAAAAGATTACTTTATATACAAAAGTATCCCAGATTACAAAATAACAACCGACGAAATGTCTAAAATCCAAGAAACAATAAATAAAGATTGTTCAGAGTAAAAACCTAATAATCAAGAAAATTCATATAATATCCTAAAGAATATTTTTTGATAAATCCCTCCCTCTCTCTCAACTAAATCCATTTGACAAATTATAATAAATAAGTATAAACTAAAGCTAATTAATTTATACTTATTTATATGAATAGAGAAAACAATATACTAGCTCACTTAAAGGAAATAAAATCATTAGAAACTGAATCAAAAGTTATAATAAACTGGTTAGATGAAGTAAAAAGGATTGTACAAATACTTATTGACATAAAAAACATAGAAACTTCATGAATAGAGATTTTTCAAGAAATTTATGATTTCTTAGATACCTTTAAAAAATGATTAAATAAAGTTAAAAAATCAGTCAAAAAATCACTTATAGATTCATGATACACTCTTAATCAACAAGAAGAATGAAAGGTGTTTATTTCAAGAGAAAATTTAAAAACTATAAAATGAATTACCATAGAGAATATAGAAGTAGAGATTTCATTTATTACAAAAGAACTTGACTTAATTCTAGGTAAATTGATAGAACTAAAAAATCACTCTATTTGAAGTAAAGGATATAACAAATTAGTTTCAGGTTTAAAACTAAGTATTTATTGAAAAACATGATGTATGTTTCTCTTAAAACGTAGTAAAGACAGATTATTTTCAGTAAAAGCATACAATGATAAAAATAAAAATATACTTAAAAAATATGAAGAGATACTGAATAATCTTATAAAGTTTTTAGATGATTTAAGTATAATTGATGATAACAAAAACACTGATGAAGAACAATTTGATATTAATGAAAATACTTGATTAAATGCCGAAGAAGAAATTAGATTTAAGATTTGAGAAGTAGCTGACTTATTAGTAGATAATTTTCCAGAAGAAAAAATTAAAGAAATCATGAAAAAATAATTTAGAAAGACCCCAATTATGAATAAAGAAATAGATTACAAAGTTTTTGATTGATTATATACTCAGAGTTGAAAATCATTAGAAATGAGAAAAAAATTAAAACTAAAAAGGTGTTCAAACTATGCTTTAGCTTCTTTTATTTATTTTATCTCAAATAATGTCTACAATATAGTATCTAAAAAAAATGAAGATTTTAGAGAAACCTATAAAAGGGAAGAATTGATACTTGAAGACGCTAAAAATGAGTTTATCAATAGAATAAAACCTACTTTATCAAATTTATTAGATGAAAGAAAAGAATTAAATTTGCAAGAAATAAATTTATCAGAGCTAAGTTCACTGATTAAAAATAATTTGGAATATGTACTTGAAATGTTTTTATGAAGTGATTTTCATATGGTAGAACCAGAAAAATGACAATACTTTAAACAAGAATTTTTTGTTCCGTGATTATGAAAAATAAATTTCAGAAAAGAAATAAGAAATCCATGAAAATCAAAAGATGCATATATCCCAATGGAACTTAAAAAAGCTTTTTTAAATTCATTTATTGAAGAATTTTTTAGAGGATTACTTATTCCTTCATGAAAAAGAAAAGATAGAATCCCATCTATCTTAGAAAACTTAAATAAAATAAAAAACAGAGAAATATCAAAACAAGATATAGAAAATTACAAAAAAATAGTAAATTTTTGTATAAAAAAATCATGAATTAATTTTAGAAATTACGAAAGGGAAGATTACTTACAAGATTGACTTTTAGTTATATCTAAAGCATTAAAAAAATTCAAATGAAAATGATTTTCTACACTAGAAAATTATTTGTATATAGTTGTATGAAACTATTTCAAGGATTTAAAAAAATACCATTTTGCAAGAAAAAGAATGTGAGATGAAATAAGAACCTTTAGGATGTGAGATAGTGATAATTTGTTTATTGATGAATTTTCATTTGAAGTTTGGAAATTATTATGAAGTAGGGAAGCTTGAGATGATATATGATATGTATCACCAGTTGCACTATACCCTATTATGACAAAGGAATTAAAAAAAATAGATGCTATATTTACTGAAAATATATGAAATCCTCTAGTATCAACATATTACGAACCAGATAAGGAGATAGAAGTTCCTTTTTAAAAATATATATATTGTTATTGACAAATAAAAAATAATAATTATATATAATAAGATATTATTATTTAAACAAGTATATGGAACAATTAACAAACTTAAAATCACATTTACAAGAAAGAGAATCACTAGATATAGAATCAAAAAAAGTGATATGAAAATTAGCATTATTAAAAAATTTAGTATGACAAATTATAGATAAAACAGCTATAAGTGAAGAGTTAAACAAGTTGTTTAATAGTTTTAGAGATATTGTAAAAGAGTTTAGAAGACTACATGATGAAGCAAGATGAGAAATCACATGAACAATATCAGAAGCTTTGATGTCATTACCTTGAGATCAAAAAAGAACATTGGTTATTGATAGAGATGATATGGCAAAAATTAACAATGAGATATTCAGAGAACTAAACGGAGAATTTTTGTGAATTTTAGATAATATTGAAGAAAAATTAACTAAATTAAGTCAATTAGATGCCAATTCAAAAGAATATCAAGAAGTTAAGCAAAATTTAGATTACTTGCTGTTTTGAATAAAAGAAGTAAATTATAATTGATTTTTTAGTTATAAAACAACACTTGATAATAATTTTTTAAACCAACAACACTTTAAAAAACACAAGTTTCAAACAGAAGCTCCAAAACTTATAAAAAAAGTTTTTAAAAATTGAGATAAAGATGCATTATTAAGCATTATATGTGATTATATTGAGGCTAAGTTTAAAATAGATAATGTAGAACTATACAAAGATATGTATGAAAAAACTAAAGAGATTATGTTTTTTTTAAAATCACTCAATATTGTTAATGAAATTTCAGAAGTAAAACAAGAAGAAAAGCAAATTGATCTATGAGTACAAATAAAAACTTTAATAGATGAAATATCTACAATGGTAGCAAATAAGTTACCAGAAAAAGAACAAATAACACTAATAGAGACCATAAATGAATTCAATAAATGAGAGAGAAATAATTGATAATAATACAAAGGAAAATAGATGTTCTATAAACAAATATATAGGATATCTTAAGAAAAGTGTTTTTATTATTTTACTTTCAGTATGAATTTCATCTATATCAGAAGCAAAAGAACCTTTAAAATCATGATTTTATAGAATCCCAATAAACCAAAATTATAAATTACTTGAATCAAAAAAAATATGAAATCCATGAATACATATAATAAAAGGAGTAAATAAAGCAAACCCATTTGAATCAAAAAATTGTAATTATTCATATGTTGAAATAGATTGAAAAATTTATAAACTTTGAGCAAAACATTGTGAAAGTATTTATTGAGTAAATAAATATGCTATAAGAGATTATGATTTGGTATTAAAAGAAGCCTGATATAAAGAGTATACGGGTTGATTTTTTAATACATCAAAAGATTCTTTGAATAAACATATATGAAATAATTTAAAAGTCGTAGGATGTATATGAAATGAGGAAAACTGTTTTGAGATAAACTGAGTACTTATATCTTTATATATAGACAATACAAATGGGATTTTTTCATGATATATGAAAGTTAATTCAGATATTTTTAATAAAATAGAAAAATTTTATTGAGTTGATTGATTGAGTTGATCTCCAGTTTTTGATGAAAATTGAAAAGTACTTTGAGTTATGGCATGATATATCAAAGAGTCAGGAACTATTTCAATCAGCTTTCTAAATAAATAAGTTGACAAAAAAAGTTTTTATTTATACTAAGCAAGTTATTTTATAATAATCAAAAATGAACGAAAAAAGAATAGAACAACAAGAACAAAAAGAACAAAAAGAATTAATTTTAGATGAAACTTTTATCTTACTAGAAAATTTGCTAAAAAAGATTATATTTACAGAAAATAATCAAATTATAGAACATACATATTTTACTCCAAAAATAGATGAAGAATTAGCATGAAAATTGAATAATTTATATGAAAGAGTAAAAGATGCGGCGATTTCATGATTAGATAAAGATAATAGAGTTATCTATATACTTGTAGAAAATATAAAAAAACATATTGATTCACTAAATACTATAGATGATTTAAATACTTTTGAGCGTGAATTAAAGACGAAAATACATACATTTATGTTTTGACATGAAAAGTGAAATAATAAAAAACATTTTATGATTATGACTCCAAATGTTTTTGATTCTTTTATTGTACCCATTTTGAGTAAGTTATGAGAAAGAAAATGGGGTGTAAATTTTTTAAATGAAATCTCATCGGAAGTTTTAAATATGGTTGATGCTGTAAAAAAGAAAGTTGCTTGAAATACTTCACTCCAATAAAAAAAATACTAAATTTAATTTAGTATTTTTTTTGTATTTCTTTAAAGCGTTTGTAGAACTTGATCTTTTACATCTCAAACAACATTTTGAGGAATAATTTGAGTAAACATTTTTCAACCTTTTCAAATATGCATTTTATTTCATTCACAAGTATTAATTTCTCATTGAGGAGTAATTTTAGTAAACATTGCTCAGTCACCTAAAATATGCATTACATTTCATTCACAAGTTGGATAAGTTTTCATAATTTAGTAATATAAAACAATAAAAAAATAAATTGTAAAATATCCTATTTACAATTTAAATTATGTCAAAAGAAAAATAAAAAAAATTATTTTAGAAAATAAAATTTACTTTTTGGTCTAAATTTTTTTGTTAGTATTCAACTATAGTATCTAAGTTTTCAGAAAAATCATCTTCTTCTATGCAACATATAAATAGAAGAAATTATAGAAAATATAAGTAAAGCATTTGTTATACTTCAACTTATTGAATATCAAACAACTGTGTAATAAAGATAATATATAGTAACAAGAAGATAAACTATTCTTAAACTAATTCATTCCATAAAAAATGCAGCAGATAGAGATGTAATAGAACATAATGTGAATAAATAATTTAAAGGATCTCAGTTTCAAGTCAATAATCAAATTATTCAATAAAATATAGCAAATATTAAAAAAGCATAAATATTATTTTTAAATTTTATAACTGCAAGATTTTTTGATACATCAACAAAATTTATAAGTGATGCTGTAAATAATCAAATTCAATAAAAATGAAATCAATAAAAAAGAGATCATATAGCAAGAAGTAAAAACATCCTTTTATCTTCTGTTTCAATAAAAGATAGTACAATAAACAGAAGTCAAATAGTTCAGAAAAGTTCCCAACTAATTCTTAATCAATCTATTATCATAAATTACTAGTTAATAAATATTTTATTTATAAAAATTATAACATAAGAAAAAAATAATTACAAATAATGATATAAAACATGTCAATTTAAAAATATTATTTAATTTGATTAATTTATGAAAAAATAGATAATAAATATAAATTTTTATTTTTAATGAAAAGTTATGAAAAATAATAATCTAGAATCTAGAATGCAGAATATAGAATTCAGAATAATGACAAAAGATAAAAGACTAAACTTTCTAAACAATAAATTCTGTCAACTAAATTCCACAAAAAAAGCTTTTACATTGGTTGAATTAATTGTAACAATTGTAATTATAATTATATTAGGTGCTGTTTCATTTATTTCATTTACATGATATGTTCAAAATTCAAGAGATAGTGCAAGAATAGCTGATATAAGTAATATAAGAAAAAATTTGGAGTTACTTATGGTTACCTCATGAAAATATCCTCTTCCAGATTGACCAATAAAAGTTACTTACGAGGGAGATTTAGTTCGGACACAATGAATAGTTTGAGATAATATGATTCATAATCTTAAAAATTTATCAAAAAAACCACTTGATCCAAAAACATGATTAGATTATATCTATTCAACTACATTTTATCAAACAGAATATGAATTATTATGAGTTTTTGAATGAACTCCATTGACATATAATTCATTTTTACATCAAGCAAATGCAAGATGAAAAGATAAATATTTTCCAAAAATTGAATGAACTTACAATTGAGTAATTGTAAAAACAACAAACTATATCGTTCCTACTCCAACAATTATCAATGCTGAATTACCAATAAACTGAGAAATAGTGTTAGACTCTGAAAGTATTAAATCACAAGTAGTAACTTGATGAGATAATATGGTTGCTTTATGAAATCAAGCTGCTGAAACTTGAGCCTTAGATGATTTCAATTTATATGTTTATAGTTGATCTACTACAAATTTAACATATGCTCAGAAACAAGCAATTGCATCAAATATTATTTCTGCATATTCTTGAACATCTTTAGTTTGATGAGGTTGATGAACATATAGTGAGATATTATGATCATCAAGCAGTAGTTATGTAAATGTCGTTGATAATTTATTATCAGTTAATACCTACATATCATCAAATACTTCAAATTGTAATTGATGAACAAAAGTTTGAGAAAAATATCCTTTAGTAACATATTCTTATCCAAATATAAATCATTGAAGAACATGAGTTTGAACATGACAAATTCTTATTACAAATTGAGAAAAAAACTACACTTCTGATATAAAGTGTTATAACTGAGCAACGTATATATCAAATGAAAATGAAAATTTAGTTTGTAATAATTGGCTTTCAGTACCTCCAATATGTAATACCGCTTGATGATATACTTACAGTTCAACATATAAACAATGTGTTCACTATAGTACAACACCAGTTCAAAACCCTACAACTTGTAAAGTATATTTATATATTACTTTTAACTCTTTCTGTGCTGACGATTGAAGAGCTTACAATTTAACAGTAGCACCTTGATGAAGTGTTTGATGATCACGGTGTCGTTGATTTGTATTTGCTTGATCAAGAGAAGTTCGGGATAGTTTCTCAGTTAAATTTGATAACACTTGTACTATAACTTCATATACTATGTGATGATCAACATCTTCAACTTGTAATATATTACCATGAAATAGTGCTACATGTTGGAATCCAATAACAAATAATTCTACATATACTTGTCCTGCATGATATTCAATCTATTCTTGAACTTGTAGAAGTAATACTCCAGATTTATATGCAACTCCAACTTGTTCAAATGGTACATTTGATGCTGATTCGAATTCTTGTAAGTATGTGTCATGTAATTAAAAAAAAGAATAATTAACTCTATTTTTATTTTTATAATTTATAACCAATGCAAAATAATAATCAAGAATACAGAATACAGAATACAGAATATAGAATGCAGAATACAGGACATAAACAAAAACTTCTAAACAATAATTTCTATCAACAAAATTCTAATAAAAAAGCCTTTACATTAGTAGAACTAATAGTAGTAATAGTAATCCTAGCAATCTTGTGAACCATAGCATTTATAAGCTACCAATGATACAGTAGGAACTCAAGAGATAGTGTAAGAATAGCAGATACAAATACAATAAAAAAGAACCTATGAATATTTGTAGTAGAAACATGATTTTATCCAAATCCAGATAATAGTGTAAGTATACTATATAGCTGAGCGACACTATGGAACCAATGAACAGTATGAGATACAGTAATAAGAAATATAGAAAATATAAACAAGAAACCAACAGACCCATTAACAAATAACGAATACACATATAGTGTAGCAAACAATAGAGTAGAATACCAAATCTGAACAATCCAAGAAAATGGATGATGATGAGTGGCTATAATAACAGAAAAAACATATGCACTATGAGATAGTAGTACAGTAGCAGAAATATCATGAAACTACAATGAGAGAATACTAAAAGTAAATACATGATGATTAAGTTATATACTAGCAATCCCAAGTATAATAACAACAGAGATAATCACACAAGAAGTACAAAACATACTAGATAATGATAGCCTAGTGTATGATGGCTACAAAAATATCCCATGATCATATGCAAACCAATGATATACAAGTACATGATGATTTGATTATTCACCAACAAATATAGTAGTGTATAGTGGAACAACAATAAACTTTGATGACAATGCAAGTAAAATAGTGTTTATGACAAACCTAAAAAACGCATATAATGGGACAATAATCGGGTCAGAAGAAGTATACAAAGATATATTAAATATGAATCCACAAACAGAACAAGATAAAGCAGTAAACCTAGTAAACAACTACATAACAACAAATGTATGATGAATCTCATGAAAGATAACAACAGTAGTATTTAAAACATGTACACTAAACTGACAAATACTAAATCACAATCAAACAATAACAACATATAGTGAAAATAGTATACTATACTGAGCAAACTATACATGTACAGATAGATCACAAGAAAGAACATGTAATGACTGAACACTAAGTTGAGATGAAGCATACAGCTATACAAGTTGTGTAAAATGAGAACCAACAAACTGTAGTGCAAATACAAGCTATACATATAACTGACATACATACTCAATACCAGCTATAAATCACTGACAAACAGCAACAAATATAGATTCACAAGTGATAAATATCTCAAACTGAACACAAGTATACAAACTAATAAGTATATGATGTAATGACTGAGTCTTAGTAAATGAAACAGAAGAAGCAACACCAACAGTAACATGTGATAGTTGATATATACAAAGTTGAAACAATTGTATCCAAGCAACATATACAGTAAGTTGAAGTTTTTGAACAAATGCAAACTGAGCCACAATAAATGTATGTTGAACAAATACAACAGCAGATTCAGCTTGAAACTTTACAGCAATAAGAAATTATGGAAGTGTATGTAATAACATAACAGCAACAAGAACATGATACAATTGTACAACAACAACTAACTGATCAGCAAATTTAAGTTCTAATATAACAAATATAGCTTGAAATTGTAGTGCAAGTACATACACAGTAACATTTAATGCCAACGGATGAAGTTTATGAACAACAAGTGTAACAGCAACATATTGATCATCTATGCCAACATTAGCAACAGCCCCAACTTATGCAGGATATACATTTAACTGATATTTTAATGCACAAAGCTGATGAACAAAATATTACAATGCTGATAAAAGTAGTGCAACAACATGGAATATAACATCAAATATAACACTTTATGCACAATGGATAACTGCAAGTACAGAGTATACATTAAATGTAGTTTCATGACAATGACTATTCAATGCTAATTGAACAATCGTTTTTGTCCCAGTTACATCTTCTTTAACAACAAAATCTGCTGCAATGAACTATTGTTTAGATAAATGATATAAGCTTATTGCATGAAACACAACAAATACACATTGTTGGTGGGATGAAACTACGACATCAATAGCAAAATTGGTAAACACTTGTAACTTGAGTTGAATAATATGAAATTATAATAATTACTCTGTTTCTATGCCAAATTGAACTTATACTTGGATTAGTATGGATACAGACATATCTTACTCAGCAACATCATGTTCATATTGAAAATGAACATTAACAGTTAATTCAAATATAGGATCTAGTACTATTATTTCATCTTGTTGAACATGGACTACAATAAATGTATGACAATATTTATTGTGTGCAAAATAATTTTGCTACAATTATAAAAATCAGTAGGGATTTTTGTTAAACTAAATTATATAGGAGTGAAAGACTAATTTAATTTTTTATTTTTTATCTTTTTCAATTTTATTCGGATTTATTGGTAGAATATAAAAATAATAGAATCTAAAGTCAAATGCAACTTTTTTTAAAGTTATAAAAAACTTCGTTAGGAGTTAGAAATCATAATCTTTCTCTAGGTCGGTTATTTAGAAGAATTACATATTTTTGTAATTCTTCTTTAGTTAAATAACTAAAATCAGTTCATTTAGGTAAAAATTGTCTTAATAATCAGTTTGTATTTTCATTGGTTCATCTTTGCCATGGAGAATATGGATGAGCAAAATAAGTAGTCATTTTTGTTTCTCTTTCAATATCATAATGATAAGCAAATTCTCTTCAATTATCAAATGTAATTGTTCTTCTTTTATACTTTGGTATATTATTAAAATCATTAATTATTGATTCAGAGACACATTTTGCAGTAGAATTTTCAACTATATCAGCAATTAAATATCAACTTTTTCTTTCAACATTAGTAATAATTACTTTTTTATTTAAGGCTTTCTTTTTTCCAACAACAGTATCAGCCTCCCAATGACCTAAAATAGTTCTTTTTTCAATAATTTTAGGTCTTTTATCAATCATTCTTCTATTATCTATCTGATATTTTTCTTTTCTTCTATTTTGATATCTTTTTCATTTTCTACGAAAATATTTTGAAATTAACTCTCTATGATTAGAATATATATAGTTGTAGATAGAGTCTTTTGAGAGTGGTGATTTATTTTCAAACCTCCATATTCAGCTTATTTGTTTTGGAGAATAATATTGTTTTATTTTTTCAAGAATAAATCATTCAACTTTTGATCAAGATTTAATTCTACAGTATCGCTTTGAAGCGATACTTTTTCGTTCTACTCTTTTGTTATGAATAGTTTTAGAATTAAATTGTATTTTCTTTTTTCCTATTTTTACTAGATTATCCTTAACTTTCTTTCAAGTTTTTCAAATCATTCATCCTATATATTTCCATTTAGTTTGATTATATTTTATATCATTATTTTGAAATAATCTGTAAATAGTAGTTTTATTTCTTCATAAAGCTTTTGCAACTTTTGGAATACTATATCATTCTTTCAAAAGCACTTCTATTGCAGTTAATTCTCATTCACTCATTTGAGTATTTCATTTATTCATATTTACGAATTTAGTATTACTTCTTTTAGTATATTATATTTTTCTAAAAGTTGCATTTCGTGATAGATTCTAACAAAATACAGTTGACAAATAAAAATAAAATATTATAAACGATAAATACATTTTTATCGTTTATATTTTATGAAAAATAAAGAAACACTAAATCAGTGAGGTCAAAATAAAATCAAATCAAATCTTGATAAAAGTTTATGAGTTTTGACATCATGAGTAAAAAAATCAATAGACTTCATTATAAATTATTGAAGTGAAATTAAAGACAAAGGATTGAAAAATGCTGAATTTCTAGATTCTTTAAACAAAGCTTGAATTACACCAAACAACATAACAACTTTTAGATTATTCACATTTTGAATGTGAGTACTAATGTATGAATTATGACATGCAAAAACATGATTAAGTATGATGACTTTGTCCTGTGTACTTGATGTAGTTGATTGAAAATTAGCAAGAAAATATCATCAAAAATCAAAATGATGAGAAACTTTTGATGCATGACTTGATAAAACAAGTGATATTCTATTGACGACATTAGCTACTATATCATTAAGTGAGTTTTCATCGATAGAAGCACTAATTAACTGACTTATATGAATAGCTAAAGCAGATCAACACAAAGAATCTCAATTCAGACCATGAAGACCATGACTTGATGAACAACTTGAAATATTTACTGAAAGTATACTTGAAGATGAAAATACTCAGTATATTAAAAAACCTACTCCATGAGCTGCAAATAAATATTGAAAATACAAAACAGCAATGCAATTTACATCTTGACTTTGAATTTTATGGACTCAAGAAGTAAATAAACTCATAAGTATGTGAGTTTGAAAGGATGTATTAGAAGTAGTTTTTATTGCTTTATCTTGAGTATCTGTAGTTTTGGCTCAAAAAAGTATAAATTGAACAAACGAAAAAAAATAAGATAAAAAAGTTTTTTTGCAAAAAAAACTTTTTTTTATACAATATATAAGCCTTTAAAACTAACAAAAAATAAAAAATGAAAGAAAAAAAGATAAAGAAGATTCCTGTTAAAAAGCCAAATAATTTAAAAAGCATATTAGTACTTATCTTGATATCGCTATTACTTGCAGTTATTGCCTCATATATGAAACAAACTCAAGTATATAACGATACAGATATTTCACTTAATTTACTTGAAAAGAAGTTCAATTCATGATCTTATACTGAGATTTTGATAGATTGAAATAAAGCAATTGCTACGCTATCTTGAGCAAAAGTTGTTGAAAATTGAGTTGAAAAAATTAATAGAGATATAGTTATCTTACCACAAACTGATTCTTTAAATGATTTATGACTTAAAAATCCTGAAATATGAACAAATATACTT
This sequence comes from Candidatus Altimarinota bacterium, assembly GCA_028692735.1. Classification (GTDB taxonomy): domain Bacteria; phylum Patescibacteriota; class Gracilibacteria; order BD1-5; family UBA6164; genus Altimarinus. Next base: position 13,351 of record JAQUWS010000012.1, read on the forward strand.
ATAAAAGATAATTCATGAGATAAATTTTGGTGAGAAATGTTACCAACAATTATAGGATTTATATTATTTTTTATAATCTGATTAATTTTGATAAACAGAATGTGATGAATGGCAAACAATGCAATGACATTTTGAAAATCAAGAGCAAGACTTTATGATAAAGACAAAGATAAAATAATGTTTAAAGATGTAGCATGAGCTGAAGAAGAAAAAGAAGAATTACAAGAAGTTATAGAGTTTTTAAAAAATCCAAAGAAATTTAAAGATTTATGAGCTAAAATTCCAAGATGAATACTTCTTGTATGACCTCCTTGAACTTGAAAAACTATGTTAGCAAGAGCCGTAGCATGAGAAAGTGGAGTCCCTTTTTTAAGTATATCTTGAAGTGAATTTGTTGAGATGTTTGTTTGAGTTTGAGCATCTCGTGTAAGAGATTTGTTTACAAATGCAAAAAAACTAGCTCCAGCAATTATTTTTATAGATGAAATAGATGCAATAGGTAAAAAAAGATGACCTTGAACTTGATGATGACATGATGAAAGAGAACAAACATTAAATCAGATTTTAACAGAAATGGATTGATTTGATAATGATACAAATATAATTGTTATGTGAGCAACAAATAGAGCTGATGTTCTTGATAAAGCATTACTTAGACCAGGTAGATTTGATAGAAAGATAATTGTGAGATTACCTAATTTAACAGATAGAGAACTTATATTAAAAGTACATACTGAAGATAAAAAACTTGCAAAAGATGTTGATTTAAAAGCACTAGCTTCATCAACTGTTTGATTTTCTTGAGCAGATTTATGAAATCTTATAAATGAAGCCGCTATTATTACTGCAAGATATGATGAAAAAATTATATCAGAAAAAAGAATTCAAGAAGCATTTGAAAGGATAGTTATGTGACTTAGAAAAAAATCACTTGTGATGAATGAAAAAGAAAGGGAGATAACAGCTTATCACGAGATTTGACATGCTTTGGTATGAAAGATGTTACCAACAACAGACCCAGTTCATAAAATAAGTATTACTCCAAGATGATGAGCTTTATGAGTTACATGGTTTTTACCAGAAAGAGATGAACTTCTTACCTCAAAAGCAAAATTTCTAGATGAATTATCAACTCTTTACTGATGAAGAGCTGCTGAAGAAGTATTTTTTGGTAAAGATTACATAACAACATGAGCTTCAAATGATATAGAAAAAGCAACAGATATTGCTAGAGCAATGGTTACAAAATATGGTATGTATGATGATATATGAAGAGAAAATTTTGCCTGAGAAGCTATAAATTGAAATTATCTATGATCTGAATCAGATAGGCCAATGATTAGTGATAAAACTCAAGAAATAATAGATAAAAGAGTAAAAGAAATTTTAGATACTTCATATCAAGTAGCAATAAATATAATCACAAAAAATAAGGATTTACATATAAAAATCTCAAATGATTTACTTGAAAAAGAAGAAATTTCAAGAGAAGAATTTGAATCATATTTTGTTTAATCAATATATTTATGACTTCTAACCTTGATAAAAGATTAAGCTATCTTAGAAATGTTGTTTCAAATAATCTTTATTTTGATTATGTAATTTGATGAAAAGTTAAAGAAAATATTTTAGATAAAGTGCAAACAATTATTGATAAAAGAGATTATATCACAACTAAAGAAGAGTTCATAAACTATTATCTTGATATAGAACTAAAAAGATTAAGAGATTATGCAAATCATTGGATTGATATGAAACAAATGTGATATGATGAGACTATATTAAGTGAGATTAACTACTTAGTTATAGCATGAATAAATCCAAAAGAGTTTAAATGATAACCTTTTTATATATGAAAACACCAGACATAATAAACCCAACAGTTAGTTCTCCCAGATTATGATTAGCTAAGTGAGTAAAAAAAGAAGTTGATGAAGTTTCTTGAATAACTCACAATATATTGACATTTTGCTATGATATAGATAAATGAATAACTGAGATTACTCAATTAATTTCAATAATGCTAAAAAAAGGAAATCCAATTGATGAAATTTATGAAATTATAATAAATGATTTAACTTCTATTTGAAATATTCCTTTGCTTTTCATTATCCAAGATAGATTTATGAAACTGTTAAATTTCATAGATATAGATAAAAAATATGAAGCAACAATTAAATCATATTTTTCACTATGACATACATTAAGTGAAGTAGAAAATTTTGTGATTATGGATTATGTAGAATCTAAAATACACTGTTTAAAACTTAAAGATGTTGACTGATTAAAACAACACGCATACAATCATATAAAGATTTGACTTCCAATTGAAAGTGCTTTTAAACAATAAAAATATTACAAAATAAATTTGACTTTTGTATATTAATTATTATAAAAGAATATATTTATTTTTTAATTATAAATTGTATGCATAATAATAATACATTAGGTGATTTGCTAGCTAGTGTTGATAAAGAAAAAAGACAAGAACTTCTGTCAAGAGTAGATACAATGCAAGAAGCATGAGTTTCAGTTGATGCAATAAAAAGTATTGTATGAGATATAATTGAAGATAATATACCACCAGTAATTGGAGAATAAATAAAATATAAATAACTGATTTTTTTAAAAGTCAGTTTTTTTATTTTATTTTTTTACATTTTTAGATAAATTATAGTTAGTTAATAATTAATTATAAAAACTTATGAATGAATTAGTAAACATTGTAGTAAATCTAGTTTGAGATATGGGGTATATTTGAATTTTTGTTATGATGACAATTGAATCTAGTTTTATTCCATTTCCATCTGAAATTGCTATGCTTCCTGCTTGATATTTAGTAAGTTTATGAGATATGAATTTTATGCTAGTTTTTCTAGCATGAACTCTATGAGCATTAAGTTGATCAACGATAAACTATGTTTTAGGTTATTACCTATGAGGACCAATTATAAAAAAATTAGTTCATAGATATTGAAAATATATTTTTTTAAAAGAATCTCATTATAAAGAAGCAGAAAAATATTTTAAAAGTCATTGATCTATAACAACATTTCTTGGTAGGTTTATACCAGCAGTTAGACAGCTTATAAGTATTCCAGCTTGAATATTTAAAATGAATTTTGTTAAGTTTTTAATTTTTACTTTTTCATGAGCAGCTATCTGGAATTTGATTTTGATAACAATTTGATATATAGCATGACAAAATAAAGATTTACTTGAAAAATATAGTAAAGAAAGTTTGTATTGAGTCATTATAATTGTTATCGTAATCTGATTAGTTTATTATTATATAAATAAAAAAAAGAATAATTAGTTTTATGAGAGAAAATTTACAACAAAGAGAATGTAGTAAAGCTGTCTTATTAGACCAAAAATGAAATGTGTATATGGAAATTCATAAAATAGCATGATGAAAATTATGATTTTTTGGAGGTTTTATAGATTTATGAGAAACTAAAGAATGGGCATTAACAAGAGAATTACGGGAAGAATTAGCGATATATAAAGAAGTTGAAAAAAAAGATTATATGTGAGAGATTTCTGTTGAACACGATGAACTTGGTTGTATTAAAATACATATGTTTAAGATAATCATTTCAAATGAAGTCTGAAAAATAATTTCTCAAAATGAAGATGTCGTTGTAAGTAGATTTAATTGATACAAACAATTAGATAAAAAATTTTTTATATCAGAAAATAAGCAATTATTTATGTCTCTTATTTCAGATGCATTTAAATTAACTAACTAAATTATGAATATAAATGAATTAATCAATAAAAAAATCTCAATCTTATGATTTGGTAAAGAAGGGAAATCAACTCTTTCTTTTCTTCAAAAAATCTGATGTACAGACCTAACCGTGATAGATAAAAACATAAATGATACCATTGTCATCTCGAGCGAAGTCGAGAGATCTGCCGAAGAAACAAATAGTGAAACTTGAAAAAATGTAGAACAAAATCCCCATACCCCCCTTTATCAAGGGGAAATAGAAAAGATTCCTCAATTAAAGTTTGAATGACAACAAATTAAAAATATAAAATTTATAACATGAGATAACTACCTAGATAATCTAGAAATTTTCGATTACATATTTAAATCACCATGAATCAGTCCATACAAAAACGATTTACTAAAATACAAAGATAAATTATGGTCACAAACAAAACTTTTTTTTGAACTATACAAGTGAAATATAATATCAGTTACGCAGACAAAAGGGAAGTCTACAACAGTAACTCTGATTTATGAATTACTTAAAGATGCTTGATACAAAGTAAAATTAGTCTGAAATATCTGAAATCCAGTACTTGATGAAATAGATTTAATTTGAAGTGAAAATGATTTAAAGAGTAAAGAAAGAATTAAAAATAATGAGTGTACTTTATCGCCCTGTGTCATCCTCGGGCTTGACCAGGGGATCTCTATAAAGGAAAAACAATTAGAAAAAACTAAAGATACAGATATTCTAGAAAGTAATAATTCAAATGATACTTCTAAAAGTTCTAGTGAATTGATAGATTCCGGATCAAGTCCAGAATGACAACCTAGTGATAATTACGATTTCATTATCTACGAACTTTCAAGCTATATGCTTGAAGACTTAGATAATCACCATAGCTTTATAAGTATATTATGAAATATTTATGAAGATCACCTTGATTGGCATAATTGATTTGAAAACTATAAAAATTCAAAACTAAATATTCTAAAAAACTCAAAAAATTTACTTATCTGAGAAAATTTATCAAAAGAAATTTTTGAAAAAAAATTCTCTAATATCCGTCATTCCTACGAAGGCAGGAAACTATCATATAGTTTTAAAACCTTCTGAGAAAAATCATCATATTATGCTCACGATAAAAACATATTTTCAATTGATTGAAAAAAATTAGATTTAATAATAAATCCAAAAATCCCATGAGAACATAACTTAGCAAATTTTTGTGCTATTTTATGAGTAACCGATATTTTAAAAATAGAGTATAAGATATTTGAACATACTATAAATAATTTTTCATGACTTCCTCATAGACTACAAAATTTAGGTATATTTAACTGAATTACTTTTATTGATGATGCTATTTCAACAACTCCAGAAAGTACAATAGAAGCTATAAAAACTTTTAAAATAGACTTAGAAACTATTTTTTTATGATGAACAGATAGATGATACACTTTTGATAAATTAGTAGAATTTATAGATGAATCAAATATAAAAAATATTGTATTATTTCCTCAAACTTGAGAAAATATTTTAAAATCATTAAAAAATAAATCAAAATACAATATTTTACAAACAAAATCCATGCAAGAAGCAGTTTTTTTTGCATACAAAAATACTACAAAGTGAAAAATTTGTTTGCTTTCAACAGCATCACCAAGTTATTTTTTATGGAAAAATTATGAAGAAAAATGAGACTTATTTAAAAAATTTATTAAAGAATATATGAATTAAGGGTGAATTTTATTTTTTACAGTCCAAAATAAAATTCAAAGAATAAAAAGTCAAAATATAATAAAAAATCATACATATTGTAATACTCCTAAAATAATTCATCATAAAAATAATCATATTACATTTGCTAAATTTTGAATTATCTTCAAAGGAGCTGCTGACGCATTTGCATCTATTTCTTTTAAATTATTATAACTTGAGAACATTTTATTGTAAGATTCTAAAAAAGTGGCTTGTGCTAAAGCCATACAAGATGCATATCAAACACTATTCATAATTGCAACCAGCATTATAATTATAATATTATTTGAATTAGAAAATATTCACATTAGTAAAAGTGAAAGTCATGATAAGACAAGTCAAAAATTTGAAATAGTATAAATTCAATGTGTTTTTGCTAATTTACAAAAATAATCTTGTAAGACAAAAGCTGGAATCGCAATTATTGCAAGTAAAATATATCATCATCAATTAATAAAAGAATCTAAAAATTTAATCAAAAAAGTTGATGCAAAAGTATCCCAAAATCAGAATGTAATCAAAATAATCATTGCCCAATATAATACTAATCAAGTTTTAGATCAAGAAAGAATTTTATAGATTGATATGAATTCTTTTTTTGTCTCATAAAAAAGAGTTTTTATATCAAATCATGATTGTAGCGTTAATGGTTTTAAAAATAGATAACTTGAAGAATCTAGGATTCATTTTAATTCAATTTTGTTAACAGTTTTTATGATATTTTCTTTTACTCAATCAGAAATTTTTATTATATTCTCAGTTTCAAAGAAAACTTTAAATTTATAAATATCCTGTAAATTTAAAGTTTTTTCTGAATTATCAAAGAAATTTATAGTAAAATAAATAATCAAAATAATAATAAATATAACTAAAAATATTATATTGTTTGCAGATAATGACAATATAAATCATGCAAGAATTAATCATAAAAAAGATCAGATTCAAGTTCATAGATTTTTTTTAGCCAACATATATGTATATTCTTTTGGATTTACATTGCTTAGTATGTATGAAACCAAAGTTACTTCTTGTAGTTCTTTAGTTATTCAATAACAAAAACATGCAATTATCATAAGTATTATATTCAATCATTTTGACAAAAAGAAATCCAATGCAGTTGTGATAATTCATAGATTTGTATGATTTACATTCCTTGCTAAAAAATCACTTACTTCATAAGTAAAGTTTATAAATATCAACATTGCAATAATCTCAGTTAAATATGAAATGATAAACAAAGTTTTAGCTCTAAAAAATTTTTGAATTATTCAAATCGATATATCAAATAAAAATGAAAACAAATTTCAAATTCATAAAAATACTCAAACTAAAGTAATAGAATTCAATTGAAATGTGAAAAAATAAAAAACAGAAAAATGAAAAATCATCCAAACCATGTTGGATAAAATGATATTAAAAAAAAGATTTTTCTCTTTATTAGTATTGATTATTCAATTATCAATACTAATTACTGCTAATTCAGACATATAATGTATAATATATAAGTATCATTAATTTGTTGCTTCAACTTTTTTTGTTTTTATGTATTTTTTCTCTCTCAAAGACCAATAAAAAAACCGCAATATAAATAATCAAAAACACATAAAAAATCATAGATAATTAAGTATTGCCAATATTAATCATCAAAGTAAAAGTCAAAATACATTAGCAAAGTTTTGTACAATTTTTATTGGTGCAGCAGATGCATTAGCATCTATCTCTTTTAAGTTTTTTTGTTCAGCATAAGCTTTGTTGTAAGTATCAAGAAATACAGATTGTGATAAACTCATACAACATGCATATCAGATACTATTAATCATAGCTAAACTCATCAAAATTATTACACTTCAACTATCAGCAAATACTCACATAAAAAACAAAGATACTCAAGAAAGGGCTATTCATAAATTAGCAACACTATATTCTCAAAATTTTTCAGCTAACTTTCAAAAAAAATCTTGAAGTCAAAAAGCAGGAATAGCTATAACTCACAAAAGCACATAACTATATCATTTTAATAATGAATCCAAAAAATCAACTAAGAATGTAGAAGCAAAAGTATCCCGGAATCAAAAAGTAAGTATAAGAACTAAACTCCAATAAATTAGTAAAGAATTATGTTTTCAAGTTAAAACTTGATAAGTTGTAATAAATGTCTCTTTAGTTTCTTTTATAAGCATTTTTAAGTTTAATCATGACTTTAAAGGAGTTGGTTTAATAAAGATATATTTTGAGCTTCATATAATATCTTTCAATTCTATCTTACTAACACTTTTTACAACTTTATCTTTTATTCACTCAAGCTCTTGTTTATCAAATAAAACTTTAAATTTATAAATATCATTAAAGTTTATAGTTTCAGATGAACTATCAAAAAACTTTCTTGTGAAAAATATAATTAATATAATCACTAAAATAACTGAAAAGATAATTAAAAGAGGAGCAAAACTTAAAATAACTCAAGATAATAAAAGTCAAAAAAGAGATCAAATTCACATTGCAATATTGTTTTTAGCTATTATACTTGCATATTGATTAGGAGTTGAATTATTAAGTATATATGACATAGTTGTTACATCTTGTAACTCTTTTGTTAATCAGTAACAAAAAGATGCAATAAGTAATAGAAAGTAGTTAAATCAATCTCAAACGAAGAAACTAAAAACCATTTTTACTTTTTGAGAATCAGTTATGTCTCATAAATCAACGAGAGTTGATGTGTATTGTACAACATTAACAATAAAATTTATAAATATAATCATTGCTATTAATTGAGATATACAAGCAATTATATAAAGAGTTTTTGCTTTAAAATAATTTTGAAGAATTCAAATAGGAATATCAAGTAAAAAAGAAAAAAAATTTCATATTCATAAAAAAACTCAAACCAAAGCTACAGATTTTAGTTTTAAAGTAAAGAAAAATACTACAGTAAAGTGAAATAACATCCATATAAAATTCAGAGCTGTAACTGTTAAAAATAAGTTTCTGGATTTTGTTTTATCTAGCTCTTTATCTACTGAAATTACTATTTTTTCTGACATAATATAAACTATTTTAATAAGTATTTTCTACATAATATCACTTTTTATGATTAAAATCAAAATTTGAAATTGTTTTGTGATTAAATATAATAAAAAAAATATTTATTAATTTTAAAAAAGTGAAATTTAATTTTAGTGCAATAAATTTATGATGTAATAAAAATCTAGTTGATACAGAATTTGTAATATGAAAAATACTCTCAGAAAATGAAAAAAATAATATAAATTTTTTTTCAGATCCATTAGATAAAAAAGTTGAATTTATCATAATAAATACTTGCTGATTTTTATCATCTTCAAGAGAAGAAGCAGAAGAAACTATAAATTACTATGATGATTTATGAAAAAAAATTATTATCACTTGATGTTACCTCCCAGTTAGAGATAATGAATTTTTACTAAGATTAAAAAATCTATATCTAGTTTTACCAATGGATGAAGAAATAGAAAATAATATCAAAAAGACATTAAAAGAAAAAGTTGAAAATTTTAAAAACTCAAAAATTAACTCATATTTTCAAAAAATAAATAAAACTAATATAAATAAAAAAGCTTTTATTTGGAATTGAGATTCACCAAGACTTCCTTTTAATTTATCATTAGGTTATGAATATGTAAAGATATCAGAATGATGTGATAACAGATGTAGTTTTTGTATAATTCCTCAAATTAGATGAAATCAGAAATCAAGAGAAATTGAAGATATAGTAAAAGAAATTGAAAATCTAGTAAATTTATGAGCAAAAGAAATAGAAATTATATCGCAAGATACAACTAGGTATGGAATTGATTTATACGAGAAACCAAGTCTTTTTGCACTTTTAGAAGAAATAGAAAAGATAAATTTAGATTTCAAATTTAGACTTTTTTATATGTATCCAGATATTTTAACTCTTGATAATTTGAAAAAACTTAAAAATTTCAAAAAGTTTATACCATACTTTGATTTACCTTTTCAGCATATAAATCCCAAGATTTTAAAAAGAATGTGAAGATTTTATGACGATAAACATATTACTTCAGTTCTTGATTTCATAAAAAATAATTTTAAAGACGCTTTCATCCACACAAATTTTATAGTATGATTTCCATGAGAACAAGAAAAAGAGTTTAATGATTTATTAAACTTTGCAGAAAAATTTGAGTTTGATAGTGTATCTATGTTTTGATATCATGATGAATCACTTGCTGCAAGTAGTAAACTAGATGAAAAAAATGATGATAAAACAATAGAAAAAAGAGTAAAAAAACTTGCAAAAGTTTTAGATAAAATATATGAGAAAAAAGAAGAAAATAGAAAATGAAAAGAATTTATAGGATATATTTATGATTTTGATGATAAAAATGCTCAAATTAGAGAAGAAAAAAAAGCTCCAGAACTTGATGAACTAGATGTTGTTCCTATAAAAAACATACAAACATGAATCTTATGAATTTGAGAAAAAGTAAACTACATTAAATAAATTCCAAACTAATTTTTTTAGTCAATTTAAAATTACTAAAAAAACTGAAAAAATAAAATTAAAAAATAATTACAAAAATTATTTTCAACCATCATCCTGCCCCCCCCACAACCATCATCCTGAACGCCACAACCGTCATCCTGAACTTGTTTCAGGATCTATAATACATAAACCAACAACAAAACTTACATAAACTGTCATTCTGAACCCCACAACCATCATCCTGAACGCCACAACCGTCATCCTGAATTCCACAACCGTCATCCTGAATCCCACAACCGTCATCCTGAACTTGTTTCAGGATCTATAATACATAAATCAACAACAAAACTTACATAAACTGTCATCCTGAATCCCACAACCGTCATCCTGCCCCCCACAACCGTCATCCTGAACTTGTTTCAGAATCATAAAAATAATAAAAATCCATATAAAAGACTAACTTTTTACCTCATCATCTTCCATTCTTTCTCTATAACTCAAACAGATTCCCCATAAACTCACAGGGTCCAGTCCAAAGTATCAACAGTTGAATTAGTGATTTTTCAATACAAATAATAATTTATATTGTTTATATTGTTTCAAGTAAAAGTAAAGCTTGTATTATAATTTCAAGTTATACATTTTCATGTCAAAGAGTTTTCAAAATAAAAACTTCAAGTATTTGTCAAAAAAGAAGAACTTTTTAGTGTATCAAATCAAATTCATTCAATACAATCAATCATATTTGTAATCAAAATGTTTGCATCAAAAAAATTATTTGAATTATTTATAATTTTGTTGTTTTCAGCAATAAGTTTATAAATTCAAAATACTGATAAACTTAGTATCATACTAGCAACAACAACTTCTAAAATAGAAAATCATTTTTTGTTAATATTCATTGTAAAATGATAAAAATGCTATAATATAATATAAAGATATAAAACATACAAAAAAAGTCAAATAATAAAAAGAGCTAGTTTTTTGAAACCAGCTCTTTTCACATTTCCACATCTAATACATACCCATTCAAGGCATTCACATTCATCACATTCATGCATCGTGTCAGCAAGATCAACTACATCATCCATCTTTTTTAGGTATATCAGTAACTGCAGCTTCTGTTGTTAAAAACATTCAAGCAAGACTTATTGCTTCTTCCAATGCAATTCTCTCAACTTTTTTCGGATCAATTATTCAAGTATTTACCATATCTACATATATATCTGTTGCAGCATTATAACCAAAATTCACAGATTTTTCTTCTAGGATTTTATTTATTATTACACTTCCTTCTTTTCAAGCATTTTCAACTATTTGTCTAATAGGATAAGATAATGCTTGTTTAACTATAGAAACACCTATATTTTGATATTCATTTCATAAATCCATATCTTCCAAAACTTGAGAAGCTTTCAAAAGAGCAACTCAACCTCAAGCAACAACTCATTCTTCAACTGCTGCTCTTGTAGCATTTAAAGCATCTTCAATTCTAAGTTTCTTTTCTTTCATTTCTACTTCGCTAGCAGCTCAAACTTTTATTACAGCAACTCAACCAGATAATTTAGCAAGTCTTTCATGCAATTTTTCTTTATCATAATCACTTGTTGTATTTTCTATTTCTTGACTAATTTGAGAAACTCTGTTCTTTATTTCAGAACTATCTCATTCTCATCATACAATTATTGTTTTGTCTTTCGCCGCTATTACATTACTTGCTTGTCATAAATCTTCTAGTGTAGCATTTTCAAGTTTCATACCAAGTTCAGATGTAATTACATTAGCTCAGACTAAAACTGCTATATCTTTAAGCATTTCTTTTTTTCTATCACCAAATCAAGGAGCTTTTATACCTAATATACTTAATACTCATTTTAATTTATTAAGTATAATTGTAGTAAGAGCCTCTCAATCTATATCATCAGCTATGATTACTAAATCTTTTCTTCCAGATTGTACTAATTGTTCAAGTACAGGAAGTAAATCTTTCATACTTGATATCTTACTATCAGTTATAAGTATAGGAGCATCTTTTATAGAAGCTTGCATTTTTTCAGTATTTGTAACCATATAAGGGCTTACATAACCTTGATCAAATTGCATACCTTCAGTTACTTCTACATCAAGCCCAAAAGTTTGTCATTCTTCAACTGTTATAACTCAATTATTTCAAACCTTTTCCATAGCCAAAGCTATAATTTTACCAACTTCTTCATCTTGAGCAGAGATAGTTGCAACTTGAGCAATTTCTTCTTTTGTATTTATTATCTTAGCATTTTTTACAAGTTCTTCATTTACTCTTTCTCAAGCTTTTCTCATACCGTTTTTTAACTCAACAGAATTAACTCAGTTTTTTATATATCTAAGTCATTCTTTAGCAAGAGCATAAGTAAGTAGGGTAGCAGTAGTAGTACCATCTCAAGCAAGTTTGTTTGTCTTTTCTGCTGCTTCTTTTACAAGCTCAGCTCATAAAGCTTCAAATTTATCTTCTAAATCTATTTCTTTTGCAATAGTAACTCCATCGTTTGTAATTTGAGGAGCCCCATATCATTTATCAAGTATTACATTTCTTCATTTTGGTCACATAGTCACAGTCACAACTTTTGCAACTTTCTCTATTCAACCAAAAATCTTTTGTCTAGCATCATCACTAAATTTTATTTGTTTTGCCATAAATCAATTAGTTAAAAAATAAACTGTTTTTTCTAAATTGTCATTCCGTACTCGATACGGAATCTTCCATGTATTGTCCTATCTTGTGTATAATTATTGTTATTCCTAGCTAAGACTAGGAATCTATAGTTTTACTAAAAATATTTATTTCTCGTAATATACAATACTAATTATTATTTTGTCATTCCGTACTTGATACGGAATCTTCCTTATATTGTTCTAAATTGTGTATCTAATTGTACCTATATTGTCATTCCTAGCTAAGACCAGTAATATATAGTTTCACTAAACATATTTATTTCTCTTAAGATACAAATAAGTTTATATCTCATAATTTTTACTAATATGTTTTACCTTGCTAGAGATCCCAGTGTCAAGCACTAGGATGACAAAAAAGAAAACAAGATAACAGCGATTATATTATTCAACTATCGCTAATACATACTCAATCCCAATTATCTTAACTTCCTCTCAATCTATCTTTACATCATCTCACGCGTATTGGCTACAAAGAACCTTATCTCAAATCTTTATACTATCCATATTTGATTCCTTTTTTCCAGGTCAAATTGCAACAACTTCATACATATATGGTTTTTCTTTGTTTGCACTATCAGGTATATATATACCACTTTTTGTTATACTTTCTTTTTCAATGGCTTTTAAAACCACTCTATCACTTAAAGGTTTCAACATAGTTATAAAGTTAATATATAAAATAAATTAGCACCTATATTATATAGGTGTTAATTTTAAAGTCAAATTTTTTACAATCAATTTTTGAAAAAATATATTCATTTACATCTCAAACTCATTCTTCAAAACAAAAAAATCAGCAAAATTTTGCTGATTTTTTTGTTTTGAAGAATTATATTGGTTTTTCTCATTTTATTATTCTTACTAGAATAATAACAATAGCTATTACAATTAAGATGTGTATAAATCCCCCCATTGTATAAGATGTAACTATTCAAAGTAGCCATAAAAGTATTAAAACAGTAGCTATTGTAGTTAACATAATTATATTGTTATGAATTAAGAATTTTTATATTCTTCTTCCATTTCGTTCCACTTATTATTCAAAGCAGAAATAATTGAATTTTTTGCTTCATCTGTAATTTTTTTTGTTTTGCAATAATCTTCAACTACTGTATTAACCATTTTAGCAAAGTCTTCTTTTGAGACATCTTCAAGTTTATTAAGATTTTTCTTTAAATTCTTAACAATTGATTTAAAATCCTCTTTCAAATCATCAGCAATTCCTTTTCAGTCCTTATTTATAGCTACACCTATAACAGTTGCAACTGCTAATATTCCACCTAATATAAGTCACTTTCTAAATTTATTTTCCATACAATTATATAGTTAAGAAATAAGAATATAATTATACGTTTTAATTTAGTTAAAGCAATAGTTTTATTTATTTAAAGCCAAAAATAGCTATAGGTATCAAAAGAAAATTATTTCCTATTTAATTTCTATTGACTTATTATTTTTTTAGCATAAATAAGAAAATAATCATTTTTCAAATACAAATTTTCATTAATTGAACTACTCACTAGTAACTCCATCAAAATCAGCTTCATTTGCTTCAGCTTCTTCTTTTGTAACTCTTACTATCCCATCTTTATGATGAGCAGGGGAGTAGATAGTATACATCTTTAATGATTCATTACTTGATGTATTTATCACATTATGCATTGCTCAAGCAGGTACTATTATAGCACTTCAGTCACTTACTTCATATTCATTTCAATCTATTATACATTTTCAATTTCATTCTTCAAAACGAAAAAATTGGTCATTGTCATTGTGAACCTCCATTCAAATTTCTTCCATAGGTTTTAAACTCATAAGAACTAATTGACAATGTTTTCAAGTGTAAAGAACTTTACGAAAATTGTTATTTTCTAAAGTTTCCTTTTCTATATTTGCATTAAATCATTTCATATATTTTTAAATTAGAAAATAAATTACTATTTTATTATACTAAATAATATAAATCTACAAGTTTTAAAATAAAAAAAATTAGCAAATAATTTTGCTAATTTTTTTACTGATTTGAAATAAAATTGATAGTATTAATAATCTTATCAAAATTATCATACCAAGTTTGTATCTCCTCAGGAGCTTTTTTTTCTACAAGAGTTTTATAAAAATCTTTTTGTTTATCAAAAATCCATTTAGTTTCATTTCAACAATTTTCTTTATCAGTTGTAAAATATTCATTCATAGTTGATTTAAGTATATTTATTGGGGCATATGAAGTAATTACAATTTGTTTATCAAAAAAATAAAACAAAAGTTTTCTTTCCAAAGTTACACTACATATATCAAAACGAGATAATACTAAAAAATCCTGTCAAAAAAAACTTCATATTTTATCAACTTTTTTTGATTCCGAATATGGATTATCATAATTTACTCAATATTTTCATGAAGCTAAATCATTCATATTTTTATTTTCATCAACTTTACTCAAATCTGTTGGTTTATTCTGAACTCAAATTTTTTTACTTTCAATTTTTATATAAGTTTGTCAAGGTTCTATTGAAAAATCATCGCTTGTAATTAATTCATAGTTAGTTGGATAATTAAATGATAATCATATCTCTTTATCATCATATATTTTTCATAAATCAGGTTCTTTTTCTACTTTCTCTATTGCTCAACTTCATGTGATATCCTTTTGAATATCTCAAGAGTTTATATTAATTGCAGTTTCTTCATTAACTCTTGTTTTTTCTCAACAAGAAGTCAATACAAATATAATTAAAATTGGTATAAAAAATTTTAATTTTGTCATACAAAAAAATTATTAATAATCGTAAATAAAATTATATTACTAATTTTTTAATTTCAACAAATTTTAAAAAATAATTTCACTTTACTTTTTAAAAAAAAATCATAATATTTCAACCCTAAAATTTAATAAAATATTTATGAATAAATTAGCACTTATTATCCTTGACTGATTTTGAATAAATGAACAAACTCTTGAAGAAAATGCTATATTTCAAGCAAAAAATAAACCACATTTTGATAAACTTTTTTGATTTCAAAAATTTACAAGACTACAAGCCAGTTGAAAATCTGTTTGAATAATTGATTGATTTATGTGATGATCTGAAGTATGACATCTTACTATTTGATCATGAAAAATCATAAAACAAAATATATTAAAAATCAATGAAAAATTATATAATAGTGATTTTCAAGAAATTTATGAATATAAAGAGATGATAGACTATCTAGAAAAAACAAAAAACAATTTACATATAACTTGAATGTTAGGATTTGAATGAGTACATTCTTATCAACCACATTTATATTGATTATTAAAAATTATTCCAAAAGATATAAAAGTATTTCTACATATTATAACTGATTGAAGAGATTCTCCTATAAGAGCATCATATGAATATTTAAAACAATTGTTAGATTTTATAAAAAACTTTGAAAACGTAAAAGTATCAAGTATTTCTTGAAGATACTTTTCTATGGATAGAGATAATAACTGGGAAAGAATTGAAAAAACATACAAAGCAATAATTTGAGAAAATCAAACTAAATTATCTCCTCTTGAAATTCTTGAAAAAAACTATAAAAATTGAAAATATGATGAATTTATAGAACCAACTTCGTTTTCAGGAAGTGAAAACTTAAAAAAAGATGATGTATTTTTACACTACAATTTCAGATCAGATAGATGAACTCAACTTGTAAAATATATTGAAAATCAATTTTGATGAGACCATATCTTTACTATGACAAAATTTTATGATGATTTTAAATGAAAATATTTCATAAAAAAAGAAGAAATACAAAATACATTAAGTGATATATTATCAAAAAATTGATTTACTCAACTGCATATTGCCGAAACAGAAAAATTTGCACATGTTACAAAGTTTTTTAACTGATTAAGAACAACAAAATGAAACAATGAAGAGTTTATACTAGTTCCATCACATAAAATAGAATGATTATATGATAAAGATCCAGAAATGAGTGCTTTTGAAATATTTGATGTATTTAAAAATGAAATTGATAAATATGATTTTTTTGTGATTAATTTTGCAAACTGAGATTTAGTTGGGCATGCTTGAGTCTTGGAAGCTTCCATAAAAGCAGTTGAAACTTTGGATAAAATAATTTGAAATATAATCAAATTATGTGACAAAAATAATATAGATTTACTTATCACTTCTGATCATTGAAATTGTGAAAAGATGTGAACAAAAGATAATCCATGTAATTCCCATACAACAAACTTAGTTCCATTTTGGTATATAAAAAATTCTGAGATTATAAAAACAAAAGAATCCTGATGACTTGCAAATATAACACCAACTATTTTAGATATCTTATGAATTGACAAACAAAAAGATATGCTAGAAAGCCTTTTAATTAAATAATTTATTTTTTAACTTTTTAAAATATGTACACTATAAAAAATGTTTATGCCAGAGAAGTTTTAGATTCTAGATGAAATCCTACTATTGAAGTTGAAATAACTTTAGAAAATTGAAGTTT
The DNA here is from genome assembly GCA_028692735.1 of Candidatus Altimarinota bacterium. Classification (GTDB taxonomy): domain Bacteria; phylum Patescibacteriota; class Gracilibacteria; order BD1-5; family UBA6164; genus Altimarinus. The sequence continues at coordinate 30,532 of JAQUWS010000012.1, forward strand.
TGGTAGAGCTATTGTTCCAAGTTGAGCTTCAACTTGAATTCACGAAGCTTTAGAATTAAGAGATTGAGATAATAAAAGATACCTTTGAAAATGAGTTTTAAAAGCAGTATCAAATGTAAATGAGACAATAAAAAACGAAATAATTTGAAAAACATTTTCAAACTACAAAGAATTAGATGAATTACTTATAACTCTTGATTGAACAAAAAATAAACAAAACTTATGAGCAAATGCTATTTTAGGAGTTTCTATGGCTTTTGTTGTAGCAACTAGCGATGCTGAAAATAAACAAATATTTGAATATATCTGAGAATGAAATTGAAATATCTTACCAACACCAATGATGAATATACTTAACTGATGAAGTCATGCTGATAATAATGTGGATATACAAGAGTTTATGATAGTTCCAGTTTGAGCAAATTCTATAAAAGAATCAGTTAGAATGTGAGCAGAAGTTTTTCATAATCTAAAAAAGATTTTAAAAGATAAGGGATTATCAACAAGTGTCTGAGATGAAGGATGATATGCCCCAAACTTAAACTCAAATGAAGAAGCAATACAAGTTATACTTGAAGCTATAAACAAAGCTTGATATGATACAGAAAAAATAAAATTAGCACTCGATGTTGCATCAAGTGAATTTTATAAAGACTGAAAATATATTTTATCTTGAGAAAATAAAGAACTTTCATCTTCTGAGTTAGTTTCATATTATGAAGATTTAGTTGATAAATATCCTATTATATCTATAGAAGATTGAATGGCTGAAGATGATTTTGATTGATGGAAAGAATTAACTACAAAATTATGAGATAAAATTATGTTAGTTTGAGATGATTTATTTGTAACAAATATAGAAAGATTGGATATGTGAATCAAACAATGATTATGAAATTCAATACTTATAAAATTAAATCAAATTTGAACAGTAAGTGAAACAATAAAAGCAATTGATATGGCAAAAGAAGCTTGAATGAAATCTATAATCTCTCATAGATCATGAGAAACAGAAGATACTTTTATAGCACACTTAGTAGTTTGAAAAAACACATGATTTATAAAAACATGATCTCTTTCAAGAACTGACAGAGTAGCAAAATACAATGAACTTATTAGAATAGAAGAAAAAATTAACTAATATTTCATAATATTGTCAAATAAAAATACAAACACAAACTTGAAAAAAGAAATAAAAAAAAGATAATTATTTTTCTTAGTCTTTATTTTAACTCTGTACAAACATGAGTAGTTAAATAAAATTCATAATAATTTTCACTTTTTTGTTTTATGGAAATTCAAACTCATATATTTTGAAATTCACTTTTTGCGATTCAATCATAATGAGGTCTAGATGATTGATTTTTTTCTTTTAAATACATAGAAAATACATCGTCCAATGATTTTTTTAGCTTTTCAGTACAATCTTCATCACTACATTTATAATATCATCTTCAAATACTTTCAGTATGGGTAACTCAATTTACCTTTTTACAAACTATTCCTCTATCAGCAAACCGTGAATTTATTTTCCAATAATCATAGTAAGAGTCAGAACTATTTCTCTTATGATTTAACTCTCATTTACTAAGAGAAAAATCACTCCATTCTTGTGCAGAATCAATAAGTTTTTCATTGTATGCATAATTATCTCTTCATAAACTATTTCTTTCTGTGTTATAAAGAGTTAACCGATAATTTCTAACTTCTCAAATATCAATTTTAAATTCTTTAAAATCAGTTGTAGGAGTATATTTTAAATCAAATACTTCAGTTTTTATTGTAT
>JAQUWS010000063.1:0-4416 GCA_028692735.1 Candidatus Altimarinota bacterium
TTGTTTATTTCAAGTATTTTTATTTCTTTTTCAAACATAGATAAAATTATTTTTATTAATTAAGTTTCTCGTCAGTTTTTTTATTTTTAAAAAATTTAGTACTTCATGTTGCCATTCTTGGATACTTCTTTTCATCATCTAATCATAGTTTTTTCAACCAAAAACTTATGGACTGTTGCATTGATGCTTCAACCTCAAGCATATCTTGTTTTCAAGCATACTTATCAAAATCAAATTTAATTCATTCATCTTCTTTTCATTGTTCATGATATTCATAAGATACCCTATATTTTAACTTCCTCTTTCAAAATTCTTGTAATCCAAATCTCGTAATTATATCTTTAACTATTTCAAAATCTATCTCAAACTCTTTTTCCTTACAAATACGCGTATCAACAACTCTATCTCTCAAAACTCATAATTTTATTAACTCAGACTTTTCTTGATCAGACAATTCTTTTTTTATAGTGTAATAATAACTTTTATGTCAATCAACAGAAGTTTTAACTCTAAGTCTAAAAGAACTATCAGATATTTGTTTCAATGTCTTTTTCTTATTTGGATAATCAAAATATATATCTTCAACTTTTCATTCAAATACCTTTGTAGCTCAGATATCTTCAAGTTTATTTATTACTCATTTTTTCTCTTTTCATATATTACATATTTTTACTTCTTCTTCATATTCAAATTGATTTCATTTATTTCAAGACATCTTTATAACCTCATAAGATTTCAAAACTATAAGCAAAGAAGTCAAAACAGAATCATTTAATATATCATATATAACTTTTCAAGTTTCATTTGGGACATCAACTGGAGTCATTTCTTTTGTGTCAAATCCAGTTGATTTAAGAATTTTCAAAACCCAATAAATAAAAGCTCTATATGAAACCGTACTAGCTATTTTTTCTACTATTGGAGCTCAAACTACAGTTTGTCAATTAGTAATTCAAAATCAATTTTTTATTAAGATTTCCTTAACTTTTACGGAAACATTATCAATAATTTTTTCAATTTCTAATGCTTGAGGAATATTTCATCACCTATTTATAGTTAATTTGAAACTATCTTTTAATAAATCTATTTCATGTTTAATAGATTTTCACTCATCAGAATGATCAATTATTCAAAGATTTATTCAAGTAAATATATCCTCAACTCATCAATTTAATAAATTTCTAATAAGTAATTCTTCATCTCATTTAAAATCAAATGCGTTTAATACACTATTTTCAAATAATTTAGTTCAATTTCATCTCATCGTTACAACAAATTAACAAATAATAATTTAATTAATAATATTTTTTTAAACTTTGTCAAAATAATTTTAAACCTTTTTTATCAATTTCAAACCTATTCTTCATTTATCTTTATCAACAGTCAATACTTCAACTTGTACTTTTTCTCATATTTTAACAACTTCTTCAACTGTAGCAACTCTCTTATCTGATAATTTTGAAATATGAATCATTCAAGTTTTTCCTCTAAATTCTACTATTGCTCAAGTTCAAGTAATTATATTTATTATATCTCAAGTATGTAATTCTCAAATTGTTGGCTCCCATACAAAATTTTTAATCCAAGCAAGTGCTTTTTCAGCTCATTGTGCATCTTTTCAAGTTACAAATGTTTTTCAATCATCTTCTATATGAATAGAAACATTAAAATCAGCTTCAGCTTTTTGTATATTTTCTCATCATTTTCATATTACTTCTCTTATTTTTTCAACAGGAACAATTGTACTAAGTATACGAGGAGCATATTGTGACAATTCTTTATTTGATTGAGGAATAACAGATAGCATTTCTCATAATATATAATCAATAGCTTCTTTTCATTGAGAAAATGCTTCTTTAAATACTTGCATACTTAATCATTTTATTTTTACATCTAATTGCATAGCTGTAATTCACTTTTTAGTTCTAGTTACTTTGAAATCCATATCTCACAAGAAATCTTCTTGAGCTTGTATATCAGATAAAATTTTATATTTTTTAGATACTTCATCATAAATCATCCCCATAGCAACTCACGCAACAGGATTTGATATAGGTACTCAAGCATGCATCAAACTCATAGAACTTCAACAAACTGATGCCATAGAACTAGATCAATTACATGTCATTGTCTCAGAAACTACTCTTATCATATATGGAAAATCGATTTCACTTGGTAAAACAGGCTCCAAAGCTTTTTCTGCTAATCTACCATGTCAAACTTCCCTTCTTCATGTTCATCTTAATGGTCTTACTTCTCAAACAGCATATGGAGGAAAATTGTAATGATGTATATATCTTTTTTTATCTTCTTCATACATATCATCAATAATTTGAATATCATCAGGTCATCATAAAGTTGTAACTGATAAAATTTGAGTCATTCATCTTTGAAATAAAGCACTTCAATGAGTTCTAGGCAAAAATCAAATTTCTCAGATAACTTTTCTTACTTCATTTAACTTTCTTCAATCTAATCTTTTTTCGTTATCAAGCACATTTTTTCTCATCACCTCTTTCACTCTCTTATATACCAAATCTCAAACAAAAGTCATTTGTTCTTTTATTTTCTCTATATCATCACTTACATCATATTGATATATTTTATTATCAATTAAGTATTGTTTAACTTCATTATCTAAAGATGTAAGTCAAACTTGAAAATCATGTTTCCCTTTTCAATAAAGAATTTCAAGTCTTTTTTCTGTTAAATATTCTTTTACTTTTTCATAAAGTGTTTCATCAGGTTTATTATAAACTTCTACTACTTCACAAATTCAAAACTTCTCTTTATATTCTTTTATAAAATCTATTTGAGCTTCACAAATACTTTTTATTATTTTATGAGCATACTCAAGAGCAATCATGATATCATCATCACTAACTTCTTTTGCTTGAGCTTCAACCATAGTTATAGCATCCATTGTTCAAGCTACAACTAAAATCAACTTAGAGTTCTCAACATCTTCAAAAGTTGGATCAAATACCAATTTTCATTCTGAGGTTATACTAACTCTTACTCAAGAAACAGGTCCTTCAAAAGACATATTTGTCATAAGTAATGCTAATGAAGCTCAAGTTATACCATGAAAAGCTAAATCTGATTCATTTGAACTTGATAAAGCAGTAGCTATAATCTGAACATCATTTATAATTCATTTAGGAAACATTGGTCTTATTGGTCTATCAATGATTCTAGAACTTATAACAGCTTGTTCACTAGGTCTTCATTCTCTTTTTTGAAATCTATTTCAACCTATTTTTCAAGTTGCATAATATTTTTCTTGATATTCAACTTGTAATGGAAAATATCATGCTTCTTTATTTAATCATTCTTCTTTTATTCAACAAGAAACAAAAAGCAGGTTTCATTTATCATCACTTATAGTAACTGATCAATTTGAAAGTAAAGCAAGTTTTCAAGATTCAAACGTTAAATTAGCTCATTCTATTGAATAAGTTTTTTTAAGAGATTTTATCTCAGGAGCATTTTTATCTGATAATCAAATCATAAAATATTATAATTAAATAATAATAAACAAGACCAAGTTGCAAATACCAAAAAAAAATATTTCTTTTCTAATACTTACCACTTGATTCTTGCAAACTAGATTATACATAAAAAAACAAAAAGTGAAAACTTTTCACTCGCTTATTTTAATTTTTTATACATTTTATAAAAAAACACTCTAGCTTTTTTAATTATTTTATCACCAGAAGATGGCAATAAATCTATATCAACTCAATTTTTTACATCTCATTTTTCAGATAATAAAATCGCAATAGGTCTTGTTTGATCAAACTTAGATAAAATTATATTTATTATAACCATTATAGGTACAGCTAAAAGCATCCCAATAATTCACCAAATACTTCACCAAAAGACTAAAGAAAGAAGTATAACTAAAGGACTTAAATTCAATTTATTTCAAGTCATTTTTGGTTCAACTATATTTCACATTACAGTTTCAATCACTAAAGCAGATATTATAATTACAAAAAATCAATAAAAATTATCAAACTGAATTAAACTTAATCACAAAGGAAAAATTATAGCAATAACAGATCATATATTTGGAATAAAGTTCAAAATAAACATCAGGAAACTCCAAAATAAAGCAAAATCAAGTCAAACAGACTTCATAACTATATAATAAAAAAAAGCACTTATTAAGCTAATAAAAATCTTTATTACAAAATAAGTCTTTATATCTTTTTTTATTTTATGTATAATTTCAACAATTTCTTTTTTTTGAGTTTCATTTTCCATCATAAGAGAAATCTTTTCAGTAAAAAATTTATACTCTAAAAGAATAAAAATTAAATAAAAAAAAGTAACTCAAATATAACTAAACATACTTGTCAAAAAAGTTGCCATATTTGTAAATATAGTCTGCAAATCTATATAACTCCAAAC
>JAQUWS010000063.1:4516-6579 GCA_028692735.1 Candidatus Altimarinota bacterium
AAATCCAATTTTTTAAAACTTTCATTATCATTAATTACTTTAATTTTTTCATCTACTTTAATCCTTATTGACTCTTTTATATTATTTTGAATTTCTTGTTTATTCTTCTCAATTTTTTCTTGAATAGTAGTCAATTTAGTATTTAATAACTCCTGATTTTTTGTTATTTCAGTTTTTATAAAAGAATCCTGTTTCATTACATCAACACTATCTTTTATATAATTTAAAAAATCTTGTAATTTTTCACTTTTTACATATGTAGATAATTTTTTATAAGTTTCTTTTTTATACTTTATAAAGGCATCATTTAAATTATAATCTTTTCAATAAGAATTTTTTGACAAATTATAATCTGATATTATTTTATTTACTTTTTCTAATTCTTCTTTTGTTAAATCAGATCTCAAAAAATATTGTATTTGAGAAATACTATTCAAATCTGAATCACTTTTAAATATTTCTTTTTCTTTTTCTTGTAATATTTTGATATTTTCTTTTATTTCATTTATAGTGATTCAAGATGAAGCATAAGAAAAACACGGATAAGAAAAAACAAATAAAAACAATAAAATTTTAAAAACTATTTTCCTCATATTTAATTTATTAAGATTATCACAAAAATTAGAGAATCATTAAAAAAAATTAATGTAAACTAAGGCTTTAACATAAATTATGATTATGATTCTCTAACTCTCGTAAGAACATAATAGTTACTTTTCACTTTTTTACAAAATAAAATTGTAAAGATTGTGTGAAGAAAAAAGTTTGACTTTTTAAAATAATCTATATACTGATTACATACATAGATTATTATTAATAAATATAAATATGCTTACAGATAATCAACAGAAAGTTCTAGATAAAATTGTCAGCTATATGACAAAATATTGAAAATCTCCAACTATTGAAGAACTTAGAGTAATTCTAGAACAAAAGTCTAAAAGATGAGTAACCCAATATCTAGAAACTTTAGAAAAAAAATGATTTATCCAAAGAGATAATTCTTATAGATGAATCAAATTATGAAACAATATATGAATTCAAACAGTATTAAACATACCTGTTTTATGATATGCAAATGCATGAACACCATTAGTTTATGCAGAAGAAAATGAATTATGAACATTAACAATATCAAAAAATATAGCTAAGTGAGATAGTTCAAATTACTTCTTTTTAAAAGTGGAGTGAACATCAATGAACAAATTCAAAGTAAAATGAAAGAATATAGAAAACTGAAGCTATGTTTTGATAAAAAAAGATGAAACTAATCTTGATGAAAATAATGCATACCTTTTTATTGTTGATTGATGTGCCACTATAAAAGTACCTAAAAAAGAAAGTGAATTTATATACTTACTACCAAAATCTACAGATACAAAACACAAACCAATTATATTATCTCAAGACGATAATATAATAATAAACTGAAAAGTTATAGATGTATATAATTTTAATTAAAACAAAATTTCATTTTTTTATTTTTAATTATAACTATTCAAGCTACTGATTCTCCTACTATAATTTGATAATATCAATCAACTTTATCAATAAAAAGATCCTCTCATTTATGTAATTTATTAAAATCAATTACTCATATACTAAAGGAATTTTTTTCAAACTTTTCTATAATTCACAAATTAAAGTTTGGAACAAAAATTCCCTTTTTTAATTCTCAAATTTTTATTCAAGTCTTATACAAAAACAAATCTTTCCATAAAAAATCAATATTTTGATCAAAAATACATATTTCATCTTTATACCTAAAAAATTTCTTTTCTTTTAATGAATAAGAAAATTTATCCTCAATAAATTTCAAAATCATCTTCATATCCTTTGATGATAATTTTTCATAATTTTGAACTACATCTTTTTGTTTAATATATTTATTGTTTTTTTCTAAATCCTTTCAAAAAAACATATCTCTTGAATTTATTTCTTTTGGATTTTCTATATCAAAAGATTTAATTTTTTTTATTTTAGCTACAAAAAATCATCAAGTTCCATTTATATGAGGCCAATTCCTAACAAAATTCTTTTTTTCTCATTCTGATATAATTTCA
>JAQUWS010000064.1 GCA_028692735.1 Candidatus Altimarinota bacterium
CACTCATATCTTGTGTCATATACTTTTTTTGTTTCTACTTGGATGTCTTTTTTTTCGAGTTTGTTTATTTCATCAAATATTTCTTTAAAAACTGTTTGTGATGTTGCTCTGTAGTATTTTCATCAAGTCTCTGTTGCTATCTTTTTTAAAGTTGGTTCATCGACTCATCATACTTCGGCTTTTAGTTGGTTTCAAAACTGGTCAGTGACATATGTGTATGTTTTTTCTAGTCATCAGATTCAAACTGTGTAGGCTTTTATCTTTTTATCTTTTAATAATTTAAGTGCTGTAGTTGGATCTAGTCACTTGTTTGCTTCTCAATCTGTAACTATAATCATAACTTTTTCTCTGTCTTTGCTTTTATTGTCATAGAGATAACTTCCCATTACCATTGCATCTCAGATAGCAGTTCATTGTAAGCTCATGTTGTTTTGATTTATAGTTTCTGGGCTTAGTGTTGCTACATAATCTTTTAAGAAGTTGTAATCAAAAGTCAAAGGAATAGATGTGAATGGTTTTCAAGAAAAAATCACAACTCAGACTCTATCTGTTTTTAAGTTTCATAAGAAAGAGGAAATTACATTTCTTGCTACATCCATTCTGCTTGGTTGTAAGTCTGTGGCCTCCATACTATAACTTATATCAAAAGCAAGAACTATATCTACTCAGTTTTTGTTTACTTTTTCAGTTGTATTTGTCTTGTTTGGATTTGCAAGGATAATTGTATAACAAACAATAATCAAAACAAGTAAAACATAGAAAATATAATAGTATGTGTTACTATGTTTGTATACTTTTTTTACATCTTCGTAAAAAGAAAACTTTATCTTGTTTTTCTTTTTAAAAAATATATAAATTACAAATCCTATTAAAGGAATCAATAGTAAAAAATATATTTTATTTAAAAAAATTATCTCACTCATAATTGTAGTTTTATATGATTAATTCTTTTATCTCATCGATGATATCTAGTCTGTTTATATCAATTTCTTCTTTTTTAAACTCTTCAAAATATGTTTTTTCTATAAGTTTAATTATCTTCTTGTCAAAATCTGCTTTTTTTAATTCTTGTAAAGTCATATTTCTAGCTTGTTTAAGTCATTTGTATTCCAATATTTCTCTTAGTAAATCATTTACATTTGAGAAAAATTCTGACTTATTATAAAGGTTTGAATTTCTTTTTATTATCTCTAATTTTTCTAGAAAATAATCAGTTTTTGATGGTTCTTTTACTATCTCTTTTTCTTTTTTTAGTTTTGGTAGTGTAATCTTTTTATCATCTTTAAAATCTAGGTAGTATTTAGTTATATAGTAAAAAGCTCAAAAGAAAATAATTGCTAAGATAATCCAAAGAAATCAAAATCAATTTGAAGGTTCTTTTTGTCAAATTATATCGTTTATATCTGTTATTTCATGGTCTCAAGTTGTATTGTTTGCTTGTGGGGGTTGTTGGTTTAAATTTTGAGTTGGAACTTGATTTTGAAGTTGATTTTGGTTTATAATCTGATTTGTTGCATCTCAGACTTCTATGCTTATCGTGTTACTTTTCATAGTCTTGTTTCATAGCTTCACAGTAACTGGTCAAAGAGTGAATTTTCATTTTTCTTTTGGCATCAATTTATATGTAATAGTATAAACTGATTTATTTACTCCGTTTACACTTTGGAAAGCAAAAGAACTACTTTTTCACACTTCTGTAAATTTATCTATTCAATCCATAGTAAAATCATCTAAATTAGTTCATGAATCTAAGTTCATAGAGAAATTTACATCAAAAGCAGAATTCAGTGCGACTTTTGATTCGTTCGTAGATAGTTCAATATCTGTATTTGCTGCAAAAGTATGATTTGCAATTAAACTTAAGGCAATTGCTCAAAGTATTTTTATTTTTTTAAACATATCATCAAAAATTAATTATAAATTTATTTTTTAAAGTAATAAAAGAATTCTTTATACACATTCATTAAATTATCTATTTTTAGGTATCCTATTCATAAAGTGTTTAGATAATTTGAAAATCATTTTATTTTTTGTTTTCTCAAGTCAACATACTCAGATTTTTTTTCTTTGTCTAGATTGTCTATAAAGATTTGCTCTTTGGTGTCTCAAAATAATCAAATAATTCAAGAATTTTCTGTATTTGTGTCTAGAGTATTTTCAAAATTGTCAAAGATATTTACATAAATTATATCGTTTTTTAAGCTCAAAATTTTTAGGTTTTTATCTCAAATCAAATCCATTTTGTCAGTAAGGATAAAAATCAAAGTATCTTTTAGTTTTATTTTTGTCAAAAACGAAGTTACTGACTTTATATCTTGTAAGTTGAAATCATTTTTTTTGTCTTTAGTTTTTAGTTTATCTCAGTTTATGTCTAGTATGTTTTTGTAAATCTCAAAAATATGTGCTTTTCATTTTTTTGTGTCTAAAAACTTATAGTTGTTTTCTGAAAAAATCAAGGCTCATACTTCGTCATAGTTTTCTATTGATGAAAGTCAAAGTAAGAAAAATATCTCAATCAAAGTATCTAATTTCTTTTTTTCAAATCAAAAATCCATATCTTTTCATACATCTAGAACAAAAAATACTTTTATACTTTTATCAACACTATATTTTTTTGTCAATAATCTTTGTTCTCTTGCCGATACTAGCCAATCAATATGTTTTGAATCTTCTCAAGCTTCGTATTCTTTAAACTCTGCAAACTCTAATCATCTTCACTTAAAAGCACTTTTAAAGTTCCCAGAATCAAATCCTGAAATCATCTTTTTTGTCTTTATGTCAAGTTTTTTAAAGTTTTGTAAGTAGTTCATAATGGTGTGGTTTTGGTTATAATGGATTTTTGTTTTTATATGTCATCTCGAGCCATGTCGAGAGATCTGTCGTAGAGTTAAAATTTGCTTTATTTATATTTATTTGTATTTGCAAAGTACAGATTTCTCCACTACGGTCGAAATGACAAAGGTAGATTATTCTTTTTTATGATTCTGAAACAAGTTCAGAATGACAAAGAGGATTTTTCTATATTCTGTATTCTGCATTCTATATTCTGTATTCTCCACTTACTTCACTTTTACTCTTTTTAGGATTGTGTCTATTAGGTCATCTACTTGTATGTTTTCGGCTATTGCTTCGTAGTTGAGTATAATCCTGTGTCTAAGCACTTGTTTTGCTACTGCTTTTATATCTTCTGGGATTACGAAATCTCTAGCAGATAAAAAGGCTTGTGCTTTTGCAGAATGTAGTAAAGAAATAGAAGCTCTTGGAGATGCTCAGTAGAAAAGATATTTTCATACTTCGTTTGTTAGGTCTCTTGTGTAAAAAACTATGTCTTTTATGTATTCATAGATATTTTCATCTACATAAGTTTCTTTAATCAATTCTTGGATTTTTATGATATCTTTTTTTCATAAAATCTTTTTTACTTGTATAGCATCATTGTTTAGGTTATTGTTTTTCATTATCTCTATTTCTTCTTTTTCGTTTGGGTATGAAACTATAGTTTTAAACAAAAATCTGTCAAGTTGTGCTTCTGGTAAGCTATAAGTTCAGTCTTGTTCTATCGGGTTTTGAGTTGCTAGTACGATAAAAGGATCTTGTAGTTTTATAGTTTTGTCGGCAATAGTAACTTGTCTCTCTGCCATAGCTTCAAGTAATGCTGATTGTACTTTTGATGGTGCACGATTTATCTCATCAGCAAGTACGAAGTTTGAAACTATTGGTCAAGTTTTGATATAAAACTCTTTTGTTTCTGGTGTATAGACACGAGCTCAAATCAAATCACTAGGTAGTAAATCTGGTGTAAATTGTACACGAGAGAAATCTAAGTCTAGTGATTTTGAGAGTGTAGAAATAGTGAGAGTTTTTGCTAATCATGGAACTCACTCTATAAGTATATGTCATCTACAAAAAAGAGTGATAAGCAAATCTCTTACAAGTTCATCTTGCCCTGTGATGACTTTTTTTATCTCAGAAATCAAGTCATCTATTTTGTTTTTATATTCTTGGTTTTCCATAAATAAATATATTAAATATTATTATCTTGTTAATTATAAAAAAAATACTTTTTTTTTCAAAAAGTATTTTTCATTCTCTTAAATAATTCTTAATTTGGAAATTCTTATAATCTGCTTTCTATCATATCCCAATCTACAATATTCCAAAAATTTTCTATGTATTTTGCTCTAGCATTTCTATAATCTATATAGTAAGCATGTTCCCAGATATCTATAGTCAAAAGTGGTTTGCTTGTAGTTTTGAAAGGATTTTCTGCGTTTGAAGTATTTACTATTTCTAGACTTCAATTTGAATTGATAGATAACCAAGTCCAACCAGAACCAAAGTTTTTTAGAGCCATTTCAGTAAACTTGATTTTGAAGTTTTCAAAGCTTCAGAAGTTTTTGTTTATCATCTCTGATATTTGTCATGTAGGAAGAGTGTTATCTACTTCTCATAAACTTTCAAAGTAAAATGTGTGATTCCAAACTTGTGCAGCATTATTGAAAATAGGTCCAGTTTCTGATTTGATAATTATTTCTTCTAAACTCATATTTTCATATTCAGTTCATGCTATCAAATTGTTTAGGTTTGTAACATATGTTTGGTGATGTTTTCCGTAATGATACTCTAAAGTTTCTTTAGATATGTATGGGCTTAAAGCATCGAGTTCATACGGAAGCCTGGGTAGTTCTATTGTCATATATTTTTTATTAAATTATAAGCTATTATATAATATATAATTATGGGGATTTTTCAAGTTTTGGTTTGGAATAGGAAAATTAAAAATTAGTTTTTAGTATTATAAAATATTTTCTAAATCATATATTTTTATATGTTTGATTCCATTACTAACTCAAAAATCTATATTATCAAATGAAACTACATATTTTTCCCAATTATCTTTTATTTCTTCAAGGGGCGAATATTCTCTTGCAATCGTTTCTTCTCATCCAAGCATATAACAAACTTGAAAATATTTTATTATCCCATTTTTTTCTGCTATAAAATCTATCTCTTTTCAGTTCTGTAATCTTCAAATTTTTATACTATATCAATTTCTTTTTAATTCTAAAAATACATAATTTTCAAGTATTTTTCAGATATCTCTTTTATAATCAAATCAAACTAAACTATTTCTTAACCCCAAATCTCAAATATAGTATTTATTATAAATTTCAAAATATTTTTTTGTATCTGGATCTACTGATTTTACTAATTCAAGCATATAAACTTTTAATCAATAATCCAAATAATTTAAAACTGTTTCTGGTGATATTTTTACTTTTTGTCATTTTAAGTAATCGCTTATACTTTTAGCAGAAAATATATTTCATATATTTGCAAAAATATATTTGTATAAATTTTCAAAAAAATACACATTTCTCAGTCAAAAACTTGAAACAATATCTTTTAGTAAAATAGTTGAATAAATTCATTTTAAATAATCAAAAACAATTTTTTCTTCTTTCTTTACTCAAAAAATTCAAGGTAATCACCCATATTTTATGTATTCTAAAAAAAGTTGTTTTGATTTTTCTTTTACTGAAAATATCGAAAATTCACTATAACTTAGAGGATAAACTTCTATTTCAATATACCTTCAAGTGATAAGTGTTGAAAGCTCACTTGATAACATATTTGAATTACTTCAAGTTATATATATCTCTACTTTTTCCTTATAAGTTCACAATATACTATTTACAAATTTTTCCCATCAAGATATTTCTTGAATTTCATCAATTCAAATAAATATTTTTTTATAATGAGTTATATTTTCTAGAAATTTTTTAAATACTTCATATAAATCATTGTAATTTCTTATATAATCAAATTCTAAGTCTTCTTTGTTAATATAAAAAATATTGTTTTTTGTTGTAAAATCGTCTTTAATGATATCTTGAATTAAGTTCTTTAGTAAATAACTTTTTCAAACTCTTCTCATTCAAGTAATTACTTTGATTACATTACTATCAAGATAGTTTTTTAATAATTTATTATAATTTGGTCTTTTTATAATTTTTTCTTTAAGTATTTCAGCTATCATTGAAACATAGTTATTATTTAATATATTTTTCAGTTATATATGAAATATTATATATGTTTTTTATAAAAATTCAAGTTTTTCTTAAATATGTTGTTTGGTCTACTGCCAATACTTCATCTGTTTCTAGTCAGTTTATGTATTCTTTCTTAGTTGTTGTATTTCAAACTGTATTGTATTCTGTTAGTACATTTTCATTTGAATAAATATAGTTTATTGTTGTTGCTCCTGTCTTTTTC
>JAQUWS010000065.1 GCA_028692735.1 Candidatus Altimarinota bacterium
GCATTTATTTTTATTTTCATATAAATTATATTCCAAATTAGGTATAAAGTCAAAATAAAAATTTATTATACTCTTATTATATACGATTTTAAAATTTTGCAAGAGAAAAATAAAAGAAGTAATAATTGTTACTTCTTATCTAGTTACTTTTACATAATGTAAATACTCAATTGTCTTGTCCTGTTTATGATTTCTATTTTCTGTTTTATCAGCTTTAAATCTTCTGTAATTCTTCTTTAAAACATCATAATCTCATCTTACTGACATTATTTCTTTTATATCTTCAATAGTCATCAATCATTCATCATTATAACTTAGAAAAATATATTTTGCATCTATATTTGCTATCAAATCTGCATAAATCTTTTTTACTTCTATTCTACTACAATACAAAGATTTTTGACTAGAACAATCTCTCATTCAAGTAACTCATTTTATTTTTGGATTATCATACTTTGCAATAGTTTCAAGTATATGATAATTTCAACTATACTGTCTATGATTGTATGGAGGATCTAAGTAAACTACATCATGACTTGTAAATTTTATCAAATTATTGATATCTTCATTATAAATAGTATGTTCATGGTCATTTAAAAAAAGCTCAGCTGGTTTAAGTAGTAGAGGTTTTAAAGCTGAGACTTTAAGTTTTTTTAGAAAAGCTCAGTAAACACTTGCAGTATTTGCAACTTTGTCAGTTGCTTCAAGTAAACTACAAAGTAAAAAATAATACTCATTATCATTTATTTTCTCTTCTTTTTTCCACTTTTCAATTTTACTTCTTATAGCATCACATTTCATAGCATTTTCATCACTAAAATACATTCTTTCAAATTCCTTTCACTTTGTTCATCAAAGAGTATAGTTTTTATAGATAAATCATTTTTTTCAATGTAAGTTTTCTAGATAATTACAAACTATTTCCTTATAAGTATTTACATTTCAAGTCAATAATTTAGGGATTTCACTTGTAAGATTAGCAAAATACAAATCTGTATGATTTCATATATAATGTCTATTTAATACAAAACTATAATACTGCAAATCATTTGCAATTACTTTATGTCATTTTATTTTAAAATACCTTCAAACTATTCAAGTTCAAGCAAATAAATCTGAAAAAACATAATTTTTTTCTCAAACTACTTTATTTATTCAATCTTCTATAAATTTTAATAACGATAATTTTGATCAAATGTAATTCATAAACTGTAATATAACGATATGTAAACGAAAATTTTGTATTTTAAACTATATGCTATTTATAGTATTCATTTTTATTTTAATTTCAAGTTAATTTTAATTTTTGTCTAAAAGCAATAGGATCAAACCAGAAACATCATTTACATCATAATTTCTCATTATATTTCAAATCTCATTCTACCACAGAAGTAGTATATCATAATTTTTTTGCATCATATCTTAATCAAGTATTTTTACATTCAATACAAAATTGTCTTTTAGCATCATTTGCCGGTTTACTTAAAGGTTGAAAATTTTCAATTTTTTGTGTTTTAGGATTCATAACAGATAGATCATTTTTTCTTCAATCTTTATGATCAACTTCTGTTTTATGATCACAACTTCTATGTGTTCATAAAATTATACACCTTTTTTTTGATAATTCTTTTTTTATGTCTTCTCTTATATTTTGACTTAATTTATGATATTCATTTTCTCAATTTAATCTAATTCTATCAATTTTATTTCAAGTAGTTAGTGATTTATCAAATTCAACTATAAATTCTTGAGCCAAACTAGAGCTTCATCTACACCAACTTCATCAGTTTCATAATTGTAAATCTTTATATTTTCATACAAATTCAGATACATTAACCCATCTTGATTTATAATTATTAGGTTTTGCAAGTTCAAGAAATAAATCTTTTTTTGTCATAATATTGTATTACTAAAATAAATCTTTGATTTCAACTCAAAGGGCTTTTGCAACTATCTCAATATTCTCAAGACAAAGGTTTTTTTCTCATCTTTCAATTATTCAGATATATGTTCTATGAAGTTTGCATTTTGAAGCTAATTCTTCTTGAGAAAGTCAGAGTTTTTTTCTCAGTTCTCTAACTTTATTTCAAAACTTGGCTTTGATATTCATAAATAATTTTTAACAATAAAAAATATAGTCATCATTATATATAATGATGACTATAAATCTACAGACTATAAGTATTATTTCAAGTATTCTTTGTTTTCAAAATAATCAATAAGAACATCTTTGTATGCTAATAATAAATTTTTTACAGTTTCATATAAAAAATTATATTCATCAATAGAAACACAAAGATTTGAATTTCAATGACTAATATTATTCCTTAAAAATAATAATACTTTTATAGTATCAATAAAATATGAATCAAAAGACTTAAAATCGTCTTTAATGATAGTGTGTTTATCTAATTTTAAAAATTTTTTTATTTTTCAAGAATCTAAATATTCATCAGGGAATGTTGAACTATTAAGTATATTCTTTTCGAATGCATAAGCTATTTTGTCATTATTAATACATAAACTTTCAAGAAATTCTTTTTTAAATAATGGATAAGTTAGGTTATCTTCTGTTGAAAATTTAATAGGAATATCTCATAGTAGAATGTTAGCTTTAAAAATAATTTTAGAAGCAATAATCTTTACATATAAGTAAGGAGTATGATTTTTACCAATAAAATTATTTTTTATAAATCAATCTTTCACATTACATAAAGGGATTGATAAATTTTTAATATTTTTTTTAATTATTTCTCAGGAATTTTTTACAAATCACTCCCAATGTGAATATAACATCACGATTCATGATCTAATAGTTGTTATCTCTCAATCTTTTCAATTATAATCAAGTATATTTGTATAAACATATGATAATTCTGTAACTCGATCTTTTAAAAGTTTTGAAATATCTCTAGAAAAATCCATTTTATTTTACTTTACTTGATAATATTTTCTGTCATTCAGTTAATGCAAAAATAAGTTTAGATTCAATTCTTGGTCAAACTCAAATACTTTTTTGTATTATGCTTGTTTCTGGGATTTCTTCCCATATATTTATTATTGCTTTTCTTAAAGAATCAACATCAACATTTAAGTTATTTGATACAAATAATGTAAGAATATCATAAAAAGGAATTATAATTTTTCTTTTAAATTTTTTTTCATCTTTATAATATCTTTTGAATATATCATTTCATAAAGTTTTATTTAAAACATAGAAAGTACTATAAAATATTTCAGTTTCTTTTTTATAATCAAATTCCACTAAAAAGTTATACATTTTATCTTCAATAAATTTCGAAACTGATGTAATTTTATCTCAAGAAATATAGTATCTAAGTGCAAAAAACCTTAAAATTAATTCTTTATCATATTGGCTAGATGAGTCTTTTTCAGATAATGAATCAATTGTATTTTGAAAATTTTCATCTTTTGATAAATCTTCAATAAATATATAGAAACCTCTATTTTCCATTATCATTATACAGTTTCTTACTTCTTGATTAGAAAGTTGTGCTCATCCAGTATTTAGTCTTTCAAATAATTCATATTTAACCTTTTTATCTGTTGAAACTTTTAGTATATTAAAATTTAATTTATATCTTTTAAAGCTACGCTTTAATTCATCTGAAAGATTATCCCATTTTTTACTTCCTAATTTTTTAAGATATCTAAAATTATCACTCTCAATTAATCAATCTCAAATTGAATTTTCTTCATTTATATTATTTGAATGTTCAGGCCTTAATTCTCACATAAATTCAAGTATAGTTGATATTCTTTGTAGTCAATCAACTAATTCCCATTCATGTTTTTCATTAGTAGAAACAAAAAAAGAAGGAAGAGGTAATGACAATAAAATAGATTCAATAAGTCTTGATTTTTTTTCTTTATCCCATCTAAAAAACCTTTGAAATTCAGGATTAATAATTAACTCTTTATTTTGATACATTGAACATATTTCTCAGATACTTTGAGGGTAAGAATCAGCATGAATTTTTTTTTGATGAAGTTCAACTTCTTGTTCTAATGTTATATCTTCCATTCTTTATTTCTTAAAAACTAAAATATACTCATGTTTAAATAAATAGTAATCACTACTCAATGCTCTATATTTCCAAATTGCTCAATTTCAAGATTTACCTCTATTTCACTCCATATTTTTAACTATAATACTTTTTAATTTAAATCAAGTTTTTTGGGCTTCTGCCATACACATAAAACCAAGTGGAATCCACTCAGAGTTTTGGTATTTATCTCAAATAACAATTACCATATATCATTTATCTTTCAAAAGTTTGTATGTGTTTTTAACTACTTTTCAAAAATCAAATATAAAATTTTCTACACTTTCACTATTTGATAAATCCTCTTTTTTATTTGAAAACTTAATTATGTCTGCATAAGGGGGATGTAGAATTGCTAAATCAACTCATTCTATTTTCCTATGATTAAATATCTTTTCTATATCTTCTCTTGTCTTTTTTGAAGAACTATCTCAAACTCAAAAATGAGCATGTACTTTTTTTGAATTGATTAATGTTCTGGCTCTATTTACTAACTCTTCTTGTATATCTATTCATATGATATTTCTTCATAATTCTTCACATTCAATTGCTGTTGTAGCACTTCATAAAAATAAGTCTAAAACCCAATCTCATTTTTTAGTATATCTTTTTATAAAGTGTTCAGGTATTTGGGGAATAAAATTACCATGATAAAAATTATCATGTTTTCATCATTTTTTTCTTTCTGGAATTACCCATAGGCTGTTCATATCTAGATCAATATCTTTCCAATTCTTCAAATCTAAATCATTGAATTTTGGCATAATAAATCATTAATGTTAAATATATACATAGTATATACATTTTTTTGTAAAATCAAATTTTTCTAATTTATATTTATTTCCCTTATTTTAATCTAATTTTCTCTTGTTTTATAAAAAAGGCTTTAAATAGCAATGATTTTTTATTTTTTAACATTACCTTATTTCTGTAATTAATCTTTGATTAATAAAATCACCCTCCTACCTCAACTCACCCCCAATCTTACCAACTCTTTCAATGATACTTTTAATCAGATTATTTTTCACATCATCTCATAAAGTTCACTCAAGAGATTGTATATAAATCTTGAAACTTAGACTTCTTTTACCAGGAAGTTTTTCCTCATTTTCATAGATATCAAACAACTCTACTTTTTGAATTATCTTTGGATCAGTTTTTGCAATAGAGATTTGTATCTCTTTTCATGCTTTTTCTTTTGGTACAACAAAACTCAAATCAAAATTATTTTCTTGGAAGCTCGAAACTTCTTTCGCTTTCACTTTGTTGTAAACAAGAGTTTTTAATTTATCAGCATTGATTTCAAAAAATCATATTCTTTCACCTATAGAAAAGTTATTTGCTACAAAAGGATGTATCTCTCATAGAAATCAAACTTCTTGTCATCTCACGATTATACTTGCAGTTCTTCATTTATGTGCAAAAGTAGGGAAATACTTTGGATTAGAAAACATAAAATTATCAATTTGAATCTTTTTAAACAAATCAGCAATTACTTTTTGTAAATCATAATAAACTAGATCTTTATCACTAAGTACAACTCCAGCAAAATTATAATTCTCTTCTACTTTGTTATTTTTCAGATTAAACACTTTTTCAAACTCAAACAATTTCATACTTTTAGTTTGTCTTATATTTTTTTCTAAACTTATCATCAAATTAGGGATAAGACTTCACTTCATATGAGTTTGATCCTCACTTAAACTATTTTTTAATGGTACTAGATTTTCAACTCCAGATAAAAGCTTTTTCATCTGGTCTTCATTTACGAAACTGTAATTATAAAGATCATAGTATCAATTATCTACAAAGAAATCTCTTACATCATTTTTAAGTTTATATATATTATCTTGTATAATAGCTCATAGATTTATTCTAGGAATTGTAGTAACTATCTTATCAAAACCATAAATTCTTGATACTTCTTCAGCTATATCAGCTTTGTAGTTTATATCTTTTCTCCAAAAAGGTACAATTAATTCATTTCATTCTTTTTTTATTCAAAGTCTATCAAGTATCTCCAAAGACTCTTTTTCACTATAATTTGCTCAAATCAAGTTATTTACGAAATCTAAATCAAAAGCTACTTTTTTAGTTTCTTGTTTTACAGGATATACATCACAGTATCATTCTATTTTTAATC
>JAQUWS010000066.1 GCA_028692735.1 Candidatus Altimarinota bacterium
TATAGAAAAGAGAGAACTTGAAACTTGGATGAAAATGAGATTAGAAGTATCATAGAATTTAAAAACAAACAAGAAAATCTTTACAATGCTAAAGTTACAGCAATTAACTGAATTGAAGAACTTGGTAAAATGACTCCAGAATTAATGGAAAATATAGTAAATGCAAAGACTTTGAAAGAAGTTGAAGAGCTTTATAAACCGTATAAATCAAAGAAAAAAACAAAAGCTATGATAGCTTTGGAAAAAGGGTTTTGAGTTGTTGCTGAAATTTTGAAATTGAACAAAATTGAGATTCCTGATGAACTTTTAAAAGATTATTCTAGGGAAGAAATAATTGATTGAGCTATAGAGATAGTTTGAGCAGAAGTAAATGCTAATTCTACACTTAGACATGGTTTGATTGAGAATCTAAATCATGATTGAGTGATTTCATCAAAAATAAAGTGAGAAAAAGCTTTAGAAAAATTGAACGAAAAAGATAAAGAACAAATTTCTAAGTTTGAAATTTATAAGGATTTTCAGATTAACTTAAGTCAAATAAAACCATATCAAGTTTTAGCATTAAATAGATGAGAAAAACTTTGAATACTGACTGTAAAAATCGAAAAAGATGATGAGATTTATGAAAGTTTGGAGGATTTGTATGGAGATATCCTTCAAGGTATAAAAGATCCTGAAACAAGTTCAGGATGACAATATAGGGAGCAGGAATGACAATATAGAAGTCAAGGGGGTAGAATAAGTTGGATTCCTGAGTTGAGAGAATGAGTTAAGAGATGATATGAAAATCTGTTTGCGTCTGTTGAAAACGAAATAAGATGAGATAAAAGTGAGATTTGAGAAGATGACTCTATAAAAGTATTTCAGACAAATCTTGAAGCTTTACTTTTGACAAAACCTGAAAAAGTTAATTCCCTTTTATCTATTGATCCTGGGTTTAGAGTTGGATGTAAGCTTTGTGTATTAAACGAATTATGAAATCCTGTTTATTTTGACAAGATATATTTACATAATTTAGAAGATGCAAAAAAGAAATTAAGCGATGTAATTAAAAAATACAAAATAGAAGTTGTTGTTATCGGAAACTGAACTTGATCAAAAGAAACTTCAACTTTGATTAGTGAAGTATTTGATAAAGATATATTTATAGTCAATGAATCTGGTGCATCAGTTTATAGTGTATCAAAAGTTGCAGAAGAAGAATTTCCTAATCTTGATAGTTTGGATAGATGAACTATATCTATATGAAGAAGATTTATTGATCCACTTTCTGAGCTTGTAAAAATCCCTGTTTGAAGTATATGAGTTGGGATGTACCAACATGATATGCCAGAAAAAAAATTGGAGCAAAAACTTGGCTATGTAGTAGAAAGTGCTGTAAACGAGGTTTGAATCAATGTAAATACTGCTTCAGTTTATGTACTTAATCATATTTCTTGAATTGATAAAAGACAAGCAAAAAAAATCTATGAAAAAAGACCTTATAGATCAAGAGCTGAGATAAAAAAAGTATTGTCAGATAAAGCTTATGAACAAGCTATATGATTTTTAAGAGTTCCTGAAAGTAAGGAAGAACTTGATAATACTGATATACATCCTGACCAATATGCACTAGCTAGATACATAATAGGAAATAGTAAAATAAAAGTTGATGATGAAATGAAAAAGCTTTATCCTGATGTTACTTCTGAAACTATAAAATTTATACTTTCTTCTTACAATAATTTATGAAAAGAAAAAAGAGTTAATAGTACTCATTCTAAAGCAAAAAATAATTCTAAAGAACTTCTTATTTGAGATATAATTGAATGAATTGTAAGAAATGTAGTTGCTTTTTGAGCTTTTGTAGATATCGGCACAAAAAATGATTGATTAGTTCATATTTCTCATTTAAGTAATAGTTATGTAACAAATCCTATGGATGTAGTAAAGGTTTGAGATAAAGTAAAAGTTAGAGTATTAAACATAGATGATAAGTGAAAAATACAACTTAGTATGAAAGAGATTTAACAAAAAAGCAATAGTTTAAACTATTGCTTTTTTTAAATTATATTTTTCGTTTAGTGAATTTATTCAATTTCTAAGTCTAGTATAAGTAATATTTGCTCTTGATCAATTTGCTACATTTTCTAATCAAGTAGGTACATCTACGACTTCAACATATACTCATTTCTTTGAAAATGTATCTTCTATCAATTTTGTATAAAATTTTACAGAGTTAAAAGATGAATTAAATCTAAAAGCGACATGATTATCATTTGATCATGTTAATTGATTTACTCGTATATTTCCGTTTTCATCCTTATCAAAAGATAATGCACACGCAGTTCTATATGATCAATCTTTTTCTCTTTTATATCTTATAACTAAGGAATACTTTCAATCAAGTAAGAGTTTGTTTGAAAACTCAGAATTTCAAAACTCATCTTTTGCTTCATGTAATCATCACAATACTTCAACGATTAGTCTAGTTGAATCAATTACTTCACAAGCTTTATTATATGGGATTGTAAGAAATTCATTAAAATCAGGAACTTTTATAGCTCAAACTACATTTTTCATTTTTTTATTTAAAATTTTAATACCATACAATATTAAAGTATTTATAATTATTTGTCAAAATTTTTAGATTGCCTTTTATCAAACTATCTTTTTAAATAACTCTTTTTTAAGTTCATTTACTCAAATTGTTTTTTTTGCTGAAACTAGGTGAATAGTTTGTCAGAAAAAGGCTTCTTCACATAAAGAAATTACTCTTTTTATATCATTGTTTCAGACTTTGTCTGTTTTTGTAACTACAATAGTTATATCCATTTCCATATCAAGCAAATGTCTATACATTTCAATATCACTTTCTTGAGGTCATAATTTACTGTCTATAAGAACCACAACTGTTCTTATATATTGCATTCTTTCTTCCAAATACCAATTAATCAAATTATCTAAATCTTGTTTTTTTTCTTTTCAAAGTTTTGCAAAACCATATCATGGCATATCTGTGAAATAGTATTTATTGTTAACTAAAAATAAGTTTGCTGTTCTTGTTTTACCGGGCATTGAACTTGTTTTAACTAAATCTTTTTTTTCAAAAAGTGCATTCATTAAGCTAGATTTTCACACATTCGATCGACCAAGAAAAAGTATTTCTTTTTTTTCATCAAAAAATACTTCTTTACTTTTTATATCTACTGATTTTTCAAATTTTACTGATTTTATCATAAAAAATTTTTTAATTAAGAAAATAATAATTTTATTTGCTCGTTTTTGCTTTTTAAACAAATATATTATATAATAATTAAAAATGTAAAAAAATAAAACTAAAAATTTTTTATGGAAGAAAATACAATAGAACCAAAGATAAAAGCAAATGCAGTTACCGCATATTTTCTTATTTGAATTTCATTTCTTTTTTTGTTTAACAAAACAAATAAATACATAAATAATGATTTTGTTAGAAGCCATACAAAGACTGCTTTTTTTATCCATATTTCATTGTTATTTTTTTGGTTTATAATCTTTAAGTTTTCATTTAATTCTTTTTTAAGCACTATAATATCAACTATTGTTTTTTTATTTGCTGCTTCTTTATTATTTTTATGAATATATAAAGCTAGTAAATGAGAAACTTTTAAAATAATTGATGTAGTTCATATAAGTAAAGTAAACAAGTTTGCAAATATCCAAAAACATATGGAAAATGATGAGAAAAATAAATTTTCTTTCTTTTTATCATATATTCCTTTTGTTTCATATTTACTTTATCCTTTACTTGATTCAAATGAAGTTTACAACAAAGTTTTTAAAAACAATATAAGAATAAACCTATTGATTTCATTGTTTTTATGTTTAGTTTACATAAATTGAAACACTGATATCACTCTGATTTTGATGCTTATTTATATAGTTTTTGTAGTATTTTCTAGTTTGATTTTAGTTATACAAAATAATCTTATGTTTATTTATATTGAATATCTTAACAAAATAGAGAATCTTGAAATATATATAAAATCATATGTTCAATACTTCAAAAATTATACAAAATGATCTTTTATTAATCTAAAAGATTTAATTTCAAAAAATATTTTAACTGAGAAAACAAAACTACAAGAAGAAGAAAATATTTTAAAATCTCAAAAAGATACTGTATTACCTAAATTTCTTATTTATGTACCTATAATAAATTTTATTTTTCTTTTCTCTTTTGATACAAAGTATAGAAATCATATTATAAACGGAATTTCCTTATCTATTCTTACATTATTTATGTTATGAATATTTAGAACAGTAAATAGTACTTTTATACTGCTTTTATACCCTATTTGTTTTGGTATATGAAACTTAAATCTCAAACTTGCATACAAACAGACTTTTATATTTCATATATTTAATGTATTTATAGTTATAAAAACAAAAATAAAGAAACTTAATTGAAAGATAAAAGAAACTAAAAAAACAGTACAAACTTCTAGTTTCAAGATTTGAGAAGACCAAAAAGAAACTGTATTGAAACCAGAAACAGAAAAAAACAACACTATAGAAAATAGTGTTAACCTAAATAATTCCTAAAATTTTTTATTATTTTATAATTTTTATTTATATGAAAAATTCTAATGACTTTGGGCTTTATAAGCTACTTATAGTTCTACTAATGGCAATTGTGTCATTACTTGTATACAATGATCTACCTTGATTGGTTCCTATGCATTGGGGATTTGATTGAAGGCCAGACTGATTTTTAAGCAAACTTGAACATGTTATTATATTTCCTTTGTTTGCTTTATGAATTTCTGCTTTATTTTCTTTTTTGCCAAGACTTGATGCTAAAAAAGAAAATTATGAAAAAATCTGAGGAATATGGGAGTTTATACAATTTAGTATACTTATATTTTTCTGTTTTACATACATAGTTTCTTTATTGTATGTACTTATTCCTTATTCTGGAATATGAAAAGTTATGTTAGTTTGAGCATGATTATTTCTTATAATCATATGAAATTATATATGACAACTTAAAAAAAGTCATTTCTTATGAATAAAACTTCCTTGGAATTCTTCTGATGAAAAAAATTTAACTAAGATAAATATTTTTACTTGAAAAATGTTTTTGATAGCTTGAATTTTATCTATTCTTAACTGATTCTTATTATTTAAAAATATTTTGATTTTTTGATTAGTTATATCTTTTGTTCTTATGATTCCTATATTTTATGCTTGTATGTTATATAGAAAGAAATAAAAATTATAAAAAATTTAAAAAGTCTAGAATGTATTTTCTAGGCTTTTTTTCATACAAGATAAATATACAAAAATAACATTCATGAGATAACAAAAGGGAGTAAAGTGTATAAGAAATCCAAAGAATATATCTGTGCAATGTATCAAGAAACTGATCAAAATATAAAATACCCTAAAGATACTGATAGAGAAAAAATTGATAAAATAGTGGATTTATGTGTCTTTGGTGATTGTTTTATCAAGTAAGTATTTCATAAAAAAGTAATAAATCAAAATCATACAGATAAAGTCAATATTGGGATTACTCAAAAGATATTGCCTATATAGTGAAACATCAAACTTATAAAAAATAGCATAAACAACATATATTTTATTATCTCAAAAGTATCATATTTAATCTTAATCATTTTTATAAAGTAGCTTCAAATTGCAGAGAATAATGATACAAAAAAATAAATTATTCATATGTTACTTATATCTACTCAGATTTTTTCTAAATATGGTTGATAAGTAAACCAATATATATTTCAGATTCAAGATAAGATAAATCACACAAACATTATTATCATAAGCATTTTTAGGTTTTTACTCAAGAAAATAAATGCTTTTTTCATATGAGCTATGTTGTTTGTTTCTTTTGAAAGCTCTTGTTTTGGGGAATGTATAAAAAATACTAGTATTGTTGCTATGATAAAACAAATTATTGTGGCAATATAAGGTAAAGTTGCTGAATAAAAATACAAATATCAAGCAAAGAAAGAAGATGAAGCTCTTCATAAATACATAAAAACTGATTGATTTGATTGAATTTTATCATAATCATGTCATTTTCAAAGTTCATCTAAATTATCATGAATCAATGCTTCAAGATTTCAAGATGTAACAGCATATCAAAATCAAACAAACAAAGCTGAAAGTATAAAAAAATATGTTTTATCAAAAAATAAATAAAA
>JAQUWS010000067.1 GCA_028692735.1 Candidatus Altimarinota bacterium
ACAAAAATAGGAGTAAATATGGAAAAAATTTTGCAATATTTCAAATTATCTATATAATATATACATATAAAGTTAAATTTTCTTTTAAATCAAATTTTTACAAAATAAATGTAGTCAAAACTAGCAATTTTTATTTTGCTCTTTTTTACTTGTTTTGAATGTATTTATTTTGTAAAAAATTTACAAAATTTTATTTTTTAATTTTAAAATCATAATATGAAAGATTTTTTTGATGAATTAGATAAAGAGCTTACTTGAGAAGAACCTGGAGTAGAAGTAGAACAAGATGTTCAGAAAGTAATTGAAAATAACAAGGAAGCTGTAATAAGTGAAAAGGAAGAGAAAAAAGAATATGTAGCCTTTGAAAAAGAATGAAAAGACTATAAATTTAAAACTATATCAAATTTTCCAGAAACAAAATTTTATTTACCAACTCTAAGAGAAGGTTATACTAGAGTAATACCAATTTGATGAAATAATGAAACATGATCAAAAAACATGAATTTATTTCAATATTGAGAAGAATTATTATTAATTGATTGTTGAGTACAATTTGCTGAGCCAGATATGTTAGGTGCAAATTATTCTATCCCAGATATATCAAGTCTTATTCAATACAAAGATAAAATTAAATGAATTGTTATAACACATGCTCATCTTGATCATATTTGAGCATTAAAACATATTTTACCTCCATTAGGTATGCCTACGATTTTCTGAACTAAATTAACAATTTGAATTATTAAAAAATGATTAGAAGAAGCTAGACTTTTAAATTATTCTACATTTGTTGAAATTTCATCAGAAAGTACTGAAAAAGTTAAAGTTTGAAATAGTTTCTCTTTAGAATTTTTTAGAGTTAATCATTCTATTCCAGATTGTGTTTGAGTATTTTTAGAAACTCCAGGATGAGCTCGTATAGTACATACTTGAGATTTCAAGATTGACTTTACGCCAGCTATAGATAAACCAGCAGACTTATCTCGTATTTGAGAAATTTGAAGAAGGGGAATTACATTACTTATGTCAGATTCAACATGATCTATAAGAAAATGATTTTCTAAATCAGAAAAAGATATAGGAGAATCACTTGAGAAGATTATAGCAAATCATACAAAATGAAGATTGATAATTGCTACATTTTCATCATGGATTTCAAGAATTCAACAACTTATAAATATATGTGATAAACAATGAAAACAAATATTTGTAAGTTGAAGAAGTATGGTTGAAAATATAGCAATTGCAAAAGAATTATGATACCTAAAAATGAAACCAGGTGCGATTAAAAAAATGAGTCCAAAAGTTATAGAAGAAGTTCCTTTGAGTAAACAAGTTATAGTTACAACATGAAGCCAATGAGAACAATTTTCAGCACTTTCACGTATGTCAGACTGAAAACATAATACTTTAGAAATTATAAAATGAGATACAATTATATTTTCTTCATCAGTAGTTCCTTGAAATGAAAGATCAGTTGTATGAGTAATAAATAAATTATTATCTCTATGAGCAAATGTTATTACTAAAGATGATAGTGAAGTTCATACTTGATGACATGCTTTTCAAGAAGAACAAAAAATTATGTTAAACTTAGTAAATCCAAAATACTTTCTGCCTGTTTATTGAGATTTATATTTTAGAACTCTTCATAAAAATACTGCAGTAAGTATAGGTTTTTCTGAAGAAAATGTGTTACTTCAAGAAAATGGTAGTATAATAGATTTAGCTCCAAATCAGACAGTATTTAAATCAAGAATAAAAATGCCAATTCAAGATATTATTATTGACTGAAATGGTATATGAACAGCAAATAGTCATGTTATAAAAGCTAGAGAAAAGATGATGGATTCTTGAGTATTGGTTATACTTTTTAAAACAGATTCAAAAAATAATTCTTTGATAAATATAAAAATAGAAAGTAGGTGACTTGTATATTTGGATGAAGTGAAATTAGTTCACAAGATGATCCTAAAAAAATCAAAGGATGTGTTTGAAAATACTGTTAAAGATGTACCAGATATAGATGAAAAAGATTTACTAAAAATAATAAAAACAGATTTAGAATCTTTCTTATTACAAAAGATAGAAAGACAACCAATGATTATTCCAATAGTTATTTCAGTTTAACCGATAAAAAAGAGTTTTTTCTAAAAAAACTCTTTTTTATTACAAAAATAAAATTTGCCTTTTTTAAAAATTGTATATTATATAACTACATTTTTATTATATTATAATATAATTTATGAAAAATTTTCTATATACTATTGTATGAATATTTCTATTAAAATTAAACGCTGTAAATGCTATTGATTATTGATCATCAAAAGTTAATGACGATTTAAAATGATCAACAGATTGAGCTGATTCAGCTATCCAAGTTCTTATAAAAAATGCAATGTTATTTTTATATTTAGTAGCTGTAGTATATGGTTTGTGGGGAGGTTTTCAAATCCTTACTGCTTGAGGTAAAGATGATCAAGTAAAAAAATGAAGAACTATTATAGTACAAGCATTGATGTGATTAGTAGTAATATGGTTAGCATCATCTATCGTTCAATTTGTTATAGAAAGTATATTATGATGAGGTGCTACAACTAGTTAAAAAAATAATTTAGCTACAAAAAATATATAAGTCAAAAAAATTATAAAAAAGTTATAAAAAAATTTGACTTATATGTTTTTTTATATAAACTAAATCCACTTTTTATAAAAAATATTTCTTATGTCAAAACAAGAAGATAAAATCGAGGTTGAGTGAATTATTATAAAAGCACTCCCAAGTTTGGTATTTGATGTTCAATTACCAGATGAATTTTGATGACAAATTGTAAAATGATATCTAAGTTGAAAGATGAGGAATAATTTTATTAAACTTATTGAATGAGATAAAGTTTTACTAGAATTAAGCCCATATGATTTAAGTAAGTGAAGAATAGTGTTTAGAAAAAAGTAATTTATTATTTAGTATGTGATTATGAAAGTAAGACCATCAGTAAAAAAAATATGTAATGATTGTAAAATTATAAGAAGGAAATGAGTATTAAGAATTATATGTAAACACCCTAATCATAAACAAAGACAAGGGTAATTTGAATGAATTTTATATATTTATTATTTAAAAAATTATGGCTAGAATAGCTTGAGTAAACTTACCAAATGGTAAACATGTAGAAATTGCACTAACTTATATATATTGAATTTGAAGATCTCAATCAAATAAAATTCTTGATAAATTGTGAATTGAAAAGACTAAAAAAATAGAGAAATTGACAGAACAAGAATTAGATTTAATAAGAGACGAATTAAAATCAAATTTAATTGAATGAGATTTAAGAAGATTTATTTCATCTAATATAAAAAGATTACAAGAAATAAATTGTTATAGATGACAAAGACATTCAAAAAAATTACCAGTTAGATGACAAAGAACAAAAACAAATGCAAGAACGAGAAAAGGTAAAGCAACAGCAGTAGCTTGAAAGAAAAAATAATTATTTAGAAATAAAAATTTATAATTTAAATTAAGTTAAATGGCAAATACTGTAAAAAAGACAAAGAAGACAAAAAAAATTATTCAGAAATGACAAGTTCATATATTAGCTTCTTTTAATAACACTTTGATTAGTGTAACAGATGAAAAAGGAAATGTTTTGACTTGGTCTAGTGGATGATTAGCTGGTTTTAAATGAGCAAGAGAATCAACTCCATATGCAGCTCAAGTTGCGGCGGAACAAGCAGTGACAAAAGCAAAAACAATGCACTCTATGGAAGTTGTAGATGTTTATATAAAATGAATTTGATCATGAAGAGAACAAGCTATTAGATGAATTATAGCTTGATGAGTTGAATTAAGAGCTATTTTCGATATTACTCCAATTCCACATAATGGATGTAAGAAGAAAAAAGTAAGACATTTATAAAATTAAATTTTATTAATTTAAAACTTAAGAAAAAAAACTTATGCATTATACTTGACCTAAGAAAAAACTGTGTAGAAGAGAAGGTGTAAACCTATTTTGAACAGAAAAGTATGATTTAGATAAATCTAAAAGATCTTTATTAAGAAGTAGAAAAACAAGCGAATATTGAGTTCAGCTTAGAAAAAAACAATTAGCAAAAAGAATGTTTTGATTATCAGAAAAACAATTTTTTTCTTACTATAAAAAAGCATTAACAAGTAATATAGAATGAACAACTTGAGAAAAAATGCTAAAAATGTTGGAATTAAGAATGGATAATGTAATTTACAGAGCTAATTTTGCAAGAACTAGAATGCAATCTAGACAATTCGTTAATCATGCACATTTTAAATTAAATTGAATTAAAGTAGATATTCCTTCAATTTCTTTAAAGGTATGAGATGTTATTGAATTAAGAGATAAATTAAAAGAAAGTCCTTTATATAAATCTTTACTTGAAGAAATGGAAGAATTTTCAAAACAAAATAAATGAAATGTTTCAAGCTTTACTTGGATAGATGTTGATGCAAAAAATTTGAAAATCACAATTAAAGCTCTTCCTGAAAAGCAAGATTTTGATCAAATAATTGACATACAAAAAATCATAGAATTTTACTCTAAATAGTATAAATTTATTTTTATAATTCCAAATAATATGCATATCATACATAATGAAATTTGAGTACCTAAAATTTTGGAACAGGATGTTGGTTTAAATACTTCTAAGTTTACTGTTTGACCACTGCCTAGATGATATGGTATAACAATAGGTAATTCACTAAGAAGAATATTATTATCAAGTATTCCTTGAACAAAAGTGACATGAATTAAAATAAAATGAATAAGCCATGAATATACAACAATCCCATGAATAAAAGACAGTGTAATTGATATAATATTAAATTTAAAAGATTTAATAATAGATAAAACAACAGTTTGAACTGAATGGATAAAATTATATAAAGATAAAGCATGAGAAGTAACTGCAGCAGATATAAAAGCATCATCTTGAATTGAAATAGTAAATAAAGATTTATATATTACAAAAATAGACAAAGATTGATTAGTTCTTGATATAGATATAAGAATAGAAAAAGGAACAGGATATGTCAGTGTAGAAGATTTAAAAGCAAAAGAAGATGATTTAGATGTACTTCTTATAGATGCAAACTTTTCTCCTGTTTTAAATGTAAAATATGAAATACAAAATACAAGATTTTGAAATATATTAAATTTAGATTCTCTTGAACTTTACATAACAACAAATTCTATAATATCTCCAAACGAGGCATTAAAATTTTCTTGAGAAATGTTAAGTTCTTACTTTTCTATCTTCAACGAAGAATGATTACAAATCGAAGGACATTTTATGTGAAATGTAAAAGATTTAATAAATAAAGAAAGACAAGAAATAAAAGAAGAATTAGAAAAAGAATCTTATACTCCAATTGAGATAATGTGATTATCTCCAAGAACATTAAATGCGTTAATAAATTGAAGTATACTATCTGTTGAACAATTAACTAAATCAACTGAAACAAAACTTTCTTCTATAAAAGGTTTTGGTAAAAAAGCTATGACAGAGATAAAAGATGCTTTAGCTGAAAGATGATTAAGATTATTATGAGACGAATAATACTTACAATATACTTTAACTTTTATACTATATATTATGAGACATAGATGTAGAAAAAACTTAAAATTTAACTGAAAAGATTTCCAACAAAGAAAAGCTTTAGAAAGAAATTTATTAACAAATTTCTTTTTACACAAATCTATAAAGACAACTGAAAAAAGAGCAAAATTTATTGTTCCAATGATAGATAAGCTTATTAATGTTGTAAATACCAAAGATGAAATGAATTCTATAAGACAAGTTATGACTTACTTATATACAAAAGAATCATCATTAGAATTATTTAAAAATGTTGCACCAAAATTTAAAGGTAGAACATGCGGGTTTACTAGAATTACTCCAATTAAATATAGAGATGGAGATAATGCAAAATTAGTATTACTTGAATTAGTTTAGTTTTTTAA
>JAQUWS010000013.1 GCA_028692735.1 Candidatus Altimarinota bacterium
ATAAAATTGATTTTTTAATTAAATAAATTATTATAATAAAAATATTAATTAATAAAAAAACAATGGAAAAATTTTTGAATGAGATAATAGAGTGAGAAAAATTTGAGTTACTAATTGATTGAAGTATCTTTAATAAAGATATAGTAATCAAAGCTGCTTATAATTTTTTAGATAAAGGATATTTTTTCTTTAAGAAAAATTCTGAAGATAACATAATTCTTCAATTTACAAAAAAACAATGAGAAGAAACATCTCCTGAAATCATAATAAATGAATTTTCAGATGAACTATTAAATGTATATTTAAGAGATAAGTTAGAAAAAGATAATAAAGAAATAAGAGAGAAAATCGTATGAGCAGCAATAGCAAATAGTTTAGATTCAAAAGATTTTATTGAAATAAATACGGATAATTTAGATAATCAAAATCAAATAGATTTTGATAAAGATATAGATGAGATATTAAAAGAAATTGAAAATGATCCTGATTTAAAAATAGATGAGGAGGAAATTGAAAGAATTTTAAAAGAGATAGAAGACGAATCAAAAGAAGAAGAAATAGAAATTACTTTAGATATTAACGCTGTAAAAGATGTCAAAAATAAGTTTAAAGATAGATAACAGTATATATGATTATGATATTGTATTACAAGCTATAGAGGATTATAAAGATATTGCTTTCATACAAAATGATAATTGATATATTTATTTAGAATCAAAAGATAATAATGAAGAAGAAATTTTAAATGAATTTCTAAATTATGTAATAAATTTACAAAATGAGTCAATTTAATAGATAAATAAAAAATATGCTCGATTTGAAAAAAATAGAAAATTTAAAGAACCAAAATTTATGATTTTTTAGATTTAAAAAATTAGATGATTCTCAATACTTAATAACAAATGAAGTATGAATATACTCTTTTTTAACAGAATCTGAATTTAAAGATTTCATTTCATGAGGATTAGTAAGCTGAGATAAATACAATGAATTATTAGAAAAAAGATTTATAAAGAGAGATACATATGAAAGAGATATGGCAATTATGTATGCTCAAAAAAATTGATTTTTAGGGTTTTGACCTAGTTTGCATATAGTTGTTACTACTCTAAGATGTAATCATAAGTGTCAATACTGTCATGCTGCTGCAGCTCCAGAAACTGCAAAAAATATGGATATGACAAAAGATACAGCAAAAAAAGTTGTTGATACTATATTTTATACTTCAAATAATAACATAACAATTGAATTTCAGTGATGAGAACCTCTTTTAAACTGGGAAATTGTAAGGTACATTGTTGAATACTCTAAAGTAAAAGCATCACATTTGATGAAAAATGTGACATTTGCATTAGTAACAAATCTTACTTTGATGGATGAAGAAAAACTTGATTATATAATTGAAAACAATATTGATATTTCAACATCACTTGATTGAGATGAAGAAACTCATAATTTTAATAGAACATTTAATAATTGAAATAGTTTTGAAAAGGTTATTTATTGGATAAACAAAATTAATGATACATATAAAGAAAAAAACATAGATAAAAGAGTTGGAGCTTTGTTGACTGTAACAAGAAAAACTTTAGATAAATATAAAGAAGTAATTGATACATATGTATGATTATGATTAGATTGAATCTTTTTAAGAGCATTAAATCCATATTGATTTGCAACAAAAGATATTGAAAAATTATGATACACTGCAGATGAATTCGTGGATTTCTATAAAAAGTCTATGGACTATATAATAGACTTAAATAAAGCCTGAGTAATTTTCAGAGAAAAATTATCAACTATATTCTTATATAAGATATTGACTTCTAATGACCCAAATTATTTAGATGAGAGAAGTCCTTGTTGAGCTTGTATATGACAAGTTGCATATAATTATGATTGAAAAGTATATAGTTGTGATGAATGAAGAATGTTATGAAGAATGTGAGATGATAATTTTATGATGATTGATTTAAATGATATAGATTTTACTGATTCCCCATGACAGGAAGCTTATAAAAATATGATTGACTCAGAAACAACAAAAGTTATGGTACAGGCTAGCACATTAGATGGATTACCTTGATATAATGATAGTGTATATAAACCATATATTTGAGTATGTCCAATATATAGTTATAAAATGACATGAAATATAATTCCTAATTACAGAAAAGATCAAAAAAGAAAATTAGATTATGCTGTTCTAGATTACTTGTTTTCAAAAATTAGAGATCAAGAAATAAAAAATATATTTTTAAAATGGATAAATTTAGATTTATCAATTGATGCAAAAGAATCTTGTTAATAATACAAAAATTAATTTATTTAAACCTTATAAATTATGAATAATAAAAACAAGCTATTCCCTAAAATTCAGAAAAAAATAAAATGATTTCTGACAAGTGAAAGTGGGAAAATTAGTAAAAAAGATGCTTTATGATTAGCGGTTTGAGGTATGCTTATAGCATGAATAGATGATACTTTTGCTGAAGTTACAGGACATATAAATTATGCTTGAAAAGCAAGTCCAAATTGACATGGTAATGTTTCAGTCCCAGCCTGAAATATTACGGTTACCACAAAAGCATCTTGACGGACAGCAAAACATGCTAGTTGAATTGTGAATGGACATTATAGCAATAGTAATCCTTGAATAAATGTTTGAACTTGTAAAGTAGATGCTTCAGCTGCTCCTTGACATGGAAGTCATGGGTCACATGGAAGTCATGGGTCACATGGAAGTCATGGGTCACATGGAAGTCATTGAAGTAGATGGTAATAGATATTATGGGAAAAGATATAAAAGATTTAGACTGACTAGAGATTTTTTTATGATATAAATGTAGTATTAGATGTTATTTTTGTTATCAAAAAGATTTAAGGACAAAGTATATAGAAAATTTATCCATAGATGAAGTTATTAATCTATTAGATTGTTGATATAAAGAATGAAAAAGATTTGTAATATTTTCAGGATGAGAACCTACATTAGATAGTAATTTATGATTATATATTGAATATTCAAAGCATTTGTGATTTGAGCATATAAGAGTTCACACTAACTGATATTGATTAAAAGATTTTAAATACCTAAGAGATTTATATAATAGGTGATTAACATGAGTAACTATATCAGTTCACTGATATGATGAAGTATATGAAAGAGTATCCCAAGTTAAATGAAGTTTTAACACGATAAAAAAAGCTCTTAAAAATTTAGAAATTCTAAAAAAGATAGATAATAGTTTTGTATTTGATACAAATACTGTTGTGTCAAAGCAAAATTATAGAGATATACCAAAAATAGTTAAGTTTTTATGTAATTTTAGTCTTACAAGATGACAGATTGTTTTAGCTTATTCTTTAGATTTATTTACAATAGAGGAAAAAAAAGAAATTATTCCAGAATATAATGAAATAGTAGAATATCTTAAGAAAACACTAAAAATTGCTTACATATATAACAAAAAGTTTGTTCTAGAAAATATTCCTTTTTGTGTTATTGATAGATTGTATTGGAATCAAATAATAAATAATATAAAGATAAACAAAGAGTCAGTTACAATAAGAGAAGGAAATCTATGAAATACTAATTTGAAATGGATGAAAAACTTAGATGAATGTAAAAAGTGTAATATGAATAAGATATGTAGATGATTACCAAAAGATTATTATGAAGTATATTGAGATAGTTGTATAAAACCTATTTATGATTAAAAATATTGTAGTTTTTTGATTATGATGGCAGTGAAAACAGTTTGTAAGGTTCTTTAAAAACAATAATTACAATATTATATGAGTTTGTAAAACACAAGAAACAAAGATAAAAGTTACAAACGAATTTTGAATAAATGTATTTATTGATTATAAAAAATGTTTGAATAATAATATTGATTTATTAGTACTTTGTGCATATCCAATTGATATTTATGATGAAATAATACAATATTCAAAAAATTATGAATATAAAATACTCTCAGATTTACCAATAACATTTGATTTAAATAAACTAAATAATTATATAAGCAATGATAAATTATTTTTATTTTTATTAGAAACAAAAACAGAGTTTTTTAATAATTATTATAAAAAAAATTTAGAAAAAATAAAAAAAGTAAATTGTTTAGTTTTACAAAACAAATGAAACTTAAGACAGCAAAAATATTTAAGAGAATCTGTAATTGTTGATACTCATTATATGTTTAATAACTTACTTTGAGTTGATAATAAGAAACTTGATATTAGATATAAATTTGTTGATAGAGACATAAAAAACGTTGAGTATATTATTGAATTATTGTTAGATGATTTATGAAAAATTATTTATAAATATGAAGACTGAAGATGAATTATAGTTTTAATTGATAAAGAGTGAAACACAAAAAAGAAAACAGATTATATTGTATTTGACTTAATACTAAGAGAATATTTAAAAGATATAGAAAATAATTATAACAAAATTAATGGTGATTACTTAAAAAATTTTACTTATTTATTAAACAATTTATTATGAAAAAAACAAATAATGTAGTTCCTATTATAATAATTACAATAATTATAATTTGTATAATTTTATGGATTGTTATATCTAAAAAAACAAATTACAGCGATTCTAATTTTAATGTTGTAAGTAATAATAATAATTTAGAAACAGAAATAAAAGAAAATAAAGATCCAGAGATAATAAACAATAATAATCAAGATATAAAAAAAATCATTGAACCAGAAACAAAAAAAGCTATTACTTATGAGGATATATCTAATCTATCTGGGGAAGCATCTCTTCGTATAGAAATAAAATGATGATTAAAAGCAACAAGAAATACAATAGAGAATATAATATGAAATTGTAATTTTTTAGAATGAGAAACAGATTATTTAATGGAAGAATGAAAGAAAGTTAAACAAGAAAGAAAAAATGTTGAAGATATAATAATTGAGAACTATGAACAAGATAATAAATTAACAGACTCAAGTGATTTTAAAGCACTATTGCAATGAACTATACAATGAAAATATAAACTTATTGAGAATAAAGATTTTGATAAAACTAAATTTAGCTCACCAATTGAGTTCTATGAATACTTTTGACATTATTTATTTTCATTAAAAGATGAAAAGAGTTTTGAAATTTATTCAAGTTTATATATGGAAGAACTTAGAAAAGAAAATTTAATTTTACATGAAGATTATATACTTCCTTTAATTGCATGAGTATATTATCATAACAAATCATGTAAAACATATATCAAAGATAATTTTATTTTATATTAATTTCAGGTGGCTATTTTATTTGAGGTCATTCTAACAAAACAGTGTAATAAAAGATGTCAATATTGTGATTTAGATTTTAACAATATTTCTTTATCATACAAGCATATAGATTTATTTATCAATTTTATAATAAAAAACAAAGTTGATTGTAAAATAAATTTTTTTTGATGAGAACCTTTGTTAGAGTTTGATAAAATAAAGTATATAATTAATAATCTTGATTGAGTATTAACACAATATTATATATGAACAAATTGATTACTTTTAGATGAAAAAGTTTTATCATATTTTAAAGAAAAAAATATAAAAATTCATTTATCAATAGATAATATAACCCTATGAAAAAATCTAAATCTAGAAACTATATCACATTATAAAGAAAATATTATAATAAATTTTGTAAATGATCCAGATTACATGGAAAATTCTATAAAATTATATGATATTATTATTAGTTATTGATTTAAAAACATTGCATTTATGCCTGTTTTTTCAACAAAAAAATGGACAAAAAATAGTTTATCTCTTTTAAGAAAAACATATAATTACATAAAATCTAACACAAAAGAAACAACACTTGATAAATTCTGATATTTTAATTGAGTTTCAGCTGAAAAACAATTTATTTTAGATATAGATGGATATTTTTATTCTGATGTTGATTCCTTATTGTGGCTTCAAAAACAGTATAAAAACATACCAAACGAAACAAAAGAAACTATAAATAACAAAACAAAACTTATTTCTCTAGAAGATAAAAATTTAAGTTTAAATAATTTAATAACTTTATACAATATAGAAGATTTATTGAAACTTATTTTTGATATTCCAAAAATATCAGGAGATTATCTAAGTTATAAAGTAATAGATAAAATAATAGAAAATAATGCAACAAAAAGATAAAAAATTTGAATGTAGTGCTGTTATAAATTGATTAGAAATAGAGTTAACAAATTTATGTTGAGCTAATTGTTTAGTTTGCCCAAGAACTTCAATTACAAAATATTGATATTTAATAAAAGAGGATTTAGATAAAATAATCTTACTATTAAAAGAATGAAATTATAAAGAATTGATTATAGGATGATTTTGAGATGCATTCTTACATAAAGACTTTAATGATTTTTTGGATTATATATTTAAAGAAGTTCCAAGAATAAAACTTTATATTATGACAAAATGAATATCAATTAAACAAGAACATTTAAATAAAATCATTAGTTTAAAAAATAGTTGATTCAATATTACTTTGACATTTTCTATATTTTCACTAGATAAAAAACTTTTCAATAAATTAACTTGATGAGAATATTTTGAAAAGTTCAAAGAAGTATTTAATAAAGTAAGAAATTTAAATATAGATTATTCTATGGAATTTCTTTTATCTTCATTAAATTTAAATGAATATGAAAAATTTAAAAAGTTTTCACAGTTACAAAACAAGGATTTTACATATTCATTGGTTCACAATTGGGGATGAAAGCTAAAAAAAGATATACATAAAATTATGTTTGATAAAGAGAAATTAAAAGAATATTATATAAAAAGAACAAAACAAGACATATGTGAGGTTATATCGTCAAATTATTTTTATATAGATTGTTTTTGAGATATTTTTTTATGTTCCGTAAACAGACAAAAAAATAATCATATATGAAAACTAGAAAACTTAAATTTAAAAGATATAATAGAAAAAAAGAAATTATTAAACTATACAGATTCTTGTGATAAATGTTTTTACTATTATTATAAAACTAAAAAAGAAGATTAATTATGAAAATAAGAAAATATTCAGTAGGATATACTCCACATAAAGATTTTTTATCAATGATTAGTAAATATAAAAATGATATTTCATCAGTATATTTTCCGTTGCCTAAATCATTATGAGAAGTTTGAAGGGCAATAGAACAAGAAGAAAATTATATAAAAAACATAATTAAATTAATTAAATTATGTTCATCAAATTCAATAGAATCTATTTTATTATTAAACTGATGATGTGAGTGAGAAAATACATGAAGTAAAGGCTATGTATTGAAAATCATAAATTTTATGAAATTATTATATAAAGAGGGATTAACTTCAATTTCAATTTCAAATCTAGTATATGTTCCAATAATTAAAAAGATTTTTCCTAAAATAAAAATTTATTCTTCGGTTAATTGTACTGTTGATACAATAGAAAAAGCCTTGTATCTTAAAGATATTTGAGTTGATATAATAACTATATATAGGGATATAAACAGAGATTTAGATATGATAAGAAATATAAAACAAAAGTCATGATTAAAAACACAAATAATATTAAATGAAACTTGTGTTAGGTGATGTATGTATTATGAAACACATAGTAATATCCAAACTCATAATATTGATTCAGAAGACAACCTAATCCAAAAATATTGATGTACAAGATTTTATTTAGAAAATAAAAAACACTTTTTTAGAATACCTTTCATAAGACCAGAAGATGTATATAGATATGACTCAATAGTAGATTATTATAAATTATCAACAAGATGATTATCACCAATTGATATTAGTCGTATGTTAGAAGCATACTCAAAACAAAAATATGATTGAAATTTACTTGATCTACTAGATATTTACCAAGATAAATTTATAAGAAATTATATTTGAAATATAGATAACAATAAATTAGGAAAACTAAATTTCTTTGATAAGATAGTTAAGTGCCAATGAGATTGTTTTACTTGTAATATATGTAATAATTTTTTAGAATAATGAAAATATACCTAATTGATAATATAATTATTGATTGTACTGCAAGCACAATTCTTTATGAAAAAATAAAAGTATACCTTGAAAAAAACAATCATGAAATTGTCAATAGTACAGATAGTTCAGATTATGTTATACTAAACACTTGCTGAGTTTGGAAAAGTGTTGAAGAGAAATTTTTGAAAATAATAGAAGAAACTCTAAAAAAAGATAAAAAAATTATAATTGTATGATGTTTATCTTCTATTTCAGAGAAAATTAAGTTAATAAAATGAGATATCACATTAATTCCAACAAAACAAGAGTATTTATTAAATGATATTTTCAAGACTTCAGTTTCAATTGATGAAATAGATTCAAAAGATATAAAAATATCATCTGAAAATAGACTAAACTGATTTGAATCAATAAATGTTGTAAATAATAATTTTTTTTTAGAAATAGCTAGATGATGTATACACAATTGTTCTTATTGTATCACAAAAAAAGCAATTTGATATGTGAAAAGTGTTCCAAAGAAAAAGATATTAGAATCACTAGATTTTGCATCAAAAAATTGATATAAAAATATAATTTTAGTATCAGATGATTTAACAAGCTACTGAAAAGATATTTGAGAAGACTTTTCATCATTGTTTGTTGATATGTGTAAATATGAGGATTTAAAGTTTAATTTTAATTATGTAGAGCCATCAGAATTTCTAAAAATTTATCCTAAAATAAAACACTTTATGGATAGAGTTAGTGAAATTACTATGCCAATACAATCATTTAATGATAGAATTCTTGAATTAATGAGAAGAAAATATAAAGTAGATGAGGTAATGAATTTAATACAAGAAATAAAAAACGATTATCCAAAGTTACCAATATATAATCATATTATTTATTGATATCCAACTGAAACCTTTGATGAATTTAAAAACAATATAGAAAAAGCAAAATACTTTGACTGAAACTTGTTTAATTTATATTCTTACAGAAAATGAACAAAGAAATTTGATAATGATTTATTACTAAGTAAAGAAGAAATAATTAAAAGATTAAAAATTTTATTTTTACTTAATAAGAAAGATAGTAGACTTTTTTGCTTATGAAACAAAGAAGATGATTTAGATATTAATATATAAATTATGAAGTTTTCAATTTGATACACAAGTGATTGAGATTTTTTATGATTAATAAAGAAATATAAAGATAATATTTCATCGGTGTATTTTTCACTTGAAATTTGAAATATACCATCATGAAGGGCATTAGATATAGAAAAAACTTTTGAAAAAAATATAATAGAGTTGTTATGATATTGTAAAGAAAATGATATAG
Organism: Candidatus Altimarinota bacterium; assembly: GCA_028692735.1. Lineage (GTDB taxonomy): Bacteria > Patescibacteriota > Gracilibacteria > BD1-5 > UBA6164 > Altimarinus. The sequence goes on from JAQUWS010000013.1 coordinate 9,349, forward strand.
AAACTATACTTACTTTAAATGCAAATTGTGAATGAGAAATGACTTGAAAAAAAGAACAACTTGATAAAATAATAAAAGAATTAGAAAAGTATATAAATTATTGACTTTCAAGTGTTACTTTTGTTAATCTATTATATGTATCATTTATAAAAGACAGATTTCCAAATTTAAAGATATATAATTCAGTAAACTCAAATTTAAATACTATTGAACAAGCATTATTTTTAAAAAGACTTTGAGTTGATATCTTGACGATAAATAGAGATATAAATAGAGATATAGATTTAATAAAAAAAATAAAAGATAAAACATGATTAAAAATCCAAATCATGTTAAATGAATGATGTATAAGGGCTTGTCCATACAGAAGATCTCATTTTAATTTATGAGCTCACGCTTCTTGAGAGGATTGTGGAGATTTATTTAATAGTTTTGCTTGTACATACTTATTTAAAAAACAAAGAAAATATTTTTTCAGAGTCCCTTTTATAAGACCAGAAGATTTAAAGTACTATTATACAATAGTAGATTATTATAAATTGACAACAAGATGATTGTCAACAATCGTGATAGAGAAGATGCTAAATGCATATATAGAAGAAAAATATGATTGAAATTTACTTGATATTCTAGATTTATATATTGATAAATTTATGAGAAAACATATTTGATACATAGATAATAATTTATTGACAAAATATAATTTCTTTGAAAGAATAAAAAGTTGTCCATGAGATTGTAATAATTGTAATAGTTGTAATATTTTTCTAGAAAAAGATGTTTAAAACTTTTAGTAATGCCACTTTACTTATAAAAATAGGTAAAAATTGTCCAGCAAATTGTGAGAATTGTGAAGTAGAAAGAATAAAAGAAGAGATAAGTTTTCTGAAGTTTTTTGATACTCTAAATTTAATAAATGAAAAATTTGATAAAAATTTTTCAATTTTTTTGTTTTGAATAGATTTTTTTGAAAATATAGACTCAATGCAATACATAAAATTTTTTATAGAAAATTGATTTAATAATATTTCTCTACAAATAAAACCATATTATACTGAAAAACAAGCAGAATCTATTGAAAATATTTCTAAAATATATCCAAATATAAGTTTTGATTTTATATATCATATAAATACAAAAGAAGAAATTAAAGATATAATAAAATTTCTTAATTATTATAAAGATAAAAATAAAAAAATCAGTTGAGATTTGTTTATATCACATTATTTTCAAGAACTTATATATTTATTAAAAAGTATTTGATTTAGATTTATCAAAGGAGAATCAAGTCATAATTTATTTAATTGATGTATTGAAGCAAAACTTGATAATATAACAATAATAATTTACAAAAAAAATGATACAATAAGTACTCAAAAAAATATCTGTCCATTTGATAATTGTATAGCCTACAATTTATTCAAAATTGATGATAATTATATAATCGTTAATGAAGAAATTGAGATTAATTATGAATGAAATTTAAGTTTTCATTTCAATGTTTATTGTAGTAAATATATGAGAAATGTGACAAATTTGTTTTATGAAAATAAAAAGATTATAAAAGATTTTGATTCGACTATATCAGAAATCAAAAAAACAAAATGTGAACTCAAATAAACTCTTGCTATATTTATTAAATAAATTATTATAAAAACATAATTTAAAATATAAAACTTGTTAAGTGGAAGATAAAATAATATTAGATGAATTTCTTTTAAAATCAGATAATGATATAAAAAAAGTTTATGAAATCATCAAAAACGATTACCATAAAAATTCAATTAATTATATGTCTTCAAATGATTCTCAACTTTTTGATTATTCCTATGAATATGATTATGAGAAAAAAGTACTTAAAAATAATATAGTAAGGTTTTCATATTTTTGAACTAAAATAAGATTTTTAGATAATTTTGATTTATTCTTTGATCAAAGTTTTCTAGAAAAACTAAAAACAAAATATGAATTATATAAAGACAATTTAAAAGAAGATTTTGTAACATTTTCATTTAGTTTTTTAGATTGAAAATTAAACGATATTAAATTGTATTTTGATGTAATAGTTTCAGAAAATATGAAGTTTAATAAGTTTGATGAAATCCTTTTTAAAAGAACTAAAAATGAGATAGTGCTTATTTCTTTTTCTTTAAATAAAAATTGAATTAGTGAAGAAAAAATGTATTTCCCAATTAATAGTTTTATAAAAAAATTATGAAACGAGGTTCTAAAAAACAATTTACTTTACAAAAAATTTGAAAAATATAAACCTTTTGATATCTTATTTAGATACAAAAATGATAAGATTTCAACAATAAAATATTATTATTATAAAGAAGAAAACAAAGAAATAGAAAAAGAAATAGAGAATTATTTTAGTTGAATATTAATTCCAAAAGTAGATAATATAAAAGAAGAAATTTGAATTGATTTTTCACTTGATTGATGAATAAAAAAAATAAATTATTATATTTCACAATACAAATAAAATATGAAGAAAATATTTTTTAAAGATTTATCTTTTGATTTAACAAGAGAGTGAGCATTGCTAAGGGCAAAAATAAAAAGATATTTAGAATTAAATTGAAATGAGCTTGTTACTTATGAAGAACAAGGAGATTATATTGTAATTAGTACTTTTTGATATTTTACAGACTTAGAAAAAAGAGTCCTAGATTACTCTTCTTATATCTTTGATAAATACAAAGATAGTAAAAAAATAATCATATATTGACAACTTGTAGGAACTTCAAAAAACATATCAAGTTTACCATATGTTTATAAATTTATATGAGTTAATAAAGAAGCTGAATTTGAAAAAATTTTTTGAACAAAAATACAATTCTCAGATATATTATCAAGTCAAATAAACCATAATGAAATAGTATATCCAGATCAAGATAGGATTATATCTATAAACTTAACACAAAAAATAATTACACCTTGTAGTTATGAAAAAAAATATACACAAGATAGAAAGTCATCAAGTAAAGCCTTAAAAGATGTATTAGATGAATTTAAATTTATTGTAAATAGGTGATACTATAAAATACTTTTGATGTGAGATGATGTGTTTTGATATTGAAATGATATATGATATACATTTGATGAACTATACAATAAGATGTGTGAAATAAACTGATATTATAGCTTGATTGTTGATTATGCAAATATATCAAATGTAATAAAATTTTTTCCAAAGATAAAAGATAATTTCAATAAGATAAAATTTATTTTTATGCCGTCAAAGAGTTTAAACAATAAAGTTTTAGAAAGTTTAAATCTAGATTACAAAGAAAATGATATTGTGAATTTGATTAAACAGATGAGAGAAACAAGTGATAAAATAAGTATAAAAAATTTTTTGTTTTATAGAATTCCATGAGAAACATATGATGATTTTAAATACAATATAAACTACACAAATCTCTATGATATGACATATTTCTGACAATATGATAAGACATATAAAGATAATGAAATAGAAAAAAAAGAAAAATTAATTGAAAAACTAAGAAAAAACTATATTGATTCATATAGATGAAAAAAAGATTTTATTGACTCATTTGAATAATATGAAAAAAATTTATGTATTTGATATAAAAAATGAAAGTATTACTAGAGATTTTAAATGTTCATCTTCAAAAGCTAATTTTTTAAAATTACAAACATATTTATCTTTAAACTGATATAATTTTGTAAATAATATAGATGAAGCAGATACATTTATAATTAACACATGTAATCATTATAGTCCATATTATCAAGAATATATGGATACAATCAATAGTTCTAACAAAGAAACAATATTTTTTTGATGTTCAAAACTTGAAGAAATAGAAGTAAAAAATAATCAATTCCTAGTAAAAGCTCATGAACCTGAAGAAGTAGAAGATATTATTGATCCAATTAATAAAAAGTTTTTTGATATAACAACTTTTGATGTAGATAAATTTTATAGTGATTCAAAATTTACAAAAAATAGGTTTTACATAGAGGTTTCAAGGTGATGTGCAAATAATTGTTCATTTTGTCCTATAAAGAAATCTATTTGATTTGTAAAAAGTAAACCTATGGAGTCCATATTAGAAGAATTTAAAAATGCAGTAAATGATGGATTTAAGGATATAAACTTAGTTTCAGAAGATTGTTGAAGTTACTGATTAGATATCTGATTAAACTTTTGAATACTTTTTAATAAAATGTGTGAAATAAAATGAGATTATACGATTAATCTAAACTATATTTCACCAACACAATTATTAAAAAATTTCAAAACTATAGAAAAAAATGCTCATAAAATATCAAGAATGATACTTTGAATCCAATCATTTAGTGATAGAATCCTAAAACTTATGAATAGACCTTACACTGTTCAATCAGTTATAAATCTAATTGAGGATATAAGAAAAGTCAATAAACATGTTTACATAGAAAACCAGATAATTTATTGTTATCCAACAGAAACAAGAAAAGAATTTTTTGAATACTTAAAATTAGCAAAATATTATGATGAAAATATTTTTAATTTATACTCAAACAAAGAATGTATCTTTCAATTTTGAGAAAATGACTTAATAACTGAAGATGAAATCAATTATAGAACAAAAGTACTAAATTTAATGAGAAAAAAATGTAATTATATGAATTTAACATGGGAAAATAATTACTTTCCTTGGTAATAAAAAATTATGATAAAAAAAATATTCTATTCTTTGGTATTATTTCCAAACATACAATACAAAAAAAACTTTAATAATTATTTCCTAGAAAAAATAGAAGAAATAAGTTTAGGTAATATGCATTTAGTTTTTAAAGATAGTAATGATAAAAAACATAATATTTTTTTTGTTCATAAAAATTACATAAATAAAAAAGAAAAAATAAATGTGATAAATTGGAAAATATATTGAGAAAACAAAGAATTAGAAAAAAATATCAAAGAAAGTTTATCAAATTCTTTAAAAAAAGACTTCAATTTTTTTGAAGAAAAAAAATATTATAAAGATATTCCTTTTTGAGTAGTTTTAACAATAACAAGCAAATGTAATATTTTTTGTTATTATTGTTTTAATGATATTGATTATGATTTAAAAGAAAGAAATAAAAGGAAAAACTTATGATTAGATGATTGGAAAAAAATAATTGATAATTTGTATGAAAATAAAACTAGAGTTGTTATATTGACATGATGAGAACCATTTTTAGCTGATTTTTTTTGGGATATATTAGATTATTTAAAGCAAAAATGATTTTTTATACACATAAACACAAATTGAACATTATTTAGTGATGAAATATTAAAAAAATTAAATGATAATTATAGTGTCAATATAATGGTTTCAATGCATGAGTTTAATAATAAAGATTATTTATGAGTGAATCTACTATGATTAAAAAAGACTTTTTGAATTGAAAAAATTCCTGATAAATTCAATAATATGTTTCTAGAAAAAGTTACCCAGTTAAGAAAAATTAATAATTTTGAAAATATAACACTAGAATTTTTAACTATATTAAATCGGAAAAATATTTTAAATTTAGAAAAAGTATATGAGTTTTGAAAAAATTGTTGAATAAACATACATAATTGGCAGTTTTTTAGATTTTATTGAACAAAAAATAATAGTTGAGCAACAAAAACTATGATGATTATGGCAATAAATAAAATATATAAACTAAATAATAAATTTTGATTTAATTATAAAATAGTTGATCCAGTCCCATTTTGCGTTACTTCTGATTTAGAAAAATCAAGTAAGGTTATTGATTGAGTATTATCTGATAGTCATGATGTAAAAACTATCATAACAACAGATTGATACATACAACTTATGAGTGCATATGATAATAATTTTTGGCATATAAATAAAGATAAAATCAAAGATGTATTTAACTCAGATTTTACAAAAAAAATGCTTAATGATGGATTCTTACCAAAAGAATGTAAAGATTGTTTATACAAAGATAAATGTAAATGATGATCAAGAATGGATGCAAATATAACTTATTGAAGTTATGATTTATTAGATCCACTAAGTGATATAAGTAATAAAATAATTAATTAATCAAAAAAATAATGGATTTAAGAATAGTAAATACTTGTAATAATAATTGTTTATACTGCCTTGAACAATCATATAGAACAAAAGATAAATACAAGGATACAAATTATATAATTGAAAAATTAAAAAATAATTCTCAAGAAAAAATTATTAATTTTTATTGATGAAATCCATTGCTGCATTATGATTTTATTGATATTATTAGATATAGTAAAAGTTTCTGATATAAATCAATAGGAGTTTTAACAAATACTTTGTGATTGAATAAAGATTATTTATGAAATTTAATAAGTTCAGGATTAACATCAATTTGATTTTATTTTAATTCATTTGATGAAAAAAATCACAATATAATTGTTGACTGATGAATAACTCTTCATGAACTTATCTCAAATATAAGTTTAATTAAAGATTCTCAAATAAATTATAAAGCTATTATTCATATAAATAATCAAAATATAAAAAGATTGTATAAAGATATAATTATCTTAAATAAAAAATATAATGTAAATAATTTTGAATTTATTAATTATTTTCCATTTGATAGACCTTATGATAAATATAAAGATTTATTAGAATATGATTATTATGATAACAAAAAATATATAAATTTATTTTTTTTATCATTAATAAAATTGAATATAAATGCAAAATTTATAAAATTTAGTAAAGATTTTTTCGGAGATTTTACAAATTACTATGATTATGAAAACTGAATTTTAAACCAAATTTGAGAAGAAGATGTTGATAGATTAAAACTATTAACTCCATTTTGCTATGTTGAAAAAAGATGTAATTACTGTTTTATAAAAGATAATTGTAAATTTTATGGATAACAATGATAATTTAAACTCACATGAACAAATAATTATAAGGATATGAAATACATGTAATTACAAATGTATTTTTTGTAATGTTACACAAGAGAATGAAAAAGAAATAAGTTATAAAGAATCATATACTTCACTAATTAGACAATTTCACGAGAAGATAAAAACTTCATATATTTCAAGTTTGTATGTAACTATTTCATGATGAGAACCAACTTTGTTTAAAAAAGAAGTATATTTTCTCGTGAAATATATAAATAAATTCTGTACAAAAAACAATATAAATATCGGAACAATTGATATGCAAACAAATGCTACAATGTTTGATAAAAAATTTTTATTATGGCTTTTAAAAAACAATGTAAATGATTTTTTAATTTCTTTTCACACCATAGATAAAAAAAGTTTTAATGAATTATTATGAGTTGATTATAATAAATATTTTTTAAAAGTTGTAGAAAATATAAAGTTAGTTAAATCAATGTGATTTCGTTTTACAATAAATGTTATAATTAATAAAATAAATAAAGATAATTTTATAGAAACTATAAAATTTATTATAAAAGAGTTTCAAAAACCAGATATAGAGATATGAGTAGTACAACCAAATTGATATTGAAAAATAAATTTTCAAAAACTTTACGTTAGTTTTGAAGAAATTCATTACATTTATAATTATTCACTTTTTTACGTTAAAAAAAATAACATAAGCATAAATTCTCACTTTTGTTGAATTCCTTTATGTTATATTGATAAGAATAAGTTTTCAGTTGAATATAATACAAACTTAGATTTCAGAAAAAGATTATTTTTTGATGATAAATTTTCTATAAGTAATTTAAATGATAATAGTAAATATCAAGAAAGTGATTGTAGAAAGTGTTTATATAACAATGTCTGTTCATGATTATGGCACAACTATATATGAAAACAAAAACTTAAACCAATTTTTTATAAAATAGATTTTTTCTGAGACTTTATAAAAAATACTAATTCAATAAAGATTTTATCAAAAGAGATTAACTTGAAAAAGATTTATGATTCAAATATAAGACATTTAATAATCCCAACATCTATCTGAAATAATAATTTTATACAAAAGTTAATTAAGGACTCCACAAAAATTTGATTTTACAAAATTTCCTTATTAGTAAACACTAAATTTAAGTTTGATAAAGAAATATTAAAAACATGACTTTGAAATATTCAAATAAATATAGAAGATGTGTCAGATACTTTATTAGATGAAATAATAAATTTTTCAAATAAATACAAACCACAATTTTTTATTGATATTGATATATTTATAACAAAATATGATCAAAATCTATTACAAAAAATTAAAGATATTTTAGATAAATATAACAATTTAAATTTTATAAAACTCTTTTTTATATATAATTTCAATAACAAAGATATATTTTGATACAAAGATCTAATAATTAATGAGAAAAATTGAAATATATATACAATAAATTTTTTAAGACAACATCTATATAATTACAATAAATATGAATAATTTTTGTTTAAAATCACTGCTTGATAAGATATTTAGTTGAAAAAAAATTTATATTTATACATATGATTATACATTATCTAAAATAATCATTTTTTACTGAAGATACATAATTGAAGTCTCATTAAAAAATAGCTTAAGATATACAAAAAAAAGTAAACTATTATATTTTTATATATATAAATTTGATAATTTAAATAATATTTTAAATTTTATCAATAACAAAGATGATGATATATCAAATTCTTCTGTAGCAAACATAGTAAAACTTATAATACAATATGAACAAATAATCTATGATACTTTCTTAAATGAAATAAACTCATTTTTTGAATCAAACTATAAAGACAATAATACAAAAAAAGAAATACTAATAATTTTAAAATGATGAGGTTTTGAGGAAATTATTGAAAAAAACTTTATATCATATTGTAATTATTTTAAAATTAATTTAACAGTTTTATATAAATTTTGATTTTGATTTTGGTGACAACCATTAAACCAAGAATGATATATAAATGAACTTATGATAAATAATCCAAATGTAAAATTTATATACCAAGAATGATTAGATGATGAATTTATAGACTCTATAATCAACCAAGATACAGAAATATTTTCTTTAAAATATTATTATAGAGGAAAATCAAAGAAATTTAATCTTATGATAGATTGAAGTATGCTTGATAATTTTGGTTCAGATTGAGTATTGGCGGATAGTGATATAAATCATGATTGTACTTGATATAAAAATATTTTTACATGTTATATGAAAAGAAACCATGTTTGATATATAACAGACTCATTTATAAATTATGAAAATGTAAAATTAAACAGATTTTTTCTTCCACAAGATTGTACTTTGATTAATAATTATTCTATCATAAATTTAGACAACCAAGGTGATATAATACTATCATGATGAATGACATGGGCAAGAGATTTTTCTATATTAAATTCATTAGACTGAAAATATAAATGAATTATGGTAAGTGATGAAAATCATGATATAAAATGATTTTTAGATAATTATAGATGAATACAAAATTATTATTGATTTTTATGAGCATTTATTTTATCAACTATCTGAGTATTTTGTCATTTAGAAGAATATAATAATGATGATAGAACAAAAATGATTATAACTTCTATTTGTTCATGAAAACCAGTCGTAGTACCATATAATGATTGATTACTTGTTGAGACAATAGTAAAAAATAAACTTTGAGTAACCTATAAAAATTGAGATACAAAAGACTTTAAAGAGAAAGTTAAATTCTTAATAGAAGATAAAATAATATTAAATGAGTATAAAAAGAATTGTCTTGATTACTCAAAAGTAAACTTTAATATAGTAAATTTTATAAATACAATTTTTAATAAAATATAATGGATAAATTTAATATTATATTACATACAACAACTACTTGTAATTATAATTGTTCATATTGTGATGTTATTAAAAATAACAAAACTTTATCAGATCAAGATATAGAAATGATAGTAAATTTTATAAATAAAAATTATAAAAGTATTAATAGTTTTAAATTCTTTTGATGAGAACCACTTTTAGTATGGAAAAATATAAAATATATAATAGAGAAAACACACAAAAAAATAAACAATCAATTTGAAATAGTTACAAATACAAGTATCTTAAATGATGAAATATTAAATTATTTTAAAATATATTTTAGTAAGATTTTTTTTAGTATAGATAGTGAAAAAATTTTTGATTATGAAGAGGTATTTTCTTTTATTGACAAATATAATTTAGAAGATAAAACATATTTTAATTTAATTATTTCTCCTAAAAAAGAAGAAACTGCATACAATCAATTTATAAAAATATATAATAATTGATACAAAAATTTTAATATTTTACCAGTTTATTTCACAAAAAATTGGGAAAAAGAAAATCTATTAAATCTATCAACTATAATGAAAAAAATACTAGATAAAGCTATAAGTGATAAACAATTGAAACTTTATTGATTTCAAAGCAATAAGTGATACAATAGTTCACTAATAAACTGAAGTTTATTTATAAATACTGATTTAAAAGTCTATTTTAGTGATATAGTCTCAACTCATATATGAGCAAAAATCAAAGATAAATTATTTTTGTGTGACTTAGATAATCTGTCATTAGATGAAAAAATAGATATGAAATCAAAAACAAAAGAAATTGAAGTTTATGAAAAAGTTATTATAAAAGATATAAAAGGGCAGATGCAATTACATGAACTTATGGATTATTTTTCTAAATATCTAAACAATAAAAATGAACTATAAAAGATTAGAGATTTATACATGATGGACCTGTAACCAAAAATGTACATACTGTATGGAATATCCAAATATGCAACAAGCATGGAATAAAAAAGTAACAAAATATGATATATTAAAAAAACTTATAAAATATAAGAAAGATTGATATAATCATGTTACTTATTTATGATGAGAACCATTTATACATGATGTATTTTTAGATTCTCTAAAAATATGAAAAAAATTGTGATATAAAATTCTTGTTACTACAAATTGCACAACCTTACATATAGATAACCAAGCGAGCAAATTTTTACCTTTTATAGATGAGTTGTTTTTATCAGTTGAAGCTATATCAGTTGAAGATCAACAAAAAATATCAAGAACAAAGAATTATGTGAATTGGGAGTGAGTGTTTAAAAATATAAAAAAATATTGGAAATGAACCTTGTTAAAAGCAAATATAGTTATAACACAAGACAATAAAAATAAATTATTTAATTTAGTAGAGTTTTTAGAAGCAAACTGAATAAAAAATATAGCAATTACATATCCAGATATAGCCTACAAGTATTATTGAAAAAAATATGTATTAGAAAATATATCACCAACTTATACCGAGTGTATTACTGAAATAGAAAAATTAGTTAAATTTTGAGAAGAAAAAGAAATGATTATAAAAGTTGTTGATTTTCCTTTTTGTGTATTTCCAAAAGATAAAATAGAAAGATATATAAAATTAACAGATGATTATGATTATCAAACAAGGTTAAAAATCACTCATAAAGAAGATTTATTAGATAGATGAGAAACATCGCCAAGGATGAGGAAAAACTGAAAAAAATGTAAAGATTGTAAATATAAAAAAATATGTTGGGGGCCATCAATTCATTATGAAAAATTATATTGATTAGATGAAATTAATTGTATAAAAAACTAATTATGTCAATAGCTTGAAATGCGGAAAAAATATATATAAATGAAATAATTAGAGTTACTTACAAATGTAATTGGAAATGTAAATTTTGTAATGTAATTGAAACAAATAATTATTGAGAAAAAGATGTTTCAAAAAAAGAAGTAATTTATAAAATATTATCTTTAGTAAAAAAATATACAAAACTACAAAGAAAAAGACTTATTTTGTCTTTTTCATGATGAGAACCAACATTAAATAAAAACTTATTAGATTATATAAAATTAGCAAAAAGTATATGAGTTTGAGTAGTTGAAATCCAGACAAATTGAACAAAATTATTTAAAGATAAAGAATATGTTCAAAAATTAATTGATGCTTGATTAAATGAGATATTTTTAGCACAACATTCATGAAATGATGATATAAATAAAAAATTATGAGTTTATTATAATATAGATGATTTTATAAATTGGGTTAAATATATTTATGATAATAAAATTCACAAAAAAATATCAATTTATATAAACATAGTTGTGACAAAAATAAATATATTTTATTTAAATGATTATATAAAATTATTATTAAAAATCTGATTTATAAAAATAATTTCATGTAGGAGAATAAATGATAAAAGATTATATAAGTTTTCTTTTTGATTTGTTCAACCAAACTGATATGCAAATCTAAATAAAGAAGAAGTTCTTCTAAAATACACTCAAGATGAAATTAACGAAATTGATAAAATAGTTAAATTATGTGAAAAAAATAAAATATTACCAGATTTTCATTTTGTTTGTCCTCCTCTTTGTATATTAAATTATCCTGAGTATAATCTTGAATATGAAAGATTAAAAAAACTTGAAAATAATAAAATTAATTGAGATGTTAATGAACCAAATCTAAGATCATATGAATTCTTATGGAAAGAAAAACAGAAATTTGAAGAATGTGAAACTTGTAAATTTAATAACTATTGCTTATGATTTTATAAAAATTGGATAAACTTTGTATGAGAAAAATATGTTAAAGAAAAAATTAATAGTTTTATAATTAAAAAGAAATAATATGGATAAATTTCTTATAATTATTGAAAAAATACTAAGAAAAAATTTCGATGATTTTTTAATAAAAACTACTTATTTATATAATGAGTTTTTTATAAGTATTAATAAAGAAAACATTTTTATATTTTTTTGAATATCATATAAAGGTGAAACTTTGATTATTAATAAATATAAATGAGAAGATACAACTATTTGAAAACTACTATATATAATTATAAAAAAATATAATGATTTATTTATAAAATATTTAATATCACAAAAACTTAATCTTTTTAAAGTTTGAGAAGAAACTGATTTTATCAATATTTTTGATATAAAAAAATTAAATTATTATGAAATAGATTATAAACTAAATTTTAGTTTTTTGGATGATTATTCATATAGAAGAAAAATCCAAAATGAATTTACTTTTGAAGATAAGTCAATTTTGGATATATATCATAGTGATTATGAATGTTCAAAATGTAGTTGACCAAAAGAAACCTTTACTTCTTTACCTAATTTTTCAGAAAACTATGATTTTAATTATTTTTGAGAAAAAAATAGTAAAAAAATATCAACTTATCTATATACAAATATAAGTGACTACGAATCAATAACAATTTGATGAAACAATAAAATAAATGAAATATTAAGTAATAAAGAGTTTATTTCAAATTATGATATGCTTCTGGTTAATAAAACATGTATTTCTGTTATAATGTGAGACGATATTGAATCAATATTTTATTATAATGAAATACCTAAAGATAAAATTTTATATTCTGATCAAAACATTGACAGTTCCTACAAAGCAGTAATTAATTATTTGAAAAATATAAAAAATATAGATATAAAAAAGAAAAAAGAAATATTATTTTTTTGATTAAATAAAAACAAAAACACATATGAAATAGTTAACAATCTAGAAAAGGAATTTTGAATAAAAGTTTGAAATATATTACTTCCAAATATTAATAAAAAAGATATTGAAGAAATATTATGATATAAATTTGCAGTATTTTTTTCTTGAAGAGAACAAAAAGCTCAAAATATTTTTAAGCTTTATCCTATAGCAAATATTGAATTAAAAGTACCTTATGGAATAAAAATGAACTATACATTATATGAAAGTATATTAAAAAAATATTGAGTTAAAAATTATAAAAATAAATTAAATATATTTTTTTCAAATTTTATAAATATAAATAAAGACTTATATAAAAAAGCAAATAAATACCAAATTTGATTTATTATTCAGGATTATCATGTTATTCATTTTTTACAGGATGATTTTAGGTGAACAACTATAATTTCTATGTTAAATGATATGGGATTTCACCTAAATTTTTTTGTTCATCCAACAAAAAATACATATAAAATATATATAGATGAATTTAATAAAAAAAATGATTTAGATAAAAATTATAATTTCAATATAGTATCATCAAACAAAAAAGAAGATTTAGAAAAATTTTTAAATGATAAAAAAATACAATTATACTACTCAGAGATATCAAATGATAAAAGAATTCTTTGAAGAAACAAGGAACAATTTTCAATTTGAGATTTAGAATATGCAATAGAGTGATTTTATAAGAGTTTTAATATTCTTATAAAAAAATGTGAAAAAGTAGATTATTTAAATAATTTAATATAAACTATATGGATTTAATTGAAAAATATTCCCAAATATATGGTAGCCCTTTCTTGACATGAATTTTTATGGGAGTGAATGCATTAGAAGATGTTGCACTTTTTGTTGATGGTCCTGATTGCGTATTTTATAAGGCAGATATGATTTACAAAACCCATGACTTATTTTCAAAATTAAAAGATGCAAGTATAGATACAAAAATTTATTTTTCATGAATTATGCCAAATAAAATCGTGAGATGATATGATGATGAAATAAAAAGAAAGTTAACATTTATAGAAAAAAATAATAATTTTACATTATGAATAGTTACTTGTATGCCTGTAACTGGACTAATTGCAAATCAATATGAAAATATATATTGTGATATGCAAAAAGATTTTATTTTTATCCCATCGAAGACTGATAAATTTCGGCTAGACTGATATTGAGATTTATTAAAAGAATTAGCAAAATATATAAAATTAGATGAAACAAAAATAAAAAATAAATTTGGTATTTCAATTATTTGATATCTCTATGATAGAAATGAATGAGATTGTAGAGGAAATATAGAAGAAATTAAAAGACTGTTAAATTTAATATGAGTTGAAATAAATTCAATATGGCTTGATTGATGAAAAATGATTGACTTATCAAAAGTTGAATTATCTTCATTAATTATATCATTTCCATACTGAAAACAGGCAACAAAAATTTTATCAAAAAGAATGTCTATAGAATATATTGATTTAGAAATTCCTTTTTGAATAAAAAATACAATCAAATTTATAAAACAAATATGATTAAAATTATGAGTTGATAATAAATTAATAGATGAAGTTATAAAATCAGAATTCAATGAAGTTAAACAGAAAATAGATTGTTTAGATTCTAGTAAATTTATATGAAAAAAATTTTTATATGCTTGAGATACTTTTTTAGAATCATGAATAATAGATATATGAAATTTTTTATGAATGGATCATATAAAAACCTATAGTTATTCTTGAAGTAAAAAAGCCAAAGAAAGTGATCATTCTAAAGAAGAAATTAATCTAATTATATGTAACTGAGAATTTGAAATAAAATCTGATTATAAAATAGAATTTTGATTTCCTTCATATAATAAACATTATTTGGTTAATACTCCTTACATGGGGTTTAAAGGGATTTTAAATTTTGTAGAGTGAATTTATAATGAATTTAATAAGGATAATTTATATTATTTATAGAAAAATTATATAATACAATAAATATAAAAAAATAATTATACATATGGTTATGAAAAAAATAGTAATATATTGAAAAGGTTGAATTGGAAAATCAACAACAACAACTCATTTATCAGTTTCTTTTGCAAAAAGATGATTGAAAGTCTTACAAGTTTGATGTGACCCAAAACATGATTCATGTAAAAGAATATTAAACTGAGTTAGAGACATCCCAACTGTTATTGAACTAACAAAGAATAGAGATGTATATGATTTCACAAAAGATATGATTATTCATAAATGAAGATTTTGAATTGATTGTATAGAAGCTTGATGACCAATAGCTTGAATTTGATGTGCATGAAGATGAATCTCTTTGATGTTTGAAATTTTTGATGAAATATGAATATTAGATAATTGAAAATACGATGTTGTTATATTTGATGTACTATGAGATGTAGTTTGTTGAGGTTTTGCTTCACCTTTAAAAATATGATTTGCTGATCATGTTTATATAGTGATATCAGAAGAAATTATGAGTCTCTATGCCGCAAATAATATTGCTAAAGCAGTTGTAAATTATCAGAAAAATTGAATATGACTTTCTTGAATAATTTTAAATCTAAGAAGTAATAATTCAGAGATTAAAATTGCTGAAGAATTTGTTAATAGATTATGAACAAAAATAGTTTGAGTAATTAATAGATCAGACTGAATTCTAAAAGCAGAGAAGAAAAATATGACACTTTATGAATATGATAACGATCATATTGATTTAGATAAATATAATTATTTATCTAATTATATATTGCATAATAAAGAAAAAATAATACCAAAAACTTTTACTGATAGAGAGTTTGATGATTTTATATATGATAGATTTTATTAGGAAAAAATTTATTAAATAATTACATTGTTTTTTTTTAAATAAAAAAATGAATAAAAAAATAATAAGTATAAAAAATTTAGAAAATTCTATTAATTTTATAATTCATATAAATAATATATGTAATTTTAAGTGTGCTTATTGTACTGCATGACATCAAACATCTCCAGAAAGATTGACTCTAGATTATTTTGAAAAGATAATCATTACAATAAACAAATTAAGGACTATATGAGATAAACGTGATATTTATATAGACATAACATGATGAGAGCCAACTTTAAACAATGATTTAATAGAAATAGTAGATAAATTATTAAATATAGACAAACTTTATGTTCAAGTTACAACAAATTTATATAAAATACAAAACTTCACTTCAGAAATAGAAAAATTAAAACAACATAAAAATATAAAAAATTTTGCTTTCAACATTTCATATCATTTTTTTGAATATTTAGATAAAGATGAAATCTTTATAGATAACATATTAATGTTAAAAGCTAACAATATCTCATTTAACATAAAATTTTTATTACCTGATTCTCAAGTAAAGATTTATGAATTTGATAAAGTATTAAAAAATATAATAGAAAAAACAAAAATAAAAGAAACTCAATTTTTTTATGATTTAATCACAAAAAATTGAGTTGTTTCCACATCATATTCAAAATGCATTTTAGATTTTTATATACAAATTAATAAAAATCATGAAAAAGAAAAATTACTAGTTAAATTTGAAAACGATGAAGAATTGGAAACAGATATGTTTTATATTCGTAATAATTGATTAAATAGGTTCAAGTGATTTGATTGTTATTATGTGTCAAAAAATTATATAGAAATTCAGATATCACATAACTGATATATAACATTTTGACCATGCTATATGCTTGATTCAATAAGATATGATATATCTCAATTATTTGATATAATAAGTAAAGAAAGAAAAATTATATGTTGAGAACAAGTGTGTGAATGCTGAATAACTTTAAATAAAGTTTTTAACAAGAAAAACGAAAAAATCTCATCACTAGAAGAGTTAATTAGAAAAAATATTAGCAAAGTTATTCTAGATATAGAAATCCAGGATATTCAAATTTTTTTTAATAAATCAATAAATATTATATTTATTTTAGATAACTTCAATATTATCTTGGTAATAGAAAAATATAACAAAAATAAAAAGTATTATTTTTCTAAAAACGATATATGATATGATTTTAGAGTAAAAGATAACAATAATATATCATATAAATTTGAAGAAATAGAAAAGACACTTATAAAAACACTGAAAAAAAATATATTATTAGTATCAACCTTTGATAACTTATTCACAAAAATTTTGTAAAAGAACTTTTTATACTTATAAACAATTATATGAAAATATTTATTATATCAGATGATAATACAAGGATAGATCAAGAAAGATTGTTTTTAGATATCATAAATAAATTTAATTTCGAAGAAATTAATTATTGTACAATACAAAAAGAAGAAATAAATCGGACAAAATACACTAAGATTAATTTTATGAATTATGAAAAATTCTTGTTAAAATTAAAAAATAATAAACACACATTTATTATATATTTCAATTATTACTGAAACTTAAATAATCTAGACTTTACAGATTATAAGTTAATTATTTTTTGACATTATGTATTCTATAAAGAAAAAAGAAAATTCAACAATTTATCAGATTTAAAAGTATTTGATTTCTATAAATTAGAACTATCAAAAGAAAATATTAAAAAACTTTTTTCAGGATCAAAAATAGATTTTATTTCTGATATAAATTATCCAGCATCAATAGACTATTATAATAATAGGAATATAAAAATAAATATGGTGTATGATATATTTGTTCCTTTATGAGGTCGTATAAACTATAAAGATTTATTATATTTAATTAAATTAAAATCAGATTTGAAATTCTTAATTTGACCAATTAATCATTCGTGAATAAATATTAAAAAATTTACTAAATTTTTTAATGCAACTCATAACAAAGACAATATAACTTACTTTAATCTAACCACATCAGATAATTTTTCAAAACATATATTGTCATCAAAAATTATATTTTTACCTATTAATAGACATCTTTATGATTTAACAAGAATATCAGATTGTTTATCTTTATGAAAAATTATAATAACAAAAAAAATAGATTGTACTAAACATATATGAAACATATTGTTTTATGAAACTCCTGATGAAATTGATAAAATAGTGAGTTTTAATTTAGACAATAAATTATATGAAGATAAAAAAATAATATCAAATAACATTGATTATTATGATAAAAATAATAGTATAGTTAAACTTACATTAAATCTTTACAAATTTTTAACATCAAATAATGAGTAACTCAAACCTTATATTAAAAGAAAAAACAACAAAACAAAACAGAATATGGGTCCGTATATCATCATCATGTAATAATAGATGTATTTTTTGTCTTGATTCAAATGCTCATGATGGGACATTCACT
>JAQUWS010000014.1 GCA_028692735.1 Candidatus Altimarinota bacterium
AAAGAAAAAGACTAAAAATTTATTTAGTCTTTTTCTTTCTTTAAATCGTTTTCTTCAAATATAAATACATCATCTATTTTTGCTTGTAGAACAATTGATATTTGTTTTGCTAATTTAAGTGAAGGATTATATTTTCATTTTTCAAGAAAAGTAATAGTTTCTCTTCTTACTCAGACTTGGTTTGCTAAATCTTCTTGAGTAAGATTTAATTTAGCTCTTAATTCTTTTATTTTTGTTTTCATTATTTAGAAATTAGGACATATAACATTACATTTGTCTTTTATACATTTGCTTGTATAAGGGCAATTTGATCTTATTAGATATTCTCAAGGTGTTTCACAATCATTGTCATCATTACATTGAATATTTAATTGTTTTTCAATTTTGTAATTGATATTTTCTTTTAATTTTTCATCTTTGTTAATTATCATATGAAAAAATCAATATAAAAAAAATCATATTAATATAATTAAATAAATTGTATATAGGATTAGTTTTTTATTAAATTTTCATTCTTTGTTTAATAAAGAAAATATAAAAGAATATAGTAACATTAAAAAACAAATTAAGAATCACAATGTTTGTGCTATTGTTTCAAATATAGGATAACTATTTTGAAAATAATATAATATAAACATAGAAATAGCTCATATCCAAGAAAAAATTTGTATACTATATATTGCAGCTTTTCATCAGATTATATAATCTCTTTCATCTGCAATTATTTCTTTTACTTTTCCTCTTATAAAAAAAAGAATTAAACTTCATATTATAATTACAAAGATAGGTATTATGTAGTTTTCATATACAAGAGATTGACTGATTATTATAGCTATCAGGATTACAATAATAAAGCGAATTTTATTATATTTTTTTAGACTTATTTTCATAAATAATAATTAAATGTTAAAAATATATTACAAAATGTAATATAAATCTAACATTTTTTTTAAAAAAAGCAAATTTTTTTATTTAATTAAAATATTATCATTTATTTCATCAATTTTTTTCTTAATTTCAGATCATTTAAGATTAGGGTATTTTTTTATTACTTCTTTTCATGTAATAAATTTTTTGTTATTTAGTTTTATCATGAAATCTTTGTAAAAAATTTTTAGGTTTATGATTAAATCTTTTTTTGCGGGGATTCTTCCTAGATGATCACAAATTCAGATTATCATTAGGTAAGGGAAGTATTTGTGCATCATAAATTTTCTTGATTTTAGAGTTCTCATTTCAGAGATTTTGTATAATTTTAGGTGATTTTCAATTAAGTAATTTATGATTTCTTTTTCTTTGTTTGTAAAGATAAATCTTTTTTTCATTTCGTTAAATTTTTCAAGTCAAATTAGCTCATGTTTTAGATAATGAACATTTCAATTTTCATCTTTTGAGAAAGTACTATGTTTTCATATATCATGTAATAACATAGTCCGGTAAAGTGCTGTTTTTTCATTTTTTGATAAATTTAACTTAGTTTCTTTTCATGTTTTATCAGGGATTAAAAATCATCTTTTTATGATTTTGTTTAATTCTTCAATTGTTTTTAATGTGTGAATCCAGACATTTCATTCAAGATGGTGTCTAGGTCATCATGGGGTTTTTTCTAGGAGATCAATTTCAGGAAAAAATATTTCAAAAAATCAGATTAATTTTAATTCTTGTAAGGCGTTTATGTTGTTTTCTAAAAGTAAAATTTTTTCAAATTCTTCTTTTATTCTTTCTATACTTATATTTTTAAGTAAATTTATATTATTTTTTAGTATGCTAAAATAATCTTTATCAAAGCACTTTAAATTGTATTTGTTTTTAAATCTTATAAATCTTAGTATTCTTAATGCATCTTCATTTATTCTATTTTCAGGTATTCAAACAAATTTTATATTATTATTTTTTAAGTCTGTTATTCAATTTTCTGGATCTATGAATGAGTCATTTACAGGATTATAGTAGATTGCATTCATTGTAAAATCTCTTCTTTTTGAGTCTAGTTCTAGATTTTTAGTGAATTTAACTTTTACAGGTTTTCTATGATTTAGTATTCATATATCTTCTCTAAAAGTAGTTATTTCAAAAATTTTCTTTCATTCTTTTATTATTAATGTTCAGTATTTTTTTCAAACTTCAGTGATTACTAAAAGTACTTTTTCTATTTCTTCTGGAGTTGCATCTGTTGATAAATCTATATCTCAATTATATTTTATTCAAAGGATTTTTGATCTAGGGTATCATCAAACTATATATACTTTTTTTCAGATTTTTTCTAATTTTTTTATTATTGAATTTATTTCTTTCATAGCAAATTTTAATAATTTTTATTTTTTATTATAGTCATTTAATTAATTTTTCAATTAATAAAAATAGCTAAAATTTATATTTTAGCTATTTTTACTTGTAACTTTATATTTAATATGTTTTTTTTTGAGATTATTCAGTAGTTGTACTTTCTAATTCTGAAGAATCAATGCTATCTTCAACTAATTCTTTTAATGCAGTTAGTTGAGCCATAATTTTTTCTTTATTAGTATTTGATAATTTAGTATTAGCTTCAAATTGAGTCATCATAGCTTCAATTTTTGTAAGCAAATTATCTAATTTATCAGGATTTTTTGTTGCAACTTTATTGATAGTTTTTCATAATTGTCAGTTGTATTTTTCTTTATATTGTAATACCTGTTCTTTTCTATCTGATCTATAAGTTTCTCTTGATTGTTTGTTTTCTTGTCTTAATTCTTGATTTTTTTCTGCAATTTCTTTTCTTGCTTCAACCCAAGCTAAAGCATTTTCGTTATCTCAAACAAGAGTTTTTAAATCTTCATAATATGCTATATTTAATTCTTCAATCTTTGTTCTAAGTTCTTCTCTTAAAGTATCTTTTTCTTCTGCAGTAGTTGCTGTTTTAATTTTTATTTGGTATTCATCAGTTAATGCTTTTATATCTGTTTGGTGAGTAGTTCTAAGTTCTTCAATTTTTGTTTTTGTCCCACTATCTAAATTTGCAAATGCTCATGATAGAGAATTTTGTTTTCTAAAGTTTTGAAGATTATCTTTGATTTCTTCTCTATTTTCTTTTATTTGGTTTTTCATTTCTTCTCTAGCTTGTTTTATGTCTCATTTAAGTTCAAGCTTTTCTTGAAATCTTGCTCATGTTCAAAACATCATTCAAGTTCAAAATTTCATTCATGATCAAGTTATAGGCTTCATTTTTACTCATGATCATGTTAACAATGGATGTTTTTTCATAATAGTTCAACTCATATTTGTTGTAGTTGAATCATCACTATTAGAATTAGAATCATCAGCATATGTTGTTGTTAGCATTGCTAATAGCATAATTGCCAATGAAGCTTTTATTAATTTCTTCATGTACGTAAAGTTATATAATAAATATTTAATAAATATATTAAATGTAATTTTATTATACTATTGTTTTGTATGAAAATTGTATGAAAAATTAAATTAATTTAAGTCTTTAAATAGTATATTTATTAATTCATCAATTTCTCAGTCTTTTGTATTTTCAATTATTTCAAGCTCTTCTTTTGTTAGAATTCAAGTTTCATTTTTTATTTCATTGTTTGTATTATTGTTTTGTTTTGTACTGCTATGTGTTTTTGAATTACTAGTATTTGTTATAGGTGTTTTTGTTGATGTTATTTTTGATGTACTACTTGTATTTGTGATTTCAGTATCTTCAGTTTTTTCTGTTATATTTTTAATATCGTTTTCAGTATCATTTTTTAATAGATTTTTTACTTGATTAAGTTTTGTTTCATCAATTGATTCTACATTATTGTTTTGTTGGGTATCTTCTGTTTTGTAATCCTCAAAATTTAGTTGAGTTTTTGAACATGAAGACATTAATATTGATATTATTAAAATTAGTATTTTTTTCATTTTATAAAAAGTTAATATTAATTTTTGTGTATATGTTTTTCTCACTTTCTATGTTTATTTTCCAATTATTAATATCAATAATTTTTTTTACAATAGCGAGTCATATTCATAATCATTCCTCAGAATTATAATTTTCTCTAAAGTATCTATTAAATATATTTTTTAAATTATTTTTATCAATTCATATTCAATAATCTTTTATTTCTATTTCTCAATTTTTAATTCATATTTCTATGATTCATCATTCATTTGAATACTTAATTGCATTTGAAATGATATTTTTCATACATAAATAAAAATGTTCTTTGTTTATCTTTAAATAGTAAGATTTTGGAGTATATTTTTTTTGAATGGTTATGTTTTTTTCATCTATTTTAGGTTTTAAATCTTTTATTATATTGTTTATCTCTTGAATTAAATCAAATTTTTCTTTTCTATATGAAATATTTGATAGATTTGCTATTCATATAATACTATCAAGAATTTTATTTAATTTATATGCTGACAATAAGCTTATATCAATAGATTCCTCATAGTTTTTTATTTTTTTTGCTAAACTGAGGGTTGATATTATTTCAGTTAGAGGAGTTTTCATTTCATGGTTAATATTTGATGTGAAATCTTCAAGAGAATGTATTGTTTCTTCAATTACTTTAAAGTATTTTCATACAAAATAGTAACAAGCTATAAAAAATAGTATAAAAAATGGGATTAAAAATATAGAAAAAAATATAATATCTTTAAAATAATGTATCAATGTATATGGATTTTCAGTATTTAAAACTATTTTATATGTATCATTTTCTATTTTTTTATCTGCAATTAAAAATTTTTGGTTAAATTCATTGTATATTCATAATTTAGTTATATTTTTTGGTTCAATTATGGTAAAATTTATTATTTTTTCTCAGTTTTTATATACATTGGAATTTTCAAGACTTTTTACTATTATTTTTTGTAGAGTTTTATCTTTACTTTCTATTTGATCATAATATATTTTTTTATTTTCAATTATATTTATTATTCAGGATAGTTTATTTTGTAATATATCATCTGAATTAATATTGTTAGTAACATATTGAATTCATATATAAATACATTGAATTAAGTAAAAAGAAAGCATAACAAATAAAGCAAAAAATATGCTTAATTTGATTTTATACTTTCTTAATAATTTATAATTATCCATAAGGATTAAATTTATTTAATTATATATCATTCTCATCTTATAGTATCAATTAGGTTTTTTCATAATTTTTTTCTTAAATATCATACATATATATCAACTGTTCTTGATGGAAAAAAATCATCATATTCTCACCAAACCTTTTCAAGTAATTCTTTTTTTGATATTATTTTTCATTTATAATTTACTAAATAAGTTAATAAATCAAATTCAAGCTTACTTAAATGTATTACTGTTGAATTCATTGTGATTATTTTATTGTTTTTATCTATTTCAATTGATCAAATATGAGTGATATCATTTTTGTTTGTATAGTTTCTTCTTATTAGTGCGTTGATTCTTAATATAAGTTCTTCATAATTGAATGGTTTTGTTAGATAGTCATCTGCTCAAGAATTAAATCAATTTATTTTATCTTTAATTGTATCTCTAGCTGTAAGAATCAAAACAGGTAAATTTTGGTTTGATTCTCTGATTTGTTTTATTATATCAATTCAGTTTTGTTCTCATAATCATAAATCCATTATGATTAAATCATATGAATCATTTTTTAATTCAAGAGGAATTCATATTCAATCAAATATTTGTTTTGATTGAATTCATTCAAGTTCTAGAAATTTATATATGTTATTTGAAAGGATTTTGTTATCCTCAACTATTAATATTTTCATAATATAATGATTAATTTTTTATATTATAAACTTTTTTTGTATGAAGATTGTATGAAAAAATCTATTGTTGTTTATAATAATCAGCATAATCATCCTTGTTGTAGTTTGGGTCAACTATGGTTAAAAGCTCTTCTTTAGTAGAATACTTTAATTCATATGTTGACTCATCAAGATTAAGACTCATAATAAAAGAAGATAAGTATTAATTAATTTTTTGTTTGAAATTTGTTTTTTATTTGTTCTAAAATTCATAGTAAATCTTCTTTAATTAAATCAATTATGTTTACTATTTCTTTTCAAAGATTTGATACTTCTGGGGCTTTAAAATCTTGTTGACCTTCAAATTTAAGATTCATAGACTAATTTATAAATTTATAAAATTACTTTCTTTTTCTCATCTTTTTTTCATTTCATATCATCCTTTTTCTAGAGTTTTAGGAGATATAATTATTATGTTTGGTATTCATAAAAGTTCAGCATCATTCATTTTTTGTCAAAATCATACATTTTGTCTGTCATCAATTATAATTTCATTTTTGTCTAATCATAAACTATTTGATATTTCTATTCATTTTTCTATATTTTCTTCTCAGATAATCACAATATAGTTAGTAAATGGAGCAATTTGTTCTGGCCAAGCAATTCAGTTTTCATCAAGAAAATATTCTGCACATACTCACATAAGTCTAGAAACTCAAATTCAATAACATCACATTAAAGGAGTTTTTGATTTGTTGTTTTCATCTAAAAAAGTTAAGTTAAAAGCACTAGAAAATTTTGTTTCTAAAGGGAATATATTTCCAACTTCAGAAGCTTTAAATACTTCATATATTTCTTGAGTTTCTGGATTTCTATCTCACAATTTTGCTTCTTTAAAGTCATAATATTTTGCTGGTTCTTTTACATCTCTATCAAAATTTACATTTATACTATGGTATCAAGTTTTGTTTGTTCATGTTTCAAAGTTTGTAAGTCAAATTATAGAATCATCTATGTAAAGTTCAATATTTTCAGGTAAATTATAAAGTCAAGCATAGCCAATTTCTGATCAAGTTTTCTCTTTTACTTGTTCAGGTGAAGCAAATTTTAAGTTTTTACATCAGATAATTTTTTGAAGTTTTAATGTGTTTATATCATAATCTCATCTTACTGATGCAACTATAAATTTTCAATCAGCATCAAACATCATAGTTTTTGTAGATTTTTCAGCAGGAACTCATAATTTTTTACTTAATGCTTCAACTCAAATAACTCAAATAGCTTCAATATCTTGTCTTTCTTTTAATTCATTATCTTTAATATTTGGTGTTGGAATTATACATGGAGCTATTTCTTTATTGAAAGCTTCTTTACTTATTTTATCATAAAATATAACATCTTCTCATATATCAAGTTTTACTTGAAATTCATGAGAATATTTATCAGTAAAAGTTCATCAGTCAGCTTTTACTATGTATGTATCATTTCAAAGTCAAAGTCTGTTGTATACATTTGAATATACTTGTTTCATTCATTCATAATAATTTTCAAACTCTTTGTTATCTGCATGAAAACTATAAGCATCTTTCATTATAAACTCTCTTCATCTTAGAAGTCATGATTTAGCTCTTTTTTCATTTCTAAATTTACTTTGAATTTGATATGCACACATTGGTAAATCTTTGTAGGATTTTATAAATTCTCACATTAAAGGTGTTACAACTTCTTCGTGAGTAGGGTTTAGTGCATATTCTTTATTGTTTGCTGCTGGTATATGGAAAAGTACATCTACATTATCCCATCTGTTTGTTATCTCCCATAGTTCACGAGGAGCAAGACTTGGCATAAGTGTTTCAAATGCTCAATAGTTGTTCATTTCATCTCTTACAATATTTTTTATCTTATCAAGAACTTTAAGTCATATGGTAGTATATGTGTATACTCAAGCCATTACTTGTCTTATATATCAAGCTTGTAAAAGTATACTAGTTGATTTATTGTCCGATACTTTTTGAGCTGTTTTTTGTGTTTTAAAAGGGAATTTACTCATGAAAATCATAATATTTTTTTTAAAAATTAAATATAATACTTATTTTTGTAATTTAAGTAGTTTGAAAAAATTTTTTATAATTACCCATTACGGGGAAGAAAAACTTTTTTATCATAAATTTAATTTTAAAAATATATTTTTTATTTTATGTAGTTTAATTGGTTTGTAAAGTTTTTTCTATGATAAAAATTTTACAAACACAAACTTGACATATAGAAAAAATATTTATAATTAAACTAATTATTTTTTAATTATGTAAATATGAAAAAATGATTATCTCGTCCATCAAGAGAAAGAGTTGTTGTAAGTTGATTAAATGAAACAACTTTTACTCCATTAAATTGAAAAATTTTAAAGTGTAATACTTGTTGAGAAAAAGTAACAAGAAAATGAGTTAATACTCATAGAGCATCTCACGATAAAAACACTAATACTCTAGGAAGAGTATCTGATAATATAAATAAAAAGATTTCAATAATATTAGGGGATATTTCAAGATTAACTTGAAAAGCAAAAAGTCAGGCAAATCTTAGCAATTTATTAAAGGAGGCTAATATATCATTAAGAGTGGATAATATATTAAAAAGAGTTGCAAAATTACCTTTATCTGAAAGGATTAATATAAATCCAGATATATCAATTTTGGAAGATTATAAATAAAATAAAAAATTAAGAAACTTATAATATAACATTTAGAATAAATGCATAGCTTAAAAGAAAATTTAGGTAGTTTAAATAGTAAAAATAATCAGTCTCAACAAGTTATGGAAAGAATGAAGATTGATATTAATAGAATTTTAAATGTGTATAATAAAATTGAGCTTTCTTCTAATATTGTAAGACAATTTAAATTATGATTATGGGTTTTTGAAGAATATTGATGTTGTTTTAGAGATTTTTTAGACTGAAAAATTGCTTATGATGAATTTTTTACAAAATTCACTGATTTATGATATACACAAAAAGATTTAGAAGATTGTATGAAAATAAAAACTATTTATGATGAAAATAAAAAAAGAGATATTCCTGTTAATTATTTACCTTGGAATATCTCTTAAAAGTATTAGTTAGTATTATTAAAAAAATTTTCAACTCATTGAACTCAATTTTTATTTAGGATTCTAATAAGTTCACTTCACATTATTGCAAAATCAGCTACTTTACAGACATTTTCTATGTCTTTTTTTGTTTTTACTCAAAATCATACTCAAATTTGAATATTTTTAATATTTTTAAGTTTTTTTATATAATTTTCAAAATCATTTCAGGTATCTATTTTATTTCATGTTGTCATGTTTTTACTGACTGCATAAACAAATCAGTTTGATATTGAGAATAATTCTTTTAATCTTTTTTCTTCACAAGTAGGTGAAACTACTTGAATTAGATTTATGTCATATTTTTTACAAAGATTAATTAATTCTTGTCATTCTTTTTCATCATAAGGCATATCAGGTATTATAAAACCATAGATTCAAATTTGTTTTGATTTTTTTATAAACTTTTCTACTCCATAATTATAGACAATGTTATAGTATGTCATTATGAGTATGTTCGTATCATTATTTTTAGTGTTTTTCTCTAAAAATTCAAAACATTTACTTGGGGTAATTCAGTTTTCCAAAGCTTTTTCATTCGCATCTGTGATGATTGGTCAATCAGCGATTGGATCAGAAAATGGTATTTGTACTTCAATAAATGTTGAATATTTGTTTAAAACGTTTATTAGTTTTTGGCTTTCTTCTATGTTTGGATAACCACAAACTAGATGTGTCATAATAGGTTGTTTCATAATATGTGTATTAATTATATTTTTTTATGTATTCATTTAAAAAATCTATAAATTTTTCATCAAACTTTGGAGCCGTGATAAATAAATCTTTATCTCATCTACCGGACAGATTACATACTATAATCTGTTCTTTTTTTAATTTTGGAGCTAGTTTTATAGTATGAGCTACTGCATGTGCTGATTCTAGTGCGGGAAGAATTCATTCTGTTTGCATAAGTGTTTTTACTGCATTTAGTGTTTCATCATCAGTAGCAAAAGTCATCTCAACTCTTTTTATATTTTCTAGATAAGCCATTTGTGGGCTAACTCAAGAGTAATCAAGTCAAGCTGAGATTGAGTAAGTATCTTTTATTTGTCAGTCATTGTCTTGTATAAAATATGATTTATATCATTCCACAAATCAGATTTTTTTATTTACAAATCTAGCTGCATGAAGTCATGATTTGATTCATTTTCATCAAGCTTCAACTCATATAAGTTTTACAGATTCTTCATCTAAAAAATCATAAAAAAATCAAAGTGCATTACTTCATCAACCAACACAAGCAACCATATAATCAGGAAGTAATTCTTTCTCTTCGCCTTGTAGGAGAGGGGCTAAGTGGGAGGGCTGTAGTTGTTTTCTAACTTCTTCTCAAATTATTTTTTGAAAGTATACATTCATACTTGGGTATGGATTTGGTCAGCAAGCAGTTCAAAGAAGATAATATGTATTTTCTGAATTATTTACTAAATCTTTTAGTGCTGCATTTACTGCATCTCTAAGAGTTTGGTTTCACTCATAAACAGGGATTACTTTTGCTCATGCTAATTCCATATAAATTACATTAGGTCTTTGTCTATCATAATCTTTTTTTCACATATAAATAATACATTCTAATCCAAGTTTTGCACATATTGCGGCAGTTGCAAGTCAGTGTTGTCATGCTCAAGTTTCAGCGATTATTCTTTTTTTTCAAAGATATTTTGCGACAAGAGCTTGTCATACTGAGTGGTTTATTTTATGTGCTCAAGTGTGATTTACTCATTCATTTTTCAGATGTATTTGTGCTCAACCTAGTTTTTCTGTTAAGTTTTTTGCATAAACTAGTGGAGAAGGTCTTCATATATAATTTTTATGTAATTCTTTTAAATCTTTTATAAAGTTTTTATCTTTTTTTAGTTTGAAAAAGGCATCTTTTATTTCGTCCATAATTGGGACAAGAAGTTCTGGGACATATCTTCATCAGAATTCTCAGAAATGTCAGTTTGGGTTTATAATTATGTTTTTTAATTTCATAGAATAAATGTTAAATTGTTAAAATGTCAAAAAGTGGAAATATATAAATGTATTTTACCTCCTTGATAAAGGGGGTAGGGGGATTTTGTATCTATAATATTGTCATTCCGGACTTGTTCCGGAATCATAAAAATAGTTTTTCATTTTATAACTATGTAATTACCACTTACTTTTTACACAAAAAGTAACAAAAGTGCTTAAGGGTTGCAAATCTTCGCAGAGATACTATTACGTTTTGTGTGTCGTTTTACGGCGAAGTTGCCCCCTTAAGAATCCCATTTGATACACATCGTAAATGTATAGTAACTTTTTATAAAAGCATTATAAATTGTAATATTTTAAAGAACATTTTTTTGTTTTATTCATTCTTCTTGTAGGAGCGGTCTAGTGAGATGTTATCAAATTATTCTGTTTAGGTTTTCGTTTAGTATATTAAGTCAATTTTGTGTAAGTATACTTTCTGGGTGGAATTGGAAAGAAAAGAAGTTTTCTCATTTTAGGGAATATATTTCTCAATCTTCTTTTTTTGAGAATTCAATTCAATCTAGATTTTCTTTATAAAATCCTGCAAATGTATTGTAAAAAGCTACTTTTTCTTTGTTTCAATATAAATCTATTTCTATTTGTTCTCATTGAGTTGGCGTATTTTTTCTTTTTACTTCTATTTTAAGATATCTACAAATTAATTGGTGTCATAAACAAATTCAAAAAAACTTTTTATTGTTTTTATAGAGATAATCAATTATTTCAATATTTTTATTCATTTTTTCGTTATTGTCTAGTGGATTTCATGGTCATGGACCAATCAGAGTGATATCACTTTGCTTTACATCTTCTATGTTTATATTGGAAAATCTTTTTAGTTCGATATTGTATCAGCTGATTTTTAGTATATGAGCTATCATATTTGTAAAATCATCTTCATTGTTTATAATTAGGATTTTTTCATCTTTCTTTTTTATGTTTTCAAGATCTTGTTTAAAAAACCAAGTTTTACTTAAGTTTTGATTTCTTTTTTGTATCAATTCTTGAACTTCATCATCTAAATAATACTTTTCTAAGAAACTTCTTTTTTCTTTTTTTATTCATAATAGTGCATTTAATACTCATTTTGATTTTTCTTTTGTTTCATGGTATTCATTTTCTCAAACAGAATCTTTTACTAGACTTGCTCAGACAAACATTTCTATGTTTCAGTCATTTTTTATGTTTATTGTTCTTATCATTATACTACTATCTAATAAGTCTTCTTTCATATGACAAATTGATCATGCATAATATCTTCTATCAAAGTTTTCGTATTTTTTAACTATTTTAAATGCACTTTCGATAGGACTTCAAACTACTGTACAAGCCCAAATGGATTCTCTAAAAACATCAAGTTTTTTCATATTTGTTTGTCAGCTAAGTAGATACTCAGTGTGAATTAAATTTGCCATTTCTTTTAAGATAGGTCATACTACCATTCACCCGCTAGAACAAATTTTACTCATCATTTTTAGTTCTTCATCTACACACATAAAAAGTTCATTTATCTCTTTTTGGTCATTCAAAAAAGGTATAAAATCATTTTTAAAATCTTTATAGTTTGTATATTTTGATTTTCTAAAGGTTCATGAAATAGGGTTCATTCTTACTATGTTTTTTTCTACACTTACATTTCTTTCAGGGCTAGCTCATATGAAAAACTCGTTTCAATCAAAAAATATAAATTGCATATAACTTCAAAATTCTGATTCTACAATTCTATCAAAAATAGTTAGAGCTTTGTTTATCTCAAAATCTTTGATTTTTCATTTTATTTTTTGTGCTATACAGAAGTTTGATCATTCTCAATTTCAGATTTCTTTTTTGATTATATCATCAACTATTTTGCTATAATCTTCTTTGGTATAGTTTTCATTTAGTTCTCAATCAAGAATAATTTCTGTGTTTAAAAAACTTTCTTCTAGTTCTTTTTTTGTTAGTTGTATCTCTTTATCAATAAGTATTGATATTATTTTTTCTTGATTTTCTATTACTTCAAATCATCTTTCTTTTGCTTGAGAAAATGGGGTAATAAAAATTTGTTCTTTGTTTTCTTCCATTTCTGAAAGTAGATTATACTTTTTTAGTTCTCAAGTGTAATATCTGAGAAAATCTTCTCATTTTTTCTTAATTATTGTGAATGGTTTTTTATACATAAGATTTATGTTAAAAATGTAAAATAGTTTAAATGTATTGTTTTATATTGTCATTCCCGACTTGATCCGGAATCTTCCTTGTATTGTTACTAAGTTCTATTTATTTAGTATTTACCACTTACTTTTGAATCCAAAAGTAACAAAAGATTTAGGGGGAGCAAATTTCAGCTGGGAAAGTTTAGAGATTTCTAGAAGTACTTACTATAGTTGCTCCCCCTAAGACCCCTCGTTTCTAAATGTATTAATTTAGTTTAAATAAGAAAATTATAGAAAATTGTCATTCCGGACTTGATCCGGAATCTTCCTTGTAATGTTCTAAATATATTTGTTCTAATAGTTTCTCAATTTAGAAAAATTAAGCTTTTTCCATAATTTTTATTATTCTTTTTGTTTTTCTTCTGCAGACATTTTTTCAGTTGTCGACTCAGGATGCTATATCAACTCATGTTGCATTTGGGACTTTTTTTAGTACTTCTGCAAGATTGAATTCATCGATTCAACCGGCTACTAGAAATGGTTTATCAAGTTTTATGTCTTTTAGTATTTCGTAATCATAAGGTTTTCATCTGCCGGGTTTTTCTGCTTCTATTATATACATATCTATATTATTATCACTTTCTATTGAATTTACTTCTTTGTATGAAATTGGTTTTATAATAAAAAATCAATGTTTTTTTAAATATGAAAAATCACAATTTCAGTAGATTTGAAGAGAACTCATATTTGTTTTTTTTGCTATTTCTATAATTTCATCTAGATAAATTTTATCTAAGTTCTGCCATTTTCCATCTTTATAAATTCAGAAAAGTCATACTCTTTTAACAGTTTTAGGAGTTTTTATTTCTTTTGCTGCATCTGGAGCTATCTTTCGTTTTGATATATCTATAAAGTTGAATCATAGGAAATCTATGGAGTCATAATCTTTTATGTCTTTTCTAATTCAGCAGATTTTTAAAAGTTTTTTCATAGTTGTATATATAATTAAAAATAATTGTATATTCTGTTTTCGTCATTCCTGTGAAGGTATAAATCTATAATAATAGTTGTATGTTCTTCTTAATTTTGAAACCAAATCCCCAATCAAGTTGAGGATAAAATCCACAAAAGTTTTAGGGGGAGCAAATTTCAGCTTGGAAAGTTTAGAAAATTCTAGATGTACTCACTATAGTTGCTCCCCCTAAAACTCCTCGTTTCTAAATGTTTTTCATTTAATAAAACATTTGAATAATTATTGTATCTATATTGTCATTCCGGACTTGTTCCGGAATCATTAAAATTATTTAAACCTTTTTGTCATCATGAATTTATTTCAGGATGATAGAGTAGTAGTTTTATTTTCTTTTTAAAAATTTTTTCATAGGAGATAGTATGCAGCTAGTACATTTATGTTTACTAGGTCACTGTATGCTCAGACTTTTTCTCATGCAATAATTTTTTTTGCTATTTCTACTTTTTTTTCTATGTCTTTTTCAAGTATGTCTTCAAGTTTTGTTTCTTTAAATCAGAAGTAATCTGGAGTGAAATAAAAGTCTTTTATAGTTCAATCTTTTAATTCATAAACTTTTGTTTTTCATGTGATTGTAACTTCATCTAATCAATCTTCTCATCTTACAATCATTACTCTTTCTTTTCATAGAATTTGGCAAGTTTCAATCATAAGTTCCATCTTATCTTCAAAACTACAACCTATCATTTGATGTTTTGAATTTGCAGGACATAGAAGAGGTCAAAGTATATTGAAAATAGTTGGTTTTCCATAAGCAATTCTTGCTTGAGCAAACTCTTTCATAAAAGGAAAAAATTTTTTTGCATATAGAAATGCAATATTTTTTTCTTCATATTCTTTTAATACTTCTTCTGTTGTTGTTGGAATTTTGTATCAAAGTCTTTCTATTAGGTCAAAACTTCAAAATTTTCCACTACTTGCATTGTTTCCATGCTTAGCTACTTTTATTCACATTGTTGCTAGTTTTAGGGATGTTAGCGTTGATGTGTTTATCCTATCAAGTCAGCTTCATCATGTTCAAACTATGTCTATTGAATCCGGAAGATCAAGTTTTATAGCTTGTTTTGATTTTAGGTAAGTAACGATTTTTGCTAGTTCTTCTGCTGTTACTTTTTTTGTTGCTACATCTTGAAGCATTTTCAATTTATCCTCTTCTGAGAAGTTGTTTTCTAAGATGTTTTTTATAAAATTGTACATAAGAGTATTGTTAAGATGTAAAAAAGTTAAAGTGTGGAAATGTAAAAATGTTTTTTTGTTTTTGTTTTCATTACAAAATGTGAGGAATCTACTTTATTTGTTCTATGTTGTCATCCTGAATTTATTTCAGGATCTTTTATACATTTATACATTGTATTGTGAAATTGCGTTGCTTATAGTAAAGTTATTTTATTATAGATCCTGAAATAAATTCAGGATGACGAAGTCTGTCTATTCAATATTTTTCATAAAATATGTTCAGATAAGGACTCAGTTATATTTGTTTTTGTATTTTTTTATGTCATCTAAATTATTTATTCAGGAAAATGCAAATATAATTTTGTTGGCTAATTGGTCTTTATATTTGTTGTATAAAGTAAAATGAGAATTGATATCAATTTGCATATTTCATAGGTTTCTCGAGTTTATTGCTATTCATAATTCTAGTTTTTGAGATAATTCAATTATTTCTTTTAAATCTTTTTCATTGTCTACTTCTACTATTGGAAATATATTTTTACATAGACTATATTTTATAAGATTTGTTAGTAAATCTGTTTTTAGAACTCTTTTTAATAAAAGTAGTGCATCGTATCAATAATAGCTTGCTCAATCTATTTGTTTTTCTTCAATCACAAATTCTTTTAAAAAGATTGGTTTATTATATCTTTGTTTAATAATTTGTCATCTCTTTATATCTCAGTTGAAAAATATTTTATCAATTAGTATTGATATAGCCTTTATATTCTTGTTTTTTCAGTAAAAATTATAAATAGTTTCAAGTTTGTTTTCATCTGCAATTATTTCATATTTTGTAGGGGATTTAAGTTTTATCTCTCAAATTATATTTGCATTTTTCTTTGAAAATATTTTTTTAAATCTTTCTTTATTTGATTTGTTTTTTTTGAGTTCTTGTTTTTTGTTTTTTATTATTTCGTTTAGGATATTCATAGTTATAGTCGTTAATGTTATTGTATCTATATTGTCATTCTGAAGCAAGTTAGCAGAATCATAAAAATAGTAAGTTCCTGTTACTTTTGAATCCAAAAGTAACAAAAGATTTAGGGGGAGTAAATTTCAGCTGGGAATGTTTAGAGATTTCTAGATGTGCTAACTATCGTTGCTCCCCCTAAGACCCTATATTTCTAAAATTTTTTTTAAAAGAAGAAATGCCAGAAGCTCGTTTTATACCATATATTTCTTTTTATGTGTAGTTGCATATTTGTATAAAATTAATTACTAAAAAAGCTGTTATTTTAAAATAACAGCTTTAATTTTTTATATTTTTATCTTTTTACATCACAAAAAACATAACTAAAAACTGTTATTTTTAGTTGTTGTCCACCAAGTAGATGTAAAAGTAATTGTTTTCATAGTTTTTCTTAATTAATTTTATGTAATATATATTTTTTTTTTGAGATGTCAAAATAAAAAAAAAAATTTATTAAAAAAAAGACAGTTTAGATTTACTTTTGATTCCAAAAGTAACAAAAGAATTAGGGGAAGCAAATTTCAGCTTGGTATGTTTTGAGATTTCTAGAAGTTCTCACTATAGTTGCTTCCCCTAAAACCCCATATTTCTAGAAGTTTTTTATTTGGGGATTATGTTTATTCGTAAATAAATATGTATTATATATAAAATTTTATTTTTTATAGAAATATATGGCTAAAATTCTAGTTAATGATAATACAATTGGTTTAGGTTGAAGATGAATTAATTTATGTCATGATAAAAAGAAATTACAAGAACTTGTTGATTGAACTGCGGGAAGTGTATGAAAAGTAATTTATGGACCTAAACAATTTAATTTAGATACTTTTTGATTAACAGACCGTTGAGTTTGTGATTGAATTTTACCACAGAAAAAAAGAGATTTGTAAATTTTTTACAAATCTCCATAGACATATTCACTTCATATGTGATTAAGAAACTTTTCTATATCATCCATATTTAGTACTATAGTATTATCATTTTGAAGTGGATGAAATCATATAAGAATTCATTTTAAAGTTTTATCAAAAACTACTTTTATATCTTTGTCTTTATTATTTATAAGAGCAAAAGGACTTACAGATCATGGTCTTAATCAGATTTTTTCCATCATCAAGTCTTCTTCAAAAAAGCTCATTTTTGAGTCATTAAATATCTCTCTTACTTTGTTTGTCTCAAGTTTCTTATCGTCTTCTAAAACTATCATATAGAAATTGGTAGTTTTTTTATTTCTTATAAGTAAGCTTTTTACTCTTTGACCAGGGATGTCAACTCACTTTGCATCGTTACAAGAATGTACAGGTACGTGTTCATAGTTTGTATACTCTACTTTTAGTGAATCAAGTATTTCAAATATTTTATGTTTCATAGGTTTTTATTATTTATCTTTAGCCATATCAATTAAAATTTGCCAGTTTTCTTTATAGTCTTGTAATTTTATTAAACTTTTAGAATCTCACCAATCTTTTATATCATTTATTGGTATGATATAACATTCTCAATTGTTTGTATCAATTCAAATTATTAAGTCACAATCTTTTTCACTATATTTATATTTTCTACTTTTTGCTTCTCTACTTATTTGTTGTCAACTACGAGTTCAACCAGTAAAATTAATTGAGCCATTTCAAGTTCATTTTATTTGAATTCTTAATAATTTTTTAGCTCATCATATATCAACAATTGCATCATATTTTGCATTTGTTACATCAACTCTTGAACAAGGAAAACCTGCTTTTATAACTCTTCATACAGCTATCATTTCATCTGCATTTCAATTCATAGTTCTAAATATTCAACTTTCTATTCATGTTAAGTTTATAATCCAATTATTTTCTGACATAATTATTTGTAATTAGATATATAATATTTTCTCTGCAACTCTTTTTATAACTGGAACAGATACACTATTTCAAGCTTGTTTATATAATTGTGAATCAGCAATGTTAGGTAATATAAAATCTTTTGGATATCATTGAATTAAAAATGCTTCTTTTGGTGTGATTTTCCTAATTCATTTTTTATCTAGAATAATAGGTACATTATGTCATCAAGTTCACATATTAGCAGTAAGTGTAGGGCAAACTCATGATTTATTTTCTCTAACATATTGTCTTCTCCATTGATAAATTCTATCAAATCTATTTATATCGTTTTTTATTTTATCAAATAAAGGTTTTCAATTATAATAATATTTATCATCAACTTCATTTTCAAGTATTTCTCTAAAATTAATTTTCAAATCAATTTTTTTAGGAAAACTGAATTTATCATATTTTTCTTTATCTCTGAATCAAACAATGTATATTCTTTCTCTGTTTTGTGGTACATTTCAGTATTCCATACTGTTCATAACTTTATAATGAACATAATATCATTCCTTTTTTAACATTTCTAACATTAATCTTAATGTTTCTCACTCAGCATGAGAAGCTAGATTTTTGACATTTTCTAAGAAAATTATAGGAGTTTTTTTCTCTTTTAAAATTCTTATTATGTCAAAAAATAAAGTTCATCTTTGATCTTCAAATCATTTTTGATATCAAGCAATTGAAAAAGATTGACAAGGGAAACCAGCACAAAGTATATCATGGTTGGGAATATTTTTTTCATCCTGTATTGTTATATCTGTGTTAAAATTTCAGTTTTCAAATAATGATGGATTATTTTTTCTATGATTTAATTCATATGTTTTTCTTGCATTTATATCTATTTCTGATGAAAAAACACATTTTCCTCCTAATTCAGAAAGTGCTTTATGAAATCATCAAACTCAAGCGAATAAATCAATAAACTTAAACATAATTTTTAAAATTAAATTTTATATATACATAGTATACACTATTTATCTAAAAGTAAAGTTTTTTATATAAAAAACTAAATAATCAAAAGGTAATTTAAATTAATTCGTTTTCTATATTTATTTCTCCATGTAAATCTTCTAACATTTTATTTTTTATCTGTTCATAAGATAGATTTTGTGCTAGTAACCATCAAAGTTTTGTTATCATTGACTCCATACTCATATCATGAGCTGGTATTGCTAGATCATTTTCTTTTAGATACTGTCAATTTTCATTTACCTGAAAACTAGCAACTCAGCTAGGGGCTTGAGTCGTAACAACTATAGGAATTTTATTTTCTTTTAAGTACTTAAATGCTGGAAAGAGATGAGAACTAGGATCTCAGGCTCAAAATGCTCTAAAAATAAAAGCTTTAATTCAATTATTTTCTACCAATGATTTAAATATATTTTCATTCATTCATGGAAATTCTGTTATTGATGCTATGTGTTTTACATCAAAGTCTTTTTTAATTGATAATACTCTTGATTGGATTGCTAAAGGTTTATATTTTGATAGATATGCTACATGCTTTTTTAGTATAGAATCATTAAATCTTATAAAACGACCTATTTGTCATAAAGCTCATGTCTGGAAAGCATTGAAAGGATCATAATCAAAATCAGTTCATTTTTTTACTCTTGTTCAAGTAATTATTTTCGATCAAAAGACAGCCATGACTCATTTGACTTCATTATATCACCAAACTGCAATTCTTAAAGCATTTACTAGATTTGTTACAGAATCTGTTCATAAGTAACCTAGAGGAACTTGAGCTCATGTAAATATTACAGGTTTATTAATATTTTCTAGGGCAAAAGAAAGAGCTGATGAAGAATATCACATAGTATTTGTACCATGTAGAATTATAAAAGCATCAAAGTCATCATATTTTTCTTGAATTTTTTCTATAAGTATTGTCCAATTTTCAGGTTTCATATCTGAACTATCTATGTTAAATACTGATTCAACTGAAGCATGTATTTCTATATTCCAGTTGAGTTTTATTATATCAATAGAATTTTCTAATATTGACATAAAATTATTTGGATCAGATTTTGTATTTTGGCTTACTTTACTTTTTGCTACATTTCAAGCGATAGTTCATCAAGTGAATATAACAAGTACATTTTTTTGCATTGCCATATATTAAAAATAATTATTAATTAAATTTTAGTTTTTCCTCACATAAATGGTCTTAAAACTTCTGGGATTATTACATCACCTTCAGCAGTTTGGTAGTTTTCTATAATTGCTATAAGACATCTACTTAGTGCTATAACTGTTCAGTTTAAAGTATGAACATATCTTGGTTTTCAGTCAATATCTCTGAACCTGATTCATAATCTTCTTGATTGGTATTCTCATACATTTGAACAACTTGTTACTTCTCTAAATTTTTTTTGTCCTGGCATCCAAGCTTCTAAATCGTATTTTTTCATAGCTGGATTTCATAGATCTCAAGAACATATATTTAATTTTTGATATGGAATTTTCATTGATTGCCGAATATATTCCTCTATTGAAGTCATTTCATTATGTAACTTTTTACTATCCTCTGGCTTACAAAAACAAACCATTTCAACTTTATCAAATTGGTGTCATCTCAAGATTCATTTCATATCTTTTCAAGCAGATCATGCTTCTTTTCTGAAACAAGAAGAGTATCAAACATATTTTATAGGATTAGTTAAGTCTTCTATGATTTCTCAAGCATGGTACGAAGTAACTGGTACTTCTGCAGTTCAAACAAGATATAAATCATCATCATCAGGATTTACTCTATATGTACCATCTTCTCAAGCTGGTAAAAATCAAGTACCAAACATTGCTGGTTCTCTAACTAGTACAGGTGGTAAAACTGGTAAAAATCATTTAGAGTGTAGTACAGATAATGCATAATTTACAATTGCAAATTGTAAAAAGACTAATTCTCATTTTATATACCAAAACCTTGCTCAGCTTATTTCAGCTCATTTCTCAGTATTGATCCATCATTTTTTTTCTCAGATTTCATAGTGTGTTTTTGTTGTAAAATCAAATTTTGTTGGTGTTAAAAAAGTGTCTTCAACTGTATTTCAACTATCATCTGGTCATATAGCAGTTGTTTCATCTAAAAAGTTTGGTAATCTGTAATAAATATTGTTGTAATCAGTTTCTAGATTTTTTATTTCTTCGTTTATAGTTTTTTCTTTTTCTCACATGGATTTCATTTCCGATAATTTCGATTCTTTTTCTTCTTTTGATAATGTTGGAATTAATTTTGAAAAGACATTTTTCTTATTTTTAATCTCATCAAGTTCTTGATTAAGAGATATAAGTTTCTTATCCATTTCTAAAAAAGCATCTAAATCAACGTTTAGATTTCTTTTTTTTATATTATCCTTCATTAATTCAGGATTTTGTCTAACTAGTTTTAAATCTATCATAAAAAGAAATTATCAAATTAAATTAAATGTGAGTTTACAAGAAACAAATTTACTTGTTT
The DNA here is from genome assembly GCA_028692735.1 of Candidatus Altimarinota bacterium. GTDB lineage: Bacteria > Patescibacteriota > Gracilibacteria > BD1-5 > UBA6164 > Altimarinus. Next base: position 21,563 of record JAQUWS010000014.1, read on the forward strand.
CTTCTAGTAAGTTTATTTGAAAAATTATAAAATTCAAGTAATAGTAAAGAAAAAATTATATATTGAAAATATAAAACATATATTTATAATAAATTTTAATAATATCTAATATATAAAAATGAAGAAATATATAAAAATTGAGGAAATAAAAATATGATTGAATGATGATGAAACTATATTAAGAACAAAAATTTTAAAGATTCTTTGAGTACAGGAAAGAGAATTAATAAATTATAAAATCATAAAAAAAGCTATTGATTCCAGAAATAAAAGAGATATTTTGTTTGTTTATAGTGTGTCTGTTGAATTAAAAGACAATGAAAAATATTTTTTAAATGTTGAAAAGAAAGATAAAAAAATAATTGATAATATAAAAAAACATAAAATAAGACTAGAAGAAGAGTATGTCTATGAAATAAAAAAAGTATGAAAAGATTTTAATAAATTAATTGTAATTGTTTGAAGTTGACCTGCTTGACTTTTTTGTGCATTGTATATGGTTTATGCTTGATTAAAACCTATTATATTGGAGAGATGAAAAGATGTTGAAAAAAGGGTAAAAGACATAGAATTGTTTTCAAATACTTGAAAATTAAATTCTGAATCAAATATACAGTTTTGAGAATGATGAGCATGAACTTTTTCAGATGGAAAACTTTATACTCTTATAAATGATAAAAGAAGTAATTTTGTGTTTGAAGAGTTTGTGAAGGCATGAGCTCCTAAAGAGATAATTTATGATGCTAAACCTCATATTTGAACTGATAAATTAAGAATTGTTGTAAAAAATCTAAGAGAAAAAATTATCTCACTTTGATGAAAATTTATGTTTGAAAGTTGTATGACAGATATAGAGATAGATGATTGAAAAGTTATAAGTATAGAAGTAAATAAAAAAGAAAAAATAAACACAGATATACTTGTTTTGGCTATATGACACTCAGCTCGTGATACTTTAGAAATGCTTCATAATATGGGTATTTCTATGCAAGCAAAGCCTTTTGCTATGTGAGTGAGAATAGAACATAATGCAGAGTTGATAAATAAATCACAATATTGAGAATATTATAAAAACAAAAAGTTATGAACAGCAAAATATAAACTTGTAACTCATAATAGTGATGCAAGATCTGTTTACACTTTTTGTATGTGTCCTTGAGGTTATGTTGTACCTGCATCAAGTGAAGAAAATAGACTTTGTATAAATGGGATGAGTGAATATGCTCAAGACTCTGATAATTCAAATAGTGCATTACTTGTGCCAATTAATCCTAGTGATTTCTTTTCAGATCATCCTTTGGCTTGAATAGAGTACCAAAGATATTGGGAAGAAAAAGCATTTTTACAATGATGATGAGATTATAAAGCCCCGGCTCAATTGGTTTGAGATTTCTTAAAATGAAAAGAGTCTAAATCATTATGAAAAACAAAATCAACATATAAACCATGAATAAAACTTGGTTCAATAGATAATTGTTTGCCTGATTTTGTTGTTAAATCTCTTAGACTTGCTTTGCCAGAACTTGATAAAAAAATAAAATGATTTGCAAGTGATGATGCTATACTTACTGCAATAGAAGCAAGAAGTAGTTCAGTTGTTAGGTTTGTTAGAGATGAATTTTGAGAATCAAATATTGAGTGAATTTATCCTGTTTGAGAATGAGCTTGATATGCTTGATGAATAACATCATCTGCAATTGATTGACTTAAAATTGCAGAAATTATTGTTTGAAATATCTAAATTTTTTATTTTGAAATTATAAAAAAGTATTATAAAATTAACATTATTTTATTATTATATTTAGGTAAAATTTTATGGAAGCTTGACTTTTTCAGAAGATTACTTTGCCGGAGGAATTTATGTTATCTAGACTTGAATATGATTCAGTTAATTCAGTTTGAATTGATACTAGGAGAAAGGTTAAAGAGTTATTAGCGATGGATAATATAAGTCTATTAACTAAATATTTAGTTTTAAAGGAAAATTTGTTGTGAGTTATAGTTGCTATTGATAAGTTATCAAGAGAAGAAAAGGATAACATGTTAGAAGAATTATCAATGATAAATGTTGATAATTTGTTATGAAGAAAATGGATTTATGATAATATGGTTAGGTTGTGTAGTAATTAGTGTTTTTATAGAAAATATAATAAAATAAACCAAAGAATAAGAGTTATACTTCAGTATATTTTTTGTTTTCTGTTAGTTGTTAAAAAGAAGTTTGTGATAAATATTATTATAGCTATTATTGAAATTAATTTTTCAAATATTTCTAGACTGAACCGGGAATAATCAAAATAGCAAAAGCATGTTAAATTTGGAAAAAGTATTAATCAAATAAATATCATTACAAATAACAAAGGGAATTCTATAAATATATATTTTTTATTTATAGTTCTTTTTTTTGATATAATGAGAATTAAATTTAGTATAATAAAATGAAAAAAAATATCAATGCTTAGTATTGGATATGATTCTTTTTTATAAATAATTCAGTAGAAAAAAAACAATATTATAAAGATTAAAATTCAAATATTAATAGCTATATATTTTTTTTGATAAGTATGTATTAATTTAAAAAACAATGACAAAAGTATTATGAATATTCATAGGAATGGATTTATGCAAGATAATATAATTATTGTAATTATTGCAATTATTTTTCATAAAATTTTCAACATAGTGTTTTTTTAATATTAGTTTTATTTATTATATAATAGTATTTTTTTAATTGCAAATGTGTACAAATTAGTATTTTAATATTGACATCAATTTTTATAATGTATAATAATACAAATAATATTTATATAAAAAATTATGATATATTTAGTTCCTACAGATACTTGTTATTGAATTGCTTGTGCAATTGATGATATAAAAAACTATGAAAAGATATATAAGATTAAGAAAAGAAGTTTTGAAAAACCTTTGGCTATAATGATTTTGGATTTTGCGTGGTTGAAAAATAATACTACTTTAAATGAAAAACAAATAGAGTTTTTAAAAGACTATGATAAGCCTTTTACTGTTTTGACTAATTCGAGTCCTGTGTCTTTGTGGTTAAATTATGAAGATGAAAATTGAGTTTGATTTCATAATAGAGGAGTTTATAAAAAAATAGCTTTTAGAGTTGCTAATAATGAGACACAAAAAAAACTTATAAAAAGTGTATGACCTATTTTTTTGACAAGTGCTAATACTTCTTGAGATAAAGAAATATATAAAATAGATGAGTTAGAAGAAGTATTTAGTTATTATTTAGATAAAAAGATAATAGAGATTTTGCCTTGAAGTGTAGGGAATAAAAATACCTCAGATATATTTGAATTTGTCGGTGATAGTGTTGAAGTTAATTATTTAAGGAAAAGTTATGATTTATAAGATATATAAGTAAAAGATAGATTAATTTCTATCTTTTTTTGTTATAATTTGATACATTTGACAAATTAAATATTTATGTGATATTATATTTTAGTATTATACTTATTAACTTATAATTATATGTTTGATATATTATTTGCACGTACATTTTGTATAGTTTGATGAATGCTTTTGATAACGGCATTGTTTGCTTATTTAAGCAAAAATTCTAAGGGGGGAAATTTTTCTGTGATGCTTATAATAATATTTGTAGTATTGTTTATGATTATGTTTTTTTGAAATATTTTTCCTTTAAACTTAATACTTGTGTGAATTTTTTCAGCTTTATTGTGATGGGTGACATGACCTGCAGTAAAATGAGCTTGAGATAAATATAAAATTAAATTATTTTTAAAAGAAAGATGAATTGTTTTGGCTAAATGAGAAACATTAAATGAACAGCAAATTACTGATTTTATTGAATATTCAAAAGAAAATTGATGAGAAAGTGAATGGAATAGAGTATTGTCTATGGCATTTCTTTCTACTGCAATTGCTGTTTTTGCTACGGCTTTATTGGTATTTACAAGTAGTATAGATTTTAGTTTTATGGGAATGTTTTTATTTATTGCTTTAACTATATTGGTTATAATGTGATTGTTGAATTTATTCTTTTTTAGATCTGAACTTATTTCTTTAATTAAAGCATATTTTTGAGTTGTGATATTTACTTTATATCTAGTATATGATTTTAATACTCTTGAGAAAATGGCGTGAGATGATTCTTGGTGAACAGCTATTGATATATCTGTAAATCTATATTTGGATATAATGAATTTATTTTTAGATATATTACAAATATTGTCTGATCATACATAAAATTATAATACTAAGAAAAAAAAAGCCTATTTAGGCTTTTTTTAGTGGTTTGATTTTGATAAATTTGTTTTCTTTTTCTCTTTTGATTATGTATGGTCTAAGAAATACTTTTGTAATAGATATAACTGGAATTGTGAATATTACTCATACTATTCAAAATAATGCTCATCATATGGTCATAGATATAAGTACAATGAAAGGTGAAAGAGCTAGTGTTTTTCACATGATGTAAGGAACAAGGAAGTTTCATTCTATTTGTTGTATGATAAGGTATACGATAAGTATTCAGATAAATCAGTTTAATCATAATCAAAGGGATATTGATAGTGCTATGAAAAAAGAAAGAAATGTTCAGATATATGGTATAAATTCCATAAATAAAGCTATTAATGCAAGTGATAATATTCATGGAACATTTATTCAAAATATTTTTAAAACTAATAATCAGAATAAAGTTAAGAAAAACATACAAATTCATAGAATCATTTGTCATTTCATCCAAATTGTCAAAATGTGAATTACTTCTTTTTCATTGTCAAAGATGTACTCAGATAATTTTTTTGGTAGTATAGCATAAAATAGTTGTCTAATATCTTTTCTTTCAAGAACTATAAAAAATGTAAATAAAAAGACAAAAACTAGATTAAATATAAATGATCAAACAGTAAATATAATTCAAGCTCAACTTGTTATAAAGTTTTTAATGTTTGCTCATAAAAAAGACGAAATTTGAGTTGAGTTTTCTTTGATAAGTGTTAGTACTTGTTCTACGTTTAGACTACTTACAAAGTCTTGCGCTATAAGTGGTAATCAAAATCATTCTATTCATGAAGTGTTGTATGTGTCTAGTAACTGACTTACATAATTTGTGATTTCTGAAAATAATATAATTATTTGGTTAACTATTAGTGGTATTATTAATAGCATTATTAACATTACTACAAGTAGTATTCAGATAAAGATTAATATAATTCAAGTTAAATCATTTATTTTCCATTTATTTAATTTGTTTAGAAAAGGGGAGAAAAGTATGCATAAAAATAGTGATAATACAAGCATCACTATTATGTTTAGTATCTTGTAAGTTAGAAGTGATAGAAAAATAAATCAAATTATAATCAGTATCTTTTTTATAAAAGATATATATTCTGCATTTTTTTCTTTCATAATTGATAGTTAAAGATAAAGTGTTTTTAAACACCTTTATATTATTTAAAAATTTGGAAAAGTAAATATTATAATGATTATTAGAAAAACTGTTAAATTTGACAATTTATTGATAATTATTAATATATTAAATATAAAAATTAATGTAAATATTATGAATAATTTGTTTACAACATATATAAGAAGAAGACCGTTTTCAAAAATGAAGATGGTTTTGATTGCTGTGTAAAAAATTATTTTAAACATCAAAAAGTAGCTATTTTCATTTATGAGATAGCTATTTTTTTATTATTTAATTTTTGTATTATGAAAAAATTACCCAGATAGTCAATATTTAGATATTTACAAGGATTCTCAAAAATTCTTAGTTTTGAAAATTACTTCTGACTTGATTTTAGAAAAAGTAGAAGCAATTATAAAATGAGAAAATAGTAGTATAAGTTTAGATTTATGAATGCAAAAGAAGATAAAATCAATTTATGATTTATTGAAAAAAGAAATATATAAAATCATTAAAAGTGCTTTATCAGATTCAAAACAAGAGTTGGAATGATCTGGTAAATGAACTATGATACTCAATTTAGAAAATGCAAAGTTTACTAAATTATTAAATAAAGGTTTATTTGAAATGATTTACAAAAAAAATACTGAAGATAAATGTTGGAAAAAAAGGACTCAAGAAGAAAAGGATAAGATATTTAGTAATTATACTGTATTAGAAATAAATTGAATAGTTTTGTGATGATATGCTTTATCAGATTATGAGATAGATTGAGTAAAATGAAAAATACTTGAATGTATGTTTTCATCTAAAACAGGTGCCTGAATCTGATATATGTTATGAGATGAAATAAAAAAACATGAAGTAGTTTATGCTTATTCTAAGCAAAGTCTGTTTTTTAATAAATTAGGATTTAAAAAAATAGAGTGAAAGAAATCTGAAACTTGAAGTGATTTGTTTGTGTATAAGAA
>JAQUWS010000015.1 GCA_028692735.1 Candidatus Altimarinota bacterium
CTCTTGAGTTGTTGATTTTTCATCTTCTTGAGTTTCAGATTTTTCCTGTTCTTGAGTTGTTGATTTCTCATTTTCCTGAGTCTCAGATTTCTCTTGTTCTTTATGCTTCTTTTTCTCCTTCTCCCCAGTAAAAGTTATTCAATAATTTGTACTACTATTATCTGCAGAATATACATCACTTGTTGAACTTATAGAAACCACTCTTCATTTATTATCTTTTAATCTCAATCATCTTATTGCAACTGCATCATTAAAACAATCTCACCATTTAAACATAATTACTTCATAATCTAATTTTTTTCAATTTATTTCTTTTCAATTGAAAAGTTCTCTAATTAAGTTTATATTAGATTCTCAAATTTTCCTTCATACATCTCTTAAATAACTTTCAGGTAAAGAAGAAACCATTCTATTTTTTAAATCAGAAGACTCTACTTTTACAAATGGATCTCAAGAATTAGGGATAGCAACCTCAGTTTTTCATACAAGCGGAACAACTCATAAAGAAGATAATACAAAACTCGCCATATTATCATAAGTTTTCATACCAAATTTCTTTTGTCATTCAAACCTATTTAACAGTTCATCCCTTGCAGAATTTATCTCTTTACTACTTACTCACCATTTTTTAAATTCTTTATCAAAAAAACTCTCTCTTGATCACATTTTTCATCTTCAATTTTTATCAAACTCTTTCATACTAATCTTTCTCATAAAAGATATTGTACCTTTATCTCATACATCAACTCAATTTTTTTGTAATATATTATACGTTACCATAAATCTTCAAAATACTTTTTCAAGCAAAAACTTTTTCTGTTCATTTGTCAATTTATCATTTAATTTTATATCTAATCATTTTTCTTTATTGTATTTTACAAATTCTCACCAAACTTTTGAATCAAATTTTCAATTAACAAGCATTCTATAAATTGATTTTTGTAATTTTTTATCAATATTTCTTACATCAACTTTTTCCTGTATTTCTTGCATTATTGAAACTACATCATTTGCCTCCATTCATGTATCAACATTTTTATTTATACTTACACTTCCTATAGAATCTTTTATTTTCACATAATCTTTCTCATTCATCAAATCATATAATCAATCTTTATTTTTCTTTCATCAATCTATAACTGCAATTCTAGTATATCATGAAGCCGAAGCGTGTTCATGAATACGTACATTGTCTCAAACAAAATACAATCTTCAATTTCATCATTTTTCTGCTTGAACTGTATCCTTTGAACTAGAAATATCATAATCTTCAGGAATTGAATATACATTATATCACTTATATTTTTCAACTTTTAATCATGCATTGTTAAATTCATTTTCATTTAATTCTCTTTTAGTATTTGACTCTTCTTCATCTAATCTATAATTTACTAAATTCCATTTTTGTTTTATATCCTGAAAAACCATAGTAATATAAGAAATTGGCAAATATCAAGATACAAAAGCTAATCATGCTCATACTTGAGATAATTTTAATCATTTTGCATTTTTATATAAATCATTTTCATAATAATTTAAATACCCTTTCATCATATCATCTAAAGCTTTTTCAGCATATTTTTCATTTTTAAAAGAATCATAATCTTTTTTTAATTCATTATATATAATCTTATCTTGTTCTTTATTTTCAGAAATTTTATAATATTTACTTTCCTCAAAACTTTTTCATTTTGATAAATCTTTTTTAATTATATCAAGTTTTCATTTCATTGATTTTAAAGCTTTTTCAATTCATTTTTTTGTATCAGAATCAACTCTATCTATAGAAAATCATAAAGCACTTCAAATAGTTGACACTCATGTATAAATAGATGGTTCATAATCTCACTTTATATCATTTGAAAACAACTCTTTTACTTCCTTATTTCATTCAAAAGTATATGATAAAACGGCAGCTCATCAAACTGGAGACAATCATCATACTACTCTTATTCAATTTTTTTCATATGATCAAGAAAATATTGGAATATAAAAATTTGCAAGTGATGCTGATAATTTCAATCAAGTGCCTTTTAATCTTTCTTCAAATATTTTTTTAGTAAAAGCGATTCAAGGAATTCAATTTATCATTCAAACTTGTAAACTATCAACATATCAATTAACAAACCTTTTTATATCAAAGTTAGCTCAAACTCATTTAACTGATCATACTCAGATTCTAACTGCTTCCATTTTAATTTTATCTTTTACTCATTTTATTAAAGCTGCATCTTTCAATGTAGATAATTTATTATCAAGACTTTTATTATTATCAATCTCTTCTCAAATTTTATTTTTTATTTCTTGAGGAATATCCTCATATTTTTTATCTAAAGCTTTTTTTAATCATCCTTGAACAATCAATTCACTAGGTTTTACTCACCATTCAATGTAGCTACCTAACTTTCTTTGAAATTTTTCTCTTGCAGAAAACAAATTTTGTCACATATCTTTTCAAAATTCATCCATACTAACAAATCATAAATTTTTCATGAAAGTATCCATTCATTTAGATGTAAGTCCCTTAAGTACTAAATAATACTGTTGAGCTTCTCATACATTAAAATTAACATCTGTTTCTAATTTACCATTTTTATCAAAATCAAGTAATAATGCTAACTTATCTTTAGATGATATATTTTTCATATTATCTTGAGTTCTAACATAATCTTCAATCGTAGAATAAATTGCAATAGCTTCAGGTGATTCCCAAAAACTATCAAATTTATATCATAAATCTCTTAATGCTTTTGTTATGTTTTTATTATTAAATGGAGTCAACTCAACTTCTCATTTATCATTTGGATCAGGTAAAGCTTTTTGTAAGTCCGATAATACTTTTTTCAAATCACTTCTTCTAAGAATATTTCACAAACTACCCCTAGTTTGTGCCGATAATCATTGTATATAATCTATTCTACTAGTATCTCAATCAAAAGTATTACTAATAGATGCATTTAGCTCTTTTGTTTTAGTAACTTCATATTTCTTTTCTTTTTTATTTGTTATTTTAACATCATTTGATAATTTTGATTTTTTTTCTTTAGTTTCATTTGTAATTTTTTGTTCTTCATTTTTCTTCTGCTTTAAAACATATCAAACTGATTCCAACTTTTTATAAGCTAAATCTAAACCTTTTAATCAAGTTCAATCATTATTTCTTTTCTTCATCAATCTATCAAATTTAGCTAAAAAAAGTTGAGTATATCAATTTTTTAAATCAATATTTTTTTTATTTATTATATCTATGATTTTTTGTAAATCATATTCCCTCATATCATACTTATCAATTAATCAATTTTTTGAATCCAAATTTTGTTTTGATTTTTGTAATTCATGATTATCTCTATCCATAATTTTTTATTAATATATAAATATCATTTCTATAATATCATATTAAATTTTTTAAGTCTAAAAAAAACAATTGACATACCGTACAATTGTTTTTTAATTAGATTTTATTTTTTTAATTAATTTGTTTACTTAATTTTGATGAAGTTTCTTTATTTCATCTATTTCCAACAATCTTCTTTCTCTTTGACAAAGATACATTATTCTTATCATCGACTCAAAAATTATCTTCAAAAACATTACTAGTTGCATTAACCACTCATAAATAACCAGTATCTTTATGTAATTTTAATCCCCTAATTCAAATTGAATCCTGAATTTGAGTTTGATTTAATGATTTAAACATCACAACTTGAAACTCAAGTTTTTTTCAATTAATTTTTTTTCAACTAAATAAATCCCTAATAATATTTAAATCACTTTCTCATATTTTTTTTCAAACTTCTTTTAAATAAATATCTGGTAAATTTGAGACGACTTTTTTTCTTAAATCTGATGAATAAACCTCTACAAAAGGATCTTTTCAATATGGAGTCATAACATCAACTTTTCAAGTAACAGGTTCTATTCAGGATTTATTTACTTTGAAAGCAACCATATTATCATAAGTAACTTTTTCAAAACTTCTTTCCCAAGCATATTTTTTAAGTAATTCTTTTCTAGCATTTTTTATTTCTACATCCCTTGGAACTCACCAGTTTTTTAATTGATTATTAAAAGCCATTTCTCTTTTTCTTATTAGTATTTTTCTTTTATTATGAGGTTTATTTATTACTTTTAAATCTTCATCTTTTTTTGAAAAATAATCAATTCAAATAAGCTTTTTTGAATCTGATAAAAGAATAAATCTAGAGTGAACTTTTTCTAAGATATCCATTTTATCTTTATCTGATGAATGATCACTTATCCTTAAATTTAATCAATTCTTTGCATTATAAGCATTAAATTGATCCCACACTTTTGAGTCAAAAGCTCAAGATGATATCATATCATATATAGATTTTTTCAATCACTCATCTATATTTTTAACTCATATTTTTTTTTCTACATCCTCTAATGCATTTTTTCTAAATTCTACTAAAGTAGCTAAATCAGTTAAATCTGGCTTTACTGTTAACATTATTTTATCTCTATATGTATCTTTAATATCAACAACTCATCTTAAATTTTTTATTTTTTGATTTGCAAATGCAACCCCATCTAATCAACTCAAATCATTTCCTCTACTTTTCAACAACATCTCATATCTTTTAACAAAAAGATTATCAAATGGTTTACTTAAGTTAACTTCTTTTTTCATAATTATGTATATGATTTTTTGCAAATCATATTCTTTTATATCATTTAAATCTATCTGGTTTTTAATAGATTCTTGATTTTTAGAAGATTCAAGGCTAAAATTATTTTCTAATTTTTCAAAAAACATAATTAAGATATTTATGATATTATATAATCTTATTAATAATATCATAAATAATATTTTTAGTCTAAAAAAAATAATTGACATAATTATCAATTATTTTTTTATATAAATAATTTAAAATATAAATTAATTTTTTTTATCTAAATAACATTAACCATATTGAAAAACGGTAACATTATAGCCATAATTAAAGTTCAAATAACAATTCAAACTCAAATTATTATAATAGGTTCTAATGCAATTGATAAATTTTTAACAACTTCATCAATTTCTTTATTATATTTATTAGATATTTTTAATAACATTTCAGATAATTTTCAAGTTTGTTCTCAAATTTTTACGATAGAAGCAAGTTCAATTGGAAACAAAAAACTTTTTTTTCAAATCTCCATGTTATCAATTCACATCATTTTGGATAAATTTTCTCAAGCAGAAACCCCTACAATCACTTCATTTATTCATTTTTTGTAATAATCATTATTAACTACTCATGCAGTTATCTCTAAAGATTTATTTATGATAATTCAATTATGTAATAATATTCCTAAAGAAGATGTAAACATAGCTAATATATTTTTTTTAATCAATTTTCAAACTAAAGGAATATGTAATATAAATTTATCAAAATAATATTTTGTAACCCTATAAGTTTTTAAAAAATAAATTAACAATATAAACAATACTAAAAAAATACATATATAAATTACATTTTCCTGTAAAAAATCTGAAATTTTTATAACAATTCTTGTTAGTTCAGGTAAATTTACCCTAGCATCACTATACATATCAGTAATTTTTGGAATAACATAGATTATAAAAATAACTATCATTATCAAAGATAAACTTATAATAATAGATGGATAAATAAAAGCTCAAACAATTTTTGTTCTTATTTCCTTCATTTTTTCTTCTTTGTTTTTCAATATTTCCATTGATTCTCATATTTTACCAGTAAGTTCTCACATCTCTATAATAGATAAATCAAATAATTTAAAGACATTTGGATACTTTCAAAAACAATCTTTCAAAGAAATTCACTTGTTTATATCAATAGAAATTTGTGAAACTATTGATTTTAAACTCTTGTTATTTGTTTGAAATGATATAATTTCTAAAGCATTCGTTATTGGAATTCAAGAAACAAGTAAAGTACTAAATTGATCTAAAAAAGATATTTTTTCTTTTACATTTATTTTTCTTGAAAGTAACTTCAGTCTTTTGATTTTATCTATCAAAGAATCTTTGAATCTAATAAAATTCATTAAAATAATATTAATAATAACTAAAATACATTTTATCATTTAATTTGTTTTTTTACAAAAATTAATATAATTACTTAAACACAATATGAAAAATACTTTCATGTTCTTTTTTTTAACAATTTATTTTACATTTATGTTTAAACTTTTTTGAGTTTGATGATGAAATGAAAATGATTATGAGCCACTTGATGAAGATATAAAAGAAAATGAGAATAATATATGACAAGTAGCTCTTGATGTCATAGAAAAGGATGATAGCATAACAATTATTGCCCCGATTGCTTGAATTGATTTAAAAGATATAGACTTAACTATAAAATCTAGTGTTTTACAAATAACATGAAAAAGAAAAAAACCAGATATATACTATGAAAAATGAATACTAAGAAATAATGAATGTTTTTGGGGAGAATTTATAAGAAATATTATACTACCTGAAAATCTTGATTCAAACCATATAAAAGCAATTTTGGAAAATAATTTATTAATAATTCATATTCCAAAATTAACTTTAAATACAAAAAATATTAAAATTGATAAAATAACAGATTAATTATGTTTAAGAAAAAAGTTGATAAATCCATATCCAAATTTGATAAGATAATAACTTGATTTATTATATGATGAGCTTTAGCATCTATTTTTTGAGCTGCAAGCAAGACTTCAACATGAAAAAAAACACTCAATAAATGATTAAATATTTTTAAAAGGGTATCAGTTTTTTCTCTTCATATATGCTGAAAAACTGCATTAAAAGTAATAAATATATTTAAATTTAAAAAATAAATATGAAATATATCATCTCTATAATATTATCAATATCAATAATAACTCAGATTTATGCTAATTCTTGTAGTTATCAATCAGAAATTAATCAATGCGTACAAGCAAATAAAGATAATTGAGCAAGAAATATAGATACTTTTGTATGTATGGAAACTAAAAATACAGAAGAAATAGCATACCAAGTTATTTTTGATTTTAAATTCAAAGAAATAGATAAAGATGCTGAAAATTTCTTACAATCATTACAAAACTCTCCAAACTATTATTTCTGATCAACAAGAAAAGAAACATATATTGATTGAATTAATTATATAAATGATTCTCTTGGAAAATATTGAACACTTTGGAGAAAATATGATAAACTTTGTAGTCCTATTTATGATGAATCAATTATTCAAGCATATCTATCTTGTACAAATGAGAAACAAACACAAGTATATTCTGCTTCGAAATATTTTCAAAAATCTACATGTATGGATTTAGCTGAATATAAACTATCAATATTTAGAAAAGTTGCATATGATTTATTACAAGTCAATAAATTAAAAGTATTAAAAGATTTTAGAAAAAAACAAATAGAAATAACAAGAACCAGATATGATTCTATTGTACAAGATATGTACAACAACCTAGATTATATTATAAGAATAAATAACCAACGGAATAAAGTTACAAAATCTTGTCAAACTATATCATGAGGTTAATAATATATTTGATATTTAATATTTTTTTATATAATATATACTATCTTAATTTTTAATTTTAACAAACATGTTTAACAGCTGTGAAACAGAGAAAAAAACTAATAACTTACTTTACATAGTTATAGTTTTTCTACTTATTATTATTGCAATACTTGCATTTTTTATTTGAAAAAACTCAACTTGAGATAAAATATCTAACTGATGAGAAAATAAAACAGGAACATCAGCAACTAACACAAACGCATGAAAAGATATAACTGTTACAATTATTGACGATAAAAGATGTGAAAATTGTTGAACAAGCGATATTGTATCACAATTAAAACAATTACCATTCTTCAAAGCATCTACTTTTGTTGAAAAAGATTTCAGTGATTCTTGAATGGAAGATTATGTAAAAAACAATGAAATAAAATATTTACCTGCTGTAATTTTATCTACAAACAAAATTGATGATAATTGAGAAATACAACAATATTTAAAAGAACTTAAAGATAAACAATACTCTTTGGAGATTTGATCTCATTATGATCCTTTAGCAAAAAGATCAGCTAATTGATTTTTATTGTTAGATAAAGAAACTTTAAAAAAGATTAAAGAAAATACATACTTAAAATGAAATAAAGATGCAAAAGTATCATGGATTGAATATAGTGATTTAGAATGTCCTTTTTGTGCAAAATTACATAATTCTGATGTTCCTTCAAGTATTGAGTCAACATACTGAGATAAGGTAAATAAATACTTTAACAGTTTTCCTTTAGAATTCCACCAAAATGCAATGGATTGAGCAAGAATAGTAGAATGTCTTTGAGAACAAAAATGAAGTGATGCATACTATTCTTTAATTGAAAAAGCATATAAAGATGAAAAATCAGCTAAAGACTACTTAATAGCTGAAGCTATAAAATTATGAGCAAATAAAGAAACTTTAGAAAAATGTGTAACAGATTGAAAATTTGATACTAAAATAAAACAACAATTAAAGGATTGAAGTGAAATTTTCTGAATAACTTGAACACCTTGAAGTATATTAATAAACAATGAAACTTGAGAATATGAATTAATTTCTTGAGCTTACCCTTTTGAATCTTTTAAAGTAGCAATAGATAAACTATTAAAATAAAACAACTGATTAGTATTTAAAAAACGAATTATAAAATAATTCGTTTTTTAATATTCTTTTCTTTCTTTTATGGCATTAAGAATAGTTATATTGTCTGCATATTCTATATATCAAGAACTTAATCATCTACTTAACCTAGTAAGTCTTACTTTATAACTTAATCATTTTCTTCCTATTTCTTCTTTTATATAAGCACTAGTAGCTTCTCATTCTATATTTGGATTAGTTGCTATTATTAGTTCTACAGTTCAATCACTATCTTCTATTCTTTCAATTAATTTATTTATATTTAAATCCGATGCAAAAATTCAATTTATAGGAGAAATAGCTCCTCATAAAACATGATAAACTCCATTATATCATCCAGTTTGCTCAATAGTCAATAAATCAAGATATTCTTCAACTATACAAATCACATTTTTTTCTCTATTATATGAAGAACAAACAGAACAAATATCATCTTCAATATTTGTCAATGATCAACATATACTACACTTTGAAATTTTAGTTTTTATGTCAGATAAATTATTTTTTAATTCATCTATATAATTTCATTTTGTATTTAATAAAAAAAATGCTAGCTTTGTAGCTGTTTTGTCTCAAATTCAAGGTAACAAACTTATATTATCAATTAATTTTTTCAGTACTTCAGGCATCAAAAATAGTTAACAATTAAATTGTTAACTATTTTATTCATGATTGAGTAAAATGCTAGTTTTTAAAAAATTTTTATATATTTTTTAAATTAAAAATTAGACAAAAAAAAAGTTTAAATATAATTAAATTAACTTAATTTATAACAAAAATAAAAATGTTTAAAATAGCTAGATGTATTATAAAAAATGAAAAATGAGAAATATTACTTATAAAACACAAAAATAAAGATTTTTGGGTTTTTCCTTGATGACACATAGAAGATAAAGAAGAACCATATGCTGCACTAAAAAGAGAAATAAAAGAAGAATTATGACTAGATATAAAAATTATATGAGATAAACTATGACTTAAATTAAAAAATATAACAGAAAAAGCTCTTCCAATTACTGTCTATAAAATAAAATACAAAAATATTAAATGAAAAGAAGAAAAAAGACTTGAATATATTTTTTTAGCAAAACCTAAAAACAACATAATAAAAACTCAAATAAGCGAAATTGATGAATTTAAATGGTTTACAAAAAAAGAAATTGAAAAACTTGAAAATACTTATGAACAAACAAAAAGTATCATAAAATTAATTAATTCATAAATTATCTCTCAATTTAATATTTTCTTCAACTCTTTTTATAATTTGTTTATTGATAATATTTTCATTGTTATTTATCATTTCAATTAAATCCTCTAAAGTTAATACGATAAGTTCAACATCTGTTAATGCAATAATCGTTGCATTTCTTTTATCTTCACTAAGTAATGCAATCTCTCAAAAAAGCTCTCATTTTTGAACATCCGCAAGTTTTACATCATTAACAAAAACTCAAACTATTCACTCTCTTATTATATATCACTTTCAATTTGAAAAATCTCATTCATAGAAAATAGTATCTCACTTTTTAAACTTTTCAATAGGTGATTTTGATAAAATATTATCAATAACATTATCTTCAACTCAAATAAATACTTTTAGTTCACGCATATTGTTAATTATTATTTAATAATACAATAATATAATAATATATTTTTTATTTTTTTTCAAATTATATTATCTATCATACTTCTTTTTCAAATCTTGAAGAAGAATTTCAAATATAACAGGTCTTCAATGAGGACATGTTGAACTATAAGTTAAAACAGAGTCATTTAATAATTTATTCATTTCAAATAAATTTAATTTATTTCAAAACTTAACAGCAGATCTACAAGCTGTATAAGCCCATATTTTGTTTTTTACTTCATCATAATTTACAGATTTTCAACTATTAAATTCTCAGATATCACTAACTATTCATAAAAATACATCCTTAATATTTTCATTTTTCATAAAATTAGGAATAGCACTAAGCATAACATTTAATCACGACAATATCTCAAAATCAAATCACATATC
Organism: Candidatus Altimarinota bacterium; assembly: GCA_028692735.1. GTDB lineage: Bacteria > Patescibacteriota > Gracilibacteria > BD1-5 > UBA6164 > Altimarinus. The sequence continues at coordinate 10,700 of JAQUWS010000015.1, forward strand.
AATAAATACTTGCTTATAATTTTCTAAAATAGAAATTTCTTTTGATGTCAACATAAAACTTTCCTGTACTAAAAGTTTTTGAGAAACATTTAAAAAATCTTTTTTTGATAAATTTTCATAAATAATCCTTTCAGCTAAAGCATGCTGATCCAAAATTAATAATTTATCTTTATCTTCAACTATTATATAACTATTAAATACTTGTCATACAATCTTTCACAAAGATGTATCATGTAAATCAGTAGATTTTTCAAAAGATCCAGTACTTTCAGAACTAAAATTTAATAATTCTTTACTGAAATTAATAGCATCTTTCACACTAAACTGTGAAGGATTTGATGAAACATCTTTATATGGAGAATATGACTTAAATTTAGTTCATGAACCTATATAATAATTACTTTGTTTTTCTCCTTGTCTATTATCCATAGTCCTAGAAAAAGAAGAATTTCATACATTAAAATCATTTATTTCTCATAAATCACTTGTATCTTTAGTCAATGTAGAATTCTCCAATTTAGAAAAAATAGCATTATAAAACAACTTATAAACATCTTGTTCTCTAGCAAATCTTATTTCTTGTTTTCTTGGATGCACATTTACATCGATTTCTTCTGGATTTATAACCAAAGAAACAATATATCATGGAAACATTCAATGTGGAATAAATCTATTATAAGCTTCATTTATCGCTTTATAGATTAAAGGAGAAGTTATAATTCTTCAATTAACAAAAATAACTTGTCTATTTTTATTTGAAAAACTTACTTTAGGATTTGAAATATATCATGAAATACTAACTCAAGAAAATTCAAAATCTAATGAAAGTAAATTATTATAAAAATCATCTCAATAAATATTGTAAATCCTTGTTTTTAAATCCTCATTTTCCTTATATTTAAAGATAACTTTTCAATCATTAACAAATTCAAATCATATATTAGGATACGCCAAAGCTATATTATTTAAAAACTCATATATATGGCTATATTCAGTTTTCTCTTTTTTTAAATAATTTAACCTAGCAGGAGTATTATAAAATAAATCAGAAACTATTATCTTAGTTCAAACATCTAAAACATCTTCTTTAATCTTTTGTCTTTCTCAGTCAATCACTTCCATAGAAAAAGCTGATACTAATGATTCTTTTTTAGTCAAAATCTTAAATTTTGAAACAGAAGAAATAGAAGCTAAGGCCTCTCATCTAAATCAAAAAGTCATAACTTTATGTAAATCTTCCAAATTTTTTATTTTAGAAGTAGTATGTTTTTCTGTCAATATAGATAAATCATCTTTATCAATTCATTTTCAATTATCAGTTATAATTATTTCCTTTATTCATCACTCTTTTATTTCTACTTTTACAAAAGTACTTCAAGCATCTATACTATTTTCAACCAATTCTTTGACAACTGAAATAGGCCTTTCCACAACTTCTCATGCAGCAATTTGATTAGCCAAAACTTTTGGTAATTTCTGGATTATTCACATATCTAAATAATTAAAAATATATTACAAACAATTATATAAAAAAAGCTATTAAAATAAAGAAATATTTTAAGTTTTAAAATAAAAAAATCACTATAATTTTATTGACAAATTCAATTTTAAAGATATAAATAAAAAATTAATAAATTTAATACAATTAATATGAGTGACCTTCTTAGACAATTAGAATGATTAGAGAGATTAAAATGAACCAAATTATCAACAAATACTCAAAGTAAAGTATGAAATATCATAGGCCAAAATGACATAAAAATCATAAATTCACAAACACCTTTAAATAGACTATTAAACAACCAAAATAATGAAAAAAAAGATTTAGATTTAGCTCTTCAAGAATTTATTCTTTTTTTAGAAAAAAATTATCAATGAGATTTTATAGTTTGAAATTTTACAGATAATAGTGATCTAGAAGACAAAAAAGAGTATTTTAAACAACTTGAAGTTAAACATAAAATAAAGATTATTCACCTAATTACTTACTTATACGAAAACCAAGAAAATCTAAAAGTTTTTTCAACTTTTCGTTGACTAGACACAACTCATTCAAAAGCTCAAATAATTTCAAAAGATAAAAAAATCATTCCAAATAAAAAAGAAATAGATAAACACATTTGAGAATGATTTAAAGAAGCAGAAATATGAAATCACAAAGAAAAAATATGAACAATGAAGGCATGATACATAAGCCCTTTTATAGAGTGATTTAATCCAGAAAATACTTCAATAATTTTTGACCAAGATGCAATAAACAACTTAATTAGTCATGATCAAGCATGTTTTATAGAAATAGTAAGATGAAAAAACTCTTCATACTCTATTCCTTTAAGATTTTTCCTTACATTTTTATCTATAAACTGACTTTATTCTTTTGAGCAAACAGAAAAAGCAGAAAAAGATGAAGAAATAAATGAAAATATAAAGAACTTATTTGCAAGTTTTAAAAACTGAGAATTAAATAAAGCTTTTGAAAATATAAAATGACAAGATGCTTTTCAAAGATATTGAAATTTAAAAAAAGCCCTAAAAGAATATATAAAATCAAACTACATATACAAAAATGACTGAGAAGCGATATGAAACTTAGTTGAAAATTTCTTTAGAAATTTTTGGAATGTTGAAATAAGACTTTGCATAGAAATAGCTTTATGAAACGATATAGAACAAAATTATATAGAACTAACAAATAAAGAATATTTCAAATACTTAATTCCAAAAGAGTTACATGCAAATAAAGAAGAAACAATAGCTTTTATACAAAAATGAGATCTTAAAAACATAACAAATAATATAAAAGATTCATACGAAACAGCGAAAACAAGCGAATACTTCAATGAACAAGAAAAACTTATAAACTACTTCTTCAACTTAAGAAAAACTTGAACTTTAAGAGAAATATCAGAATGAAGTATGGATAAATATATAAACAATCTTAAAAACGCTCTTGAATTAGCTTATATAAATGAAACTGATTGATTAAAAGTAAAACACAGAACAAGAAAAAATATAGTTTCAAACTTAGTAAATTTACTATTTTGAGACATAATAAAATTAGTTGAATCTATAAAAAAAGATTTAGAAAAAAGAAAACAATATTTTATAAACTGAGATTTTGATTTATACATACTATTTTTCTGAAACGAACTTTCAAAAATCCTATCAAATCCACTTTATAAAGAAATTTGGGCCAATGATGAATCAATGTTAAAAGACATATTTAAATGATTTTTCAAAACTAACGAAAGAAAAACATTTTTATGAAATTAGTATTTGACAAATATAAAAATACTTGTAATATACATTTTACTAATTAATTTAATAAAAAATCATATGAAAAAATTATTATTATTTATGGCTTTTGTTTTATGAGTATTTTCGTTTAATTACTCTAATGCATCATATACATACTTAAATCCTGACAAAGATAAAAACATATATAAATTCTATAAACAAGCAGTTTTAACAAGAAACCAGATAAAAAAAGATTTTAAAGATTGAGATGTATTAAATAAAAAAATTGAAAAATATTTTATAAACATTAATTTTGCAAAAGATAGAGTAACTAAATTAAATGATTTAAAGAAGAAATTTGAAAAAATACTTGAAAACAATAAAAGTAAGAACTTGAATTACAAGCAAGAAAAAACTATAAATTTAGTTAAAAATTTATACTATAGAACAGTTATTGAATTAAAGAAATAATAAATTATTTTTCCGTCATTACCCAAATTCAATCCCAATCCTCCTCTGGAGGATTTTTTTGATAAATCAAACACCTCTCTTTATAAGTTTGACTTGGAGTATCTCATTTTTCTATAAGAGATTCAAATATATCTAAGGCTTCTTTAAATTTCCTACTTTGATATAATTTTATAGCTTCATCAAACTTAACAAATAAATCTAATTTTTCTTGAGTTAAATTTCATTTATACTCCAATAATTCATATATTGATATAGCATTATCTTTTCATTTTACTTTAATTTTATCAAGATATCTATATTCAAAAATATCTTTAGTTTCATTATAAACAAATTCACTTACACAAATATATGTTCCATAAAATTTATTTACTCATTCAAGTCTTGAAGCTAAATTTATAGAATCTCAGATAGCTGTAAACTCAACTTTTCTTCATTTTGCTCCTATATTTCATATAATTGCATCTCAAAAATTTATTCAAATTCTCACCTTTATTTCTCAAACTCATTCAGCTATCCATTTTTTATTCAATTCAACTAAACGATTTTTTTGTTGTAAAGCTGTATCACAAGCTCTTTTTGACAAATTCTCCAGATCTTTTCAAAAAACTCCCCACAAAACCATTATAGCATCTCATTCGTATTTGTTTATAAATCACTTATTTGTTATTATTATTTCCGACATATTCTCAAGATATTCTTTTAAAAAAGATATAAGTTTCTCTGGAGAAAATTTTTCACTTATTGTAGTAAATCACTCTATATCAGAAAAGAAAACTGACATAGTTCTTTTATCTCACTCTAAATTGATAATTCATGAAGATGATAATATTTCCTCAACTATATCTTTTGAGACATACTCTGAAAGTGCTTTACTTAATTTCAACTTATCTTTATTTTCTATTAAATATTTAACTATATTTGAAATTACAACAGAGATTAAAAATGCTAAAATTATTTCAAAGGAAGAATTAGGAACTAATTGTAAAAATATAAGTATCAAAAAAAACATTACAATTATTCAAAAAATTGAAATATTACTAACAATAAGAAATTTTCAAGATTTACTTAAATTCAAATAAATTGACAGTATTGATAACAAAAAAATTAATAATATTTCTAAATTTTTATTAAAATACTTAGAAAAATTCATTGTTAAAACAGTATTCAAAAAATTAAGATGAACGTATACTCAATAATCATTATCAAATTTAGTTACTTGTTTATTATTATTTATAATAGAAGACACAGGAGTTTTAACAATATCAACTCATCTCAAAGTTGATCAAATTAAAACTATTTTATCTTTTAAAAAATAATCTCAATAAACATTTTGCAAAGATAAAAAAGAATTATCATCATAAATATCATAAAATGAAAATCTATTAAACAAAGTCTTTTCAAAATTTATCAATATTTCATTATTTCACTCGTAAGAAAGAGGTATAACAATTTTATCTTTAATTTTTACAAAATTATCATCAATACTCATTTTTTCTGTCAAAATAGTTTTATCATTATATATAAATGAATAATAAGCTCTAAGAACCGAAATTCAAAAATACTCATAATATCAATTCATAAACTGTTTAAACGGAGAAACAGAAAAAACAACATTATTTAATTCATTAATTGAGACTTCTAAAAATCATAATGATACTGAATTATTTAAAAATATATCTAAAGGTTTTTCAAATTTATATAAATTATTTTCTGGTTGTATTGATAATGTAGCTCATCATAAAACTACTTTATTTGAATCTTTTATTGCTTTAGCAAAAGAATCATCAGAAATATCATTTGTCTTGTCTGCAAAAATCACATCAAATCATATCACTGCTGCTCATGCTTTATTTAAATTTTTTATTAAATTAACATAAGAAGCTCTATCAAATGGAAATCTTCATAACTTTTCTACAGTTTTGTCATCTATTTGAACCAATACTAACCTGCTATCAATATTATTTTTTGAAAAATTAAACAAAGATTTTTGAATATTTTTATCAACTATTTTTCAAATTGATAACTCATTTATAAAAAGAATTATTAATAAAACAATAAATGCTAGAAAAATTGAAAGTATATTTTTATTTTTTAAAAAATTATATTTCATAAATATTATTCTGATTTTTTAAAATTATTTAACAAAGGCCCCACTTTTTCTTGTAAAAATTCATCCATTTTTAATCTTGCTTTATCAGAAAAATTTTTTATATCATCAAAATTAAGGTTTATATTTAAAATCTCTTTTAATGGTTGTAAAGAATTAATCAAACTTTGCTTTAAAGAATCTGGAACAACAGATAAATCTACATAATCATTAAAATTTATATTTAACTCTTTTAACTTATCTTTGTTACTTAATAAAAGATTAACAGAATCTTTTAAATTTTTCAAATTATTTGAAGATATCATATCATTTATATCATATAATGAATTCTTTAACAAAATTTCAGTATTTTTATCATCATATGAAGTTTTAAGTAAAGCTTCTTTATAATACAATTTTTTTTCATAATTTTCATCTGAAGAAGGTAAAAAATTATATTTTTGATAAATTAAAAATATCTTATCATACACTTCTTTCTTTTGTTCTTCACTTAATTTATCTATTTTTTTACTTACAGATGACAAATCTTTTCATGAATTTAAAGCATTTATTACAGATTGTTTTTGGGAGAAAAATCAAACTAATACATTTACTGGATTATTTTTATGCATTTCAAGTAAGGTACTTTTCATTTCTACAACTAACTCAGAATCAAGTTTTTCATTTATTTTTTCCCAAGCTCAATCTTGAATAGAATTCAAAAAATTTTGTAAATCAAGTAATGTGAATGTTTTTATAGAAATGGGGGTATTTTCTCATACAGTAATTTGCTTTGAAGTTTTTGTATTAAGTAAACTTACTTCATGATTTTTTACATAAACATAGTCTTTATCCCTATTGACTTCGAAAACTGTTCATCTAACTCAAGCTTCTACTTCATCAATATACTCCTTAAAATAAGATCAATTAGATAACACTGACAATAAAAAATTCCAAGTCTTTCATTTTACCAAATTAAAAGATACTTTTATATTAGATAAATCTCTTGAAACATAACTCTCTTTAATAACAATTTGAGTATCTCATCATAACCTAGTTATACTATTATCTCACCATTCCAAAACAACTATACTCTGACTTCAGATAGTTTTTACGACATCTCATGCTTTAATTTTTGTTTTATTATTACTTTTTAATACACTATCATTTAAAACTCAAGCTCATTTTACAACCAAAGCATATGAATTTGTATCATGATAATAATAAAAAGAATAAGTTTCAATCACAAGAATAAAGGAAATTAATAAAACTAATACAAATATAAATTTATTTTTTAAAAATTTCATTATAATAAAAAATACCAAATAATTTGAAATAATTTTAATCGGAAAATATGAAAAAACAATATATATTTATAGTAATGATATTTATAATGTTTTATATGTTATATTTAGTCTTTTCCTATAAATATAATGAATATAAGATAAACACTTATATCGATGAAATAAGCAATATAAATCAAGATATTAAAAATAGTATAGATGAAGCAAAAGATATAATAGATTACAAAAGTACCCTTGCTTATAGAAATAGATTATTAAAAGAAGAACAATGACTTAAGAACAAAAAAGAAAAAGTCATGTATTTAACTGACGAAAAAAAATATAAAAAATTTACTGATTCAAATTTCATAGAAAACTATGAAAAATCTATAGTGAAACAACAAGAATTTGAAAATGATGAACTAAAAAACAAAACAAATATTCAAAAATGGATATATCTTTTACAAGAAAACCACAAGATAACTAATTAAATTATTTTTTTATTATAATATTTTGTTCTAACCTTTTCAGATTATCAATAGCATTTGTATCATAAGGTCTCAAAAACAATATATCCTCATAAACTTTTACTGATTCTTTTAATTTTCATAACTTTTCTAAAGTTATAGCCTTTCTTCTCATCATATCTACATTTTTTGGTTTTTCCTTTAAAACAAGCTTTATATATTTCAAAGCTTTTTCAAAATCTTCAATTTCATACGTAAGATTAGCCAAAGTTTCAATTATATCATTATCTGATTGTTTTTTTGTATGAACAGTTTCATACACAGCAATAGCTTTTTTATAACTTCATTGCATAGATAAAACATAAGCTAACTTAGAAAGAATTGGTGTATTATCCATAACAATCATACTTATATCTTTATATATAAGTTCAGCATTTTTATAATTTTTTTCTTGTTCATAAATATTAGCAAGTTCTATATTCAAATCTATATTATGCTTATCAATCGTAAGTCCCTCAATTATCAAAACTTTAGCAGAATCAAAGTATCATTTTTCAGTATTAACTTTTATTCTCTTAATTATCTCAGAAATTTTAAGTTTATCTTCTTCAGATAAAATTTTCTCTCAAAACTCAGAAGTTCATTCTTTTGTAGTTTTTTTTGGTCAATCTTTACTTATACTTATTACATGAGCAGTTTTTTTAGTCTTTTTAGAAACTGGAGACACCACAATCTTTTTTATTTTATAATAAAGATTCCAAAAAAAATCCCCTACATAATAAATACAAAAAGAGAAAGAAGAAATAAACAAAAGTAATTCTAACCTAAGCAAAAATAAATTTTCCATAATATTAATAATTTATAATTTTTTATATTTTATATAAATAGTTTTTCTTTTCAATAATTTTAATTAATCCTGACTTGACATAATTAATTTATCTCGTATTTTCAATTTAATCATTTCTTAATTATTCATTTTATCTCCATCATAGATAAATTTACAGTTATATCATTCAAAGATAAATTAGTTTTATAAAGCAATAAGTCTATATCTAAGTTTTCAAGTAATAACACATTATAAATAATCTTTTCTACTTCATTAGCAAATGAAATTTGATTTATATTTTCTAAAGAATCTAAAGTATTTATATTATATTCTTCAAATATATCATCCACATTTGTAACAATCTTTGCACTTCAATTTTTTATTAAATTATTACATCACATTGAATTAATTTTAAACAATTCTCAAGGAATAGCAAATATATCTTTTCATTGTTCTAACGCTAAATTTACAGTAATCAAAGTTCCTGATTTTTCTCAAGATTCTACAACCAATACTCATGAAGACAAAGCAGCTATAATCTCATTTCTAATTGGAAAAGTATACACATTTGCTTGTTCTCAAATCGGAAAAATAGAAATTATCCCTCAATTAGATGTAACAACATTATCATATAATATCTTGTTTCAAGCTGGATAAACCACATCAATTCAAGTTCAAACAACAACTATGGTTTTTCATTTACTTTTAATAGTTTGCTTATGAGCTTCACTATCACATCACATAGCTCATCAACTAACAATAGTAAAATACTTTGTTAAAGAAGGAACTATTTTTTCAATTGCTCTTTTTCAATACAAAGTCATTCATCTTGAACCAATAACTGCAATTTTAGGAGAATTATCTATTTCTCAAATCAGATAAAATAAATAAGGAGAATTAACTATTTGCTTTAAAAGTTTTGGATATTTAACATCATGAATTGTTACAATTTCAATATTGTTTGAAACAATAATCGTACTTAGTTTATTGATATCAAATCTTTCTTTTTTAGACAATATTTTTTCAATTTCAGAAGATGTAAAAAAAGGTTGTAAATTTTCATATCCTAATTGTTCATAAAAATTTTTATAATTTGAATTACTTTCAAATATTTTATTTAATTTTTTTTGAGAAATTCAAATACTATGTAAAGAAGCAAGATAAATTAGATCAGACATAAAACTTATTTTTAACTAATAATTTTCTAACTCATATTTTTTTCACGAATCATCATAGAAAAAAACTTTGTTTTTATTTTCTGTAACAATTTTTTTTACTGTCAAATCAGTTTCAAGTATAACTTTTCTATCTAAAGAATGTGGATTATAATTTATTATTACATTTTTTCAACTATCTGGAATAGAAAAATTTTTCATTTTATCTCTTTCCTCTTTATAAATAACACCTATATAATTATCCTCTAAATAAACAAAATCCTTAAACAAATAAAAATAAGTTATAGTATTTGATACTTCATCATAAATATATGTTCAAAGATTTGTAACTACCAAATAACTAGCTAAATTATCTCACATTTTTACATAATTAATCTGGGGTTTCAATATAAATTCAACAGTTGATGATAAATCAAGATTATATATAAATTTATTTTCCGACAAACTTATTAATATTTTATTTTTTGATGAATCAACAAAAAATATATTAATTTCTTCTTTATTTACCTTTTTAAAAGTACCTAAAGCTTTTTCTTTTGAATTTACATTACTATATAAAACTATATTGCTATTATTTTCTTTAAAATAAAAATATCAAACTCAATCCAATTTTTTATAATAATAACTATTATCTTTTAAATCATTTTCTAAAGTTGTATCAATAACTCAAGAATTAGTAGAAGTATTTTCAATAGAATTCATTTCAACCAATTTAGTATCTTTTTGAAAATCTAAATTCATCTTATTAATTTGCTTTCAATAAATTTTTAAATCATTTACTATATCTTTGTAAGTAGGAGCTGATAAGGTAATAGTATAATCAAAAGGTGAAAGATTTTCTATTGTACAAACTTTTTTATCACACTCATATTCAAAATTTTTAAATAATTTTTTTGAAAACAAATTAACATGATATGATTCTATATTTGAAGTAATTTGTAAAGTTCATGTGAATTCTACAAAAAAAACAAAATACAATCAAACTAAAAATAAAATAATTCAAACTAATAATAAAACTCATAAAACCCTATTTGACATAACAACAATTTAATTATTTTGTAAAAGATAACTTTTGTATACATTATTCATTAAATTAACAACAGTCAAAAGTCAAACTCCTCAAGGAACTGGAGTAATCATATTTCAATTAGACTCAATTTCATTATAATTAGCATCCCCATATATCTTTCAATCAACAACTGTAAATCAAACATCAATTACTATAGTATCATTATTTATCATTTCTAGAGTCAATAATCAAGGTTTTCAAGCTGCTAAAATAACTATATCAGACATCTTTGTAAACTTTGATAAATCTTTAGTTTTACTATTACAGCTTATTACAGTTGCAGAAGAATTTATAAGTAACATTGTAAGAGGTTTTCATACTATATTACTTTTTCAAATAACAGTAACAACTTTTCAAACCAAATCAATTTTTTGATATTTTAACATATCCATTACTCATGCAGGAGTACAAGGTAAAAGTCAAGTACTATCTCAAATCAAAACTTTTCATTGATTTATTTGAGTAAATCAATCAACATCTTTTAAAGGATTTATCAAATTTATAACTTTTTTTTCATCTATATGCTTTGGTAAAGGTATTTGAACCAAAATTCAAGTAGTTTCAGAATTTTTATTTTCTCTTTCTATAATACTAAATAACTCATTTTCACTTACATTTTCATCCAAGTGAATTAACTCAAAACCTATTCATACATATGAAGCCCATTTTTCTTTTTGCCTAATATACCTTAAACTTGATGGATTATTTCAAACTAAAATTACTACTAATTTAATCTTTGAATCTTTCAAACCAGATATCAAAGATTTAATTTCATCATATCTTTCTGATGCAATCTTTTTTCAATCTATTATCATAATAAACATTCTTTTAAATAGTATTAAACAAAATTTCTCCTATAATTTTATATAATTTTTAGTTTTTTCATAATCTTTTTTGTTTTTTCTTAAATAAAAAATATAATATTAAACATTCTAAATTTATTAATTAAATTTATAAAAATATGAGATTATTAGTTTTTTGAGATAGTATATGAGAAGGATTATATGATTTAAAAAAATGAGGATGGACAAACAGATTGAAAATAAAATTACGGAGAAAAGGAATTTATCTTTGAAATTGTTCAATCTCAGGATTCACATCAAATGATGTTTTAAGTTTTTTTGAAAACTTTGTATCATCATTCACAAAAAAAGAAGAAAAAAACGATACTGCTATTATAATTGCAATTTGAACAAATGATTCAATGATATACAATAAAAAAGAAAATACTACAAAAGAAATTTTTGAAACGAACTTAAAAGAAATTATAACGCTATGTAAGAATTATAATTTTATAAAAAATATATTTTTTATAAGCACAACAAATTGTGATGAAGAAAAAACAAATCCTGTTCTTTGGTGAAAATTTTATTATAGTAATAAAAATTTAGAAACGTATAATGAAATAATAAAAAGAATAAGTAAAGAAAATGATTTATATTTTATAGACATATACTGATTACTAGACAAAACAGATTTTTATGATTGATTACACCCAAATCAAAATTGACACAAAAAAATATATAAAAAAGTCTACAATTACATAAAAAACAAAATTTAATTTTTATACAAAAAATATGCTTATACTAGCAATAGAAACTAGTTGTGACGATACATCGGTTGCTCTTTTTGAAAACGATAATCTGCTATTTATGGACACAGCTTCACAAATAAAAATTCACGCAAAAACATGATGAGTTATCCCAGAAATTGCTGCAAGAGAACACGCAAATAATATATTTAAAGTGCTTGATAAAGTACTAAAAAATCATTACCCAAATGAAGAAAATTTAACAATATTTAAAAAAATCAATTATATAGCTGTAACTACAAATCCTTGATTAATTCCATCTTTATTAACTTGAATAACTGTTGCAAAAACTATCTCAAAAACATTAAATATTCCATTAATAGAAATAAACCATATTGAAGCTCATATATTCTCAAATTTTATAGAAAGAAAAAAAGAAGATATAACTTTTCCATTGACATGTTTGACAGTTTCTTGATGACATAATGAAATTTATTATATGAAAAATATGTATGAATTTGAGAAAATCTGATGAACACAAGATGATAGTGCATGAGAAGCTTTTGATAAAGTTGCAAAAATGATGTGATTAACATACCCTGGTTGACCTATAATTTCAGATTTAGCAGATCAATATATAAATTCTCACAAAGAAGAAAAAAAATCAAAAAATTACAATTTATTTCCTCGTAGTTGGCTAGACAAAGAAAAACTAGACTTTAGTTTTTCCTGACTTAAATCAAGTGTAAAAAGAGAAATAGATAAAAGAATAGAAAAAAACTGAAGTTTGACAGATTTAGATAGACAAGAAATATCATATGAATTTCAAGAAGCAACAATAGAAGTTCTATGAACAAAACTAGTTAATTCAAGTTTTAAATATAAAACAAAAAACATCATGCTAGCATGATGAGTAAGCGCAAATAACAGATTAAAAGAATTTATAAAAAGTTTAATTATTAATTCAGATATAAATTTTATATACCCAATTAAAAACATCTATAGCATGGATAATGCAGCAATGGTATGAATAAATGCATACTATAAAATTCAAAAAAATTAAATAATCTCATTTCTTTCAATTATTTTTTTATCTCTTGAATACTTTATTGTTCAATATACAAATAAAAAAATTCAAAACAATATTGAAATTAATCAAAAAATAATTGAAGCTAATCACAATATTGTCCTTATAAGAAAACATCATAAAACAAAAAATGCTAAAGAAGTTCTCCAATAAGCTAACAAAGTTCTTTCATTAGCTAAATTTGTTCTATTTAAAGACATTACATCAATTTTTATCTCTTTCTTTTTACTCATAATAACTAATAATTATCATTTAATTTATAAAATAAGTTTAACACAAAATCAAATATTTTACAAATAAGGAATTATATAGTAAAATAATATATAGAAAATAATAATTATTAATTATATAAAAAATGGATTTTTGAAAAATAAAAGATAAGCTTCAAATAGCAAAAAATAAAACTATAGAAATATTTAACAAAACTATAGAGAAATGAGCTTCAAAATTAATAGAATCAGATTTAACAGTAAAAACATTATTTGATTTAGATAATTTCATCCACAAATCAAAAAATTCTTACAATACTGAAACTGGAAAAGATATAATAAAAAAAATTATTTGCATTTTTGCATCAAAAGAAAGTGACTTCTTCAAAAAATCACTTTACTTATTACCAATTATTTATACAAAATGATGGACAAATAATATACCAGTAAAACTTATTGATTCAAACATAGAATGACTTGAGTTAAATAAATTTGAAATAGAGACAATTCCAAGTCTAGTATTAATTGAAAATGAAAAAGTTATAAAAGTAGTTGCATGAGAAGAAAAAATAAATAAAATAGTAACAAATCTAAGTCTTGATATAGAAAAAACTGTGACAGAAAAGAAAAAGGAACAAAAAGAAGAAAAACAACCAGAAACAAATAAAGAATCAAACAATAAAACAAATACTTAATAACTATTCTACTATGACAATAACTATTTTAGAAGCACTATACATTGTATTAATTGTTTTTATATCAGTTATTTGAACTCTTATAACTATATCTCTAGTTAAATTAATAAGAATACTGTCAGTAGTTGATGAAATCACATCATACTATACAAAAATAAAATCAATCCTAAATGCATATAAAAGCGTTCCAGAAAGTATAAAAGAATCAATCAAAGCAAAATTTAAAAAAGAAGAATAAAAAAATGAAGTAATTAAAATTACTTCATTTTTTTATTCTTACAATCTAATACATATAACTATTAACACTTCAAGAAAAAACATCATTAACATTTTTATATTTTTCAGGGACATTAATTTCTATTCAATCTTTATATACTCTATTTATATTTGAATCAAGTTCTAATTTCAAAAATCAATAACTCGAATTAACTTCAAAATAAAAATTTCAAGTATTACTCATATAATTTCAAACATATTTTATATTTATTGTTCAAGTTGTTTTATCTGAAGAATATGAATTCACAGCACTTAAAGAATTATTTAATTCAAAATAATCTTTTCTGTAAGTTCAATTTGAATTCATTGAATATAATTCAATATCTCATTCTTTATAACTTATCTTTCATGTTATCTTTTGATTTAATAAAGAATAATTTACACTTAATTTACTTGGAATAGTATTGAAATCATAACTCATTGTCTTTTCATTATATGCGTATTTTTTTACTGATTTATCAGAATTTAAATTAAAATTTAAAGATTTTAAAATCTTGTTTGTTGCATCATAAGATCAAGTTAAAGTTCATGAAGTAACTATTTTTCAAGCTTTTGTATAATTAAATTTTCAATTAAAAACATTATTTTTATAAGAAAAACTTGAGTCAAAATAATCTCAATATTTTCAAGTATAAGTTATTTCATTAATCTTATTTAAACTTGTCAATAACGCATTAAATTTTATTTCAGTATCTTCAGATGGAACAGCAGCAATAAAATCTATACTTTTTCAATTTACAAAAGAAAATTCAATTTTATTTCACTTCAAACTCTCCATTACAGCTTCAATCAAAAAAGTAATTTTATCTATTTTACCAGAAGTAAAATATACTTTTAAACTTCATTCAGAAGAATAATCTTTAAAATCAAATCATAAATATTTAGTTGTTCAATCTAAAACCAAATATAAATCTCAACTACTAATAATTTCTTTTAATAAAGAATTATATTCAGAAGTTGAACAAGTAGAACTACCATATCACCCAAGTTTTGAATAAACATATTTCATTGAGTCACAAGCCCTTTTTGTAGGTAAAATATAATATTTATTTCAGTCTTTCTTATAAGCTTTAAATAAAGATTCTGATAACAATTTATCTGCAGATGAATACAAAGAATTTGTATTAAATGATTTCATCATTTCAATTAAATTAATAGATGCTTGATCATTTTGTATTTTTAAATATTCATTATTTGAAGCTAGATTTTTTAATATTTCAAGTACTTTTTTTATTTCTCAAGATGTATCTACATTTTCTAATCAACTATAATTTAATTTATCAAACAACATATAAATATTTCAATCTTTTGATACAAATTTTACAAAAGAAGATAATTGTGTATTAAATGTTTTTCATCAAACCAAACTAGCATCTAATAGTAAATCTAATTGAGTATCAAGTTCAGAATCAAAATTTGAAGACAAAGCAGTATAATCTTTTAGATTTAATTGAGCTTTTACACTTCAAATAAAACTTCAACTTCAATCCAAACTAATCTTAAAGTTTCATTTTTCCTCTACATTTAAGTTCTTTTTTAAATTAGAAACAAATGTATCAATCATTTGTTTTGAAGTATCTAGTACTCACAATTGTAATTTAACTATTTCAGAATCAACTAAAGATATTTCTTCTGAAGTTAAAGAAGGATTATCCAGCAAATTTAATACATTTTCAGCTTCAATAGAGTTTAATTCAGCTATTCTAGAATCAACCAATGCTGAAATATAATTTAATAAATTTAAAGTCAAAGTATCAGATACACTTCACTTTTTTGTTTGAATTCTAGAATTTATTCTATTTAATAAAGCCATATCACTTATTGCATTTATAGTTTGCTCAACTTTCTTTAATTTCAACAAATAAACACTTCAATTCTTACTCTTTTGAATTAATCATTTATAATAATCTAATTTATAAGAAGATTGTGTAGCACTCACATAAGATAATTCAGAAGCAAAAACAAAATTTAAAGAATTAGTTAAAAGTATAACTAAAACAAAAAAACTCATCAATTTTTTTAGCATAGAAAATTGTTATAAAATAAACACTTGAATTATACTAATAATTGAATTTAAACAAAATAACTTTTTGTGAATTAACTTGAAAAACTTTAATTTTATTTAATGATTTATTTTGAAAATCATCTTGAAGTAAAAAAGCAAGTTTTGGCCTATAAGTTTTAAAATCCAAAGTATCAACAACTAAATAATCAATTTTATTAAACTTTGCATATTCAATCAAAGAATCCAAACTGTCAGTAAAAGGAGTAATCCATCTTTCTTTTATTCAAGAATAATAAGTCACAATAGGAAATCTTTCTAATATTTTTAATTTATTTTCTTTAGATTGATGATTTTTTAACCACTCTCATGCAACTTTTTTAACTAGATAAGTATTATCAGCATTTTTTAT
>JAQUWS010000068.1 GCA_028692735.1 Candidatus Altimarinota bacterium
ATAAAATTAATAACTATTCTAATAACTTTAAGTTATTAAATGTTTTTATGTGTTATTATATAAAAAATATTTTTTTTTCAAAAAAATAAATAAAAAATTGAATTTTAAAAAAAATAGTTATACTAAAGTTGTATTTAGTTATAATTTTATTTTTTATATATGTTAGACTTCAATAAAGAGCTTACAGAAAAAGATGTTGATAAAATTATTTTAGATCTTATTAAACTACACTTAGAATCTGTAAAAGTTAATGAATCAGAATTTCTTGATTTACTTAAACATAGCCTTTCTTTGAATACAATGGAAAAGAAAAGAGTTATAGATGCTGTTCCTACATTATCTCAATTCCAATTTGATGAATTAAGTAAAGTGTTTATTGAGGAAAGAGAAAAATTTAAAGAATTATCTAAAGAGCATCCAGATGATATAAGAAAGTTATTATGAAAGCAACAAAAAGAATGGCTTCAGTTAGGTGATTTATATAAAATAGAAAAAGAAACAGAAGAAAAAAAAGAGGATGAACAAAAGAAAATAGATGATATAAAAAGTCAATTTTGACTTTAAAACTAATCTTTAAAATAAATGAGATATATTTTTTGTGTACTAATAGAAAAAAATATAAGGGTTGATATGTATTTATCGACTCTTTTTAGTGATTTTTCAAGAAGTTATATTCAAAAAATCATAGATAGATGACAAATAAAAGTAAATTGAAAAGAAATAAATAAAAATATAAAAATTAAAAATAAAGATGAAATATATATTGATATAATAATTGAAAAATTAGAGTTAAAAGCTGAAAATTTAAATTTGGATATAGTCTTTGAAAATCATGATTTTATTATAGTTAACAAAGATGCTTGAATAAACACGCACCCAGTTCCATGAGAAAATTGAAAATCTTGAACACTAGTAAATGCGTTACTTTTTCATACAAAAGATTTAGCATCCATATGATGAATTGAAAGACCGTGAATAGTTCATAGACTTGATAAGGATACTTCGTGATTAATTATAGTTGCAAAAAACGATAAGACTATGAAAGAATTACAAAAAATTATTCAAGAAAGAAAAATTGAAAAGTATTATATTGCTGTAGTTAAGTGACTTATAAAGGAAAAATCTTTTAAAATAGAATCTTTTATATGAAGACATCCTAACGATAGACTTAAAATGACTACAAAAAATCCTTTAAACTGAAAGATAGCAATTACTCACTGAAAAGTTTTATGATATATTGATGATAAATTTAGTGTTTTGGAAATAAAATTGGAAACTTGAAGAACTCATCAGATTAGAGTCCATTTATCAAGCATATGATATCCTATAATATGAGATAAAATTTATTGAGATCAAAAAATAAATAAAGAAGTCTATCAAGATTATTGACTTAATAGACAGGCTTTGCATGCATATAAACTTAAGTTCTATTTATATAATAAAGATTATGAATTTAAATGAGAATTAAAAAAAGATATTAATAAAATCATACATATACAATTATAATAATTATTAAATTAAACTATAATCATATTAAGTAAAGTCTGAAAAACTCACTATTTCTAAAAAAATCTAATTTTTATAAATTTACTGATTTTATTAAACTTTACTTAAAAAATCTCCATATTTTTGCAAATAAAAATTATTTATGATAAGATAATTTTACAAGGCAAACGAAAATAAATATAAAAACAAAAATATGGAAAATAATGAATTTGAAAATATAGATCAAATGGAATTTGATACATTTTCTTCAACAAAAACAAATATATCTGATTTAAATAAAGAAATAGATAACTTAAACAATGAATTATTTTATAATTATGATTATGACTGATTTAAAGAATTCATAAATAAGGAAGAAAAAGAAGAATCTGCTTTTTTAAAAAAAATTAGAAGTTTTTCTTTTTTCTGAATCAAGTATTTACTTACTTCATCTTTGATATTTGTGTTACTTTTATTAACTACAAATTATCAAGCTTACATAAATGTTTTTAATAGTTATATTAAAAAAGATGAAATGCAACAAATGAGTAATTCTATTGTTAACTCAGTAAAAGCAAGTAATATAACTAACTCAGAAAAAGATGGTGATATTTCAAAAGAAAAAAAAGATAGCGATGTTTTAAATAACTCTTTAAAATCTTTTATAAATTTAAAAGATGAAAAACCTACTCTTGATATAGATATAACTCCTTATGATAATAGAGTGATTATCCCTAATATATGAAAAAACATCCCTTTAATTGATATAAAAAATAGAACTGTTTCTGGACAAAATGAGTTAAATGATATATTTATGAAAGAATTAGAAAACGGTGTAATAAGATACCCTTGAAGTGTAAAACCTGGTGAAATTTGAAATACTTTTATATTTTGACATTCTTCAAATTTCCCATGGATTAAATGAGAATACAATGATGTTTTTTCATTACTTGATAATGTATGAATAAATGATGAAGTAGTAGTTTACTATAATCAAAAAAAGTTTGTATATAAAATAAATAAAAAAAATATAATATCTCCTTGAAATGTATCTATATTTAAAGGAAATAAAACAAAAGCTCAAGTTATGATAATGACTTGTCGGCCAATTTGAACTACTTTAAATAGATTAGTTTTAACTTGAGAGTTAGTTAAAGAATAAAATATTATTAATACTTATGTCAAAAAAACACAAAAATTTTTTAAATTTTTGTGTTTTTTAAATTACATATAAAAGTTAATTTTATAAAAGCTACATTTTTCCCGAGACGACATTTTTCTGGGAAATATTAATCATTGTTTTATTTTTTTATTTGATTTTTGTGTATTTTTTTATAGTATTTTTATACTACTTTATATTTTTAATTTTATTATTCATTGAAAACTTTAATTATATGAGTTGGAGCTTTTTGATTTGCTATGTTAAATCATATTTCTAAAAAAAATAAAGATGATACAATTTATGCTTATGAGAGAAATGATTTTGTATCTTGATACTTAAAAAATTTCAGAAAACATCCTTACTTCTTTGAATGAGTAAAGCTCCCTGAAAATATAGAATTTCTTGATGAAGTAAATGATATTATTCCTAGTATTGATTTACTTATCTTATCTTTACCTTGTCAGACTGTTTTACCTTTTTTAAAGGAGGTTAAAGAGGATTTAAAACCATGAGTTACTATACTTAATCTTGCAAAATGAATAAATAATACAACTCTAAACACTATATGAGATGATTTAAAGGATTTATTAAAATGAGTTTCTTATAATTATACTTGTCTTTCTTGATGAATGATTGCTTCAGATGTAGTAAATTGAAATATAATTTGAGCTACAATATGAGTAGAAAGTGAAGTACTTTGAGAATCTTTAAAAGAGTATTTTGAAACTCCTATATTTAAAGTTGCTTTATATACCGGAAGAGTAAAAAACATAGAACTTGCTTGAGCTTTGAAAAATGTGTTTGCTATATTTAGTTGATATCATGAATGACTTGGTATGTGATCATCAAGTATATGATACTTTTTTTGTGAATACTATACTGAATACAAAAGATTGTTTACTTTGCTTTGATGAAACAATGATATCAAATTTAATAGATATGCTATATGATGAGATCTGATAGCTACTTGTTTTTGAAACTCTAGAAATAGATATCTTTGAAGACTTTTATGAGAATGAAAAAATCTTGAAGAAGTTCTTGAAACTATGAAAAATGAGAAAAAAATAGCAGAATGATATGAGACACTTAAATGACTTTATAAAATTATTGAATGAAAACCTGAATTTCCTATAACAAATGAACTTTGAAAAAAAATTTTATATCCTAATGAAAAATAATATGAAAGTAAGAATTAAATCTCTTGATTGAAAATGAGTTAATTATGAAACAACTTGAGCTTGTGCGTTTGATTTTAGATGTATGAACGAAGAAGTTTTTGAACCTGGTGAATTTAAATTGGTTGAAACATGACTTGTAGTTGAAACTCCAAAATGATATATGCTTCAAACACAACCTAGAAGTTCAACTTATAAAAAATATGGGCTTATACAAGTAAACTCTGTTTGAATAATAGATAATGATTATTGTGGGGATAATGATACTATAAAATTTCCTTTTTATAATTTATCATGAAAAAAACAAGTTCTAGAAGCAGGAACAAGAATCTGACAATGAGTTTTTGTAAAAATAGAAACTCCAGAATTTGAAATTGTTGATTGTATGAATAATTGTGATAGATGAGGTTTTTGAACTACTGGGGTTAAATAGTTTGCTAGAATTTAGAATTTAGAATGCAGAATTTAGAGAACAGGATTGGTTATTTGTCTTTCCTGGCAACGACTAGGAATCTCTAGCAAGGTAAAACTTATCAGTAAATTTTATGAATTAATACTTATTTGTATCTTAAGTGAAATAAATTTGTTTTATGAGTTTATAAATTCCTGATTAAGCCAGGAATTACAATATAGTGAAAAATACAAGGAAGATTCCGGATCAAGTCCGGAATGACAAATAAATAAAGATTAAATGATTATTATTTATAATATTATTTTTACATCATCATGAAAAATAAAATTATCTCAGCAGTATGAGCAATTTCTATCATAGTTGCTGCTATGTTTTGGAGTTTGGATTGAATCTTAATAAGACCTAATTTTTATGAATTTCCTGCTGTAAATATAGTTTTTTTAGAGCATCTTTTATGAACTATAATACTTAGTCCTTTTTTGTTTTTGTGATTTAAAAAACTAAAAAATCTTAATAAAAAAGATTTATTTGCTTTGTTGTGGGTTTGTTTCTTTGGTTGACTTGTGTGAACTGTAGCTATAACTGAAGCTTTTTTTTCTGCTTTTAGATGAGATAATTCTCTTTCTATAATTGTTATCCTTCAAAAACTTCAACCTATATTTGCTTTATTTTTGGCATCTATCTTACTTAAGGAAAAATTAAATATAAGATTTTATTTGTTAGCTATTGTATCTATTATATCTGCTTATTTAATAGTTTTTCCTGATATAACAGTTATTTTTTCTTGAATAGATAAAATAAATATATCAGCTTTATATGCTTTGATAGCTGCTTTTTCTTTTGGTTCATCAACTATTTTTTGAAAAACTTTGGTTTCTGATTTATGATTTAAACTTTCAACTTCTCTTAGATTTACTATAACTACTATTCTTGCGTTTTTTGCTCTACTTTTGTTTTGAGATTTCTTTTATATATGACAACTTCAAGTTATTCATTGGGAATTATTATGAATTATAGTTTTTACTTCAGGTGCTTTTGCTATGTTTTTATATTATTTTTGATTAAAAAGAGTAAAAGCATCTACTGCTACTATACTTGAACTTGCTTGGCCTTTGTCTTCAATTTATTTTGATTATATATTTAATCATAAGGTTTTAAGTAGCTCACAATTCTTCTTTTCTATTGTTTTGATTGTTTGTTTTTTCTTGATAATTAAGGAATGAAGAAAACTTGAGAAATAGTTATTTGGAATTAGGTTAAAGAGCTTTCAAAAGAAAGCT
>JAQUWS010000016.1:0-8759 GCA_028692735.1 Candidatus Altimarinota bacterium
AGAATTTAGGTTGTAGTTTTTCCCATCTAAATCCTATATTCTGTATTCTATATTCTTGTTTCTTGTTTTTCATAATTTAAAATAAAAAATAATATAGTTAGCCTTATATTAAGTTTACTATATTATTTTTTATAGCTCAAGAATTTTAAATTGACAAAAGTATATATTTACTAATAGTTATTTAATTATTTACCTAATTATCATCATAACTCAATCATCTTCATCAATAGGAATTACATTATAAGAAATCTTTTTCTCTTCTATATATTCATACAAAGAAAGCATTTTTTCTTTAAATTTTATAACATCATCTATAATAATAACACCTCAATCTTCAATTTTATCCCAAACTAATTGCAAAAAATCTTTGCTTCTTTTTTTCATTCAATCAATAAAAACAAAATCATATTTTTCATTTAAAGTAGGAATTATATCCAAAGCGTTTCATAAAAAAGGTTTTATTAAAGTTAATACTCAAGCTTTTTCAAAATTATTTAAAGCATCATTATGTGAATTTGGAGAAAATTCTATTGTTGTTATTGTTCAATTTCACAAATTTTTTAATTCAAAAGCAAAATTTATTGTAGAAAAACCATTAGCTGTACCAATTTCCAAAATATTCTTAGCATTTTTTATCTTAACTAAATCTCTAAGAAACCTAGCATTTGTAAAACTTATATTTGGAATATCATTTTTTAATCAATATTCCTTTAATTCACTTAAAAACTTATCTTCTTGCATGTGTTAATTTTTAATATACTTTTTTGATGAGATATATCAACTAATCGCTCAAATCAAAATAAACAAAATTAATTCAAAAAATAAAATTAAATTAAAATTTTTTAATAAGAAATCAAATGAATGATCAGTTGAAAAAATATAAGATAAATTATTTAAAAGAAAAACAAAAAGCATTGATGCAAAAATAAACGAAACTAATGTATAAGTAACTCACTGCATTATAAAAGGTCAATGAATAAAAAAATTATTCCCTCAAACAAGCTTTGTAATATAAATTTCATCTTTATAATAATATATAAAATTTCAAATAATAGAATAAACTATAACAGAGATAGACAAAAGAAATATTCAAATTATAACATATAAGGCTAATCTAAGAATATTTAACAATCAAATTACTTTTAATATTCTAGAATATTGAGCTTTATAATCTGCAAATCATTGATTATTATCATCGTTTTTACTTGAATTTTCAAGTATATTTATTTTTGATTCAACAATACTATTAATAAAACTATATTCATTTAAACCTATATTAGATACTATTATAGTATTTGGTAAAGGATTTTCATTTTCTAAAATTCATACAAGTTTTGGATCTTTTTCTCTTAATTCATCTATTAATAATTCTTTACTTTTATAATTTACTTCTATGCTTTTTGAAACTCATTGCAAACTATTTATCATATCAATAACATCTAAAGAGTTTTTATCATAAGAATCTTGCAAATACAAAGATATACTCAATTTTGAATTTATTGAATCAATAAGCTTAAAACTAACATTATGCAAAACTAAAAGTATGTTTATAAAAAATATTAGCAAAGACAAAATAATTATTGATGAAATTGACAAAAACTTATTTCTAAGAATATTTTTTAATGAATATTTAAAAATTCTAACAAACATTTATTATTTTTTAAGACTAAACTAAGCCATATAATAACCATTTTTTTTATTATTACAAACTTTATAAAATATTTATTCTACATTCTATATTCTACATTCTATATTCTATATTCTAACACTTTTTATTGCATTTTTTTATTATCTTTTATAATAGTTAAACTTTACAACTAAGAAAATATTAATGAAACTTTCACAATTTGATTATGACTTACCTAAGGAACTTATAGCTCAAACTCCTATTAAACAAAGAGATCATTCAAAACTTCTTGTACTAGACAAAGAAACTTGAACTATAGAAGACAAAAAATTCTACGATATAATTAATTACCTATGAGAAAATGATGTTTTAGTACTAAACAAAACAAGAGTAATTAAAGCAAGACTCTTATGAAAAATTCAAAACATTTCAGAAAATAAATTAATCCCTTGTGAAATATTTCTCCATAAACAAATAAATGAAAACTCATGGGATTGCCTAGTTTATCCATGAAAAAAACTAAAAATATGAACAAAAGTGTATTTTGAAAAACTAACTTGAACAATAAAAGAAATATCAGATAGTTGAAGAATAGTAGAATTTGATAAAGCCTGAAACGAGTTTATAGAAATAATTGATAAAATCTGACAAATTCCTACTCCTCCTTATATAAAAGAAAAACTAGAAGAAGATGATAGATATCAAACTATATATTCAAAAGAATGTTGAAGCGTAGCAGCTCCAACTGCATGATTACACTTTACAGATGAATTAATTGATAAAATCAAAGCAAAATGAGTAAAAATTGAGTATGTACTATTACATATTTGATTGTGAACATTTAAATGAATTGAAACAGAAAACATACTAGATCATAAAATGCACTCTGAATATATAACAATAGACGAAGAAACATGCAAAAGACTAAATAAATACAAAAAAGAATGAAAAACTATTATATCAGTATGAACAACAAGCACTAGAACTCTTGAAAGTTTTTCAGAAGAAAATTGAGAATTACGATACTGAGAAAAAGAAACTTGTCTTTTTATATATCCTTGATATAAATGGAAATTTGTTGATAAACTTATAACAAACTTTCACTTACCAAAATCATCATTAATTATACTTGTTTCAAGCCTTGCTTGAGAAGAAAATATAAAAAAAGCCTACAAACATGCAGTAGACTCTAAATACAGATTTTTCTCTTTTTGAGATGCTATGTTTATAAAATAGCTCCTAAAAAATCTTTATTTCAATTTATAAAACTAAGTATATCAATGCTTTTTTTTCACTCTAATTTTACTTTGTCTACAATCAAAATTTTACTATCTTTAGCCAAAACTCAAACTTTTTTATTTTGTAGTTTGACAACCTGTCAAACTTGTCAATCATATTTATCATCATCTAAAATAGATACTTCTTCTAAATTTAATTTTTTTCAATTATAGTAAGTATAGATTCATGGCCAAACATAATAAGCTCTAAATCTATTATAAATTTCATTTCTTGAAAGATTTTTAAAATCTATTAATCAATCTTCTTTTTCAATTTTTTTACAATATGTAGCACAATCACAATCTTGTTTTGTTCCCTTGATTTTCCCATCAATTATTCAATTCAAAGTTTCAACCAATAAATTAGGTCAAACATCTTCAAATTTCCTAAAAATATCTCAAGTTTTGTCTACAATGTCTACATCAATTTCCTTTATAGAAAGCAAATCTCACTCATCCATTCATTCAGACATATACATAATTGTCAATCATGTCTTCTTATCTCAACTTTTCAAACATTCTTGTATAGGACTAGCTCAACGATACTTTGGTAACAAACTTCAATGAATATTTATACATCAGTGCTTTGGGATTTTTAAAATATCTTTAGGAATAATTTTTCAATAAGCAACTACAATTATAAAATCCAAATCTAAACTTTTAAGCTTTTCAAAAACTTCAAAATTATTTTTTAATTTCAATGGTTGTAATAAGTCTATTTTATTTTCTAAGGCTAATTGTTTTATAGGAGTATATATAACCTCTTTATTTCTTCAAACAGGTTTATCAGGTTGACTTACAACCAATAAAACCTCTATATTTTGATATAAAGTTAAACTT
This sequence comes from Candidatus Altimarinota bacterium, assembly GCA_028692735.1. Lineage (GTDB taxonomy): Bacteria > Patescibacteriota > Gracilibacteria > BD1-5 > UBA6164 > Altimarinus. The sequence goes on from JAQUWS010000016.1 coordinate 3,745, forward strand.
TTTAATATATTTCTAGAAAACTCTCAAGTTCAAAAAAATGCAATCTTCATAAAACAATTGTTAATAATATATATAAAATATGTATTTTAAATTTAAAAAATTACTTTCATATCTCCAGTATTTTTTCAACTCAAGCTTTTTCAAAAACAAGATAAACATTATCAAAATCCCATAAAGTTGTTCACGAATAAAACTTAATTTTATTATTTATATTCTTTATTATGAGATTTTTTGTTGATAATCAAGATTTATCAATTTTAGTATTAGCCTGAATAAAATTTGTAGTTATTCATGATAAATCCAAATTATCTTCACTATAATATTTTAATCAAATAGAAGTTTCTCAAACTATATTTTTAACAAAAAAATTATAATTAACATAATTAGCTAATGCTCAAGTTAAAACTTGAGGAAATACTAAAGATTCTTTTTTTAATAATTTTTCATTTGAAAAAATAGAAACCACAGAAGTTCAAGTAAAACTAAGTCCAGAATCAATAGAAAATAACTTAGAATTAACATCATAACTAAACAAAGGAATCATTCAATTAAAATAAGAATTTAGATAATAATAATAATATAAATCTGATAAAATTAAAACATAATCAGAATTTTCTTTATTTTTAATAGAATTTCATAATTCTAAATAATTTTCATAAAAATTACCTACATCTAAATCTATTTTTTTTCTCTCTGAAAAAGAATTAAAATAAAACAAAGAAGAAAAAGACAAAAAAATTAAAATACTAATAACAAAAATTAGTTCAATAATAGTAAAAGCTTCTTTTTTATTTATCATATTATTTTTTAAATTTTTTAACTTCTGAAATAATATTATTTATAAATACAACAACAAATACTATAACTCAAAAAACAATAATTTTTCAAACCTTATCTAAAAACAAAGCTGTAACTCAAAAGAAAAAAGATAAAGAATAAATTAATGTTAGTATTTGTTTATTTGACATTCATTTATCAAGTAATCTATGATGTAAATGAGAAAAATCTTTGTTTAATGGAGATTTTTTATTAATAAGTCTTTTTAAAATCACATATATAGCATCTACTGAGTAAATTCAAAATACAACTAAAACAGTAGCAATTTTTCAACCAGAAATTATAGCCATAGTAGCAAGCATAAAACCAAGAAACATAGTTCAACTATCTCACATCAAAATTTTCTCTTTCACATCATAATACCAAAAAGGAATAACTATTCAAACTAAAATAATTGACATTGTCATTATAAAAATAGCATTTTCAATTCATCACATATAATTATCCTGATAAAAAAGCAAACATCAAAGTAAAAACAAAATAAAAAAAGATATTACAGAAATTCATGAAGTATTTCAAGGAATTCAATCGCTCCAATTCAATGAATTAAAAATAAAAACATACCAAATAACAGTGAAAATCAAAGGAACTGTATAAATTTGAATTCATAAAATAGTAAAATAATGAGTATGTAAATCCAAAATTCAACCAAATATATTACTTATATAACCTATTTTTATAGAAGTAATTCAAATTATTGATCAAATAACAATCTGTACAAATAATCTTATTTTAGGACTAACCTCTAACATATCATCCATAAAGCTTATTACTGTAACAATTAATCAAAAAGTCCAAATAAGATATAATTTTAAATTATGATCAACAAAAAAATATGTAACCAATACAAAAACAAAATAAAAAATAACTCACATACTATAAGGAACAGGATCTCTTTTTTTTCAATACTTTTTTGGATTATCAAGTATTTTATATTTATAAAACAATCTTTTAAAAACCTCAATAAAAAGAAGTGATAAGAAAAAAGATGTAAAAAATGCTATTAAAATAATCATAAGTAATTTAATTAATTATTTATTTTTATTATATAAATTCAAATATTTTGGTAAAAGTTTTAAATAAAAAACAAAAACCGTTCATGTAAGTAAAAAATACCCAAATGCAATTCAATCTAAACTTCAAGAAAGATAACTTAAGACAACTCCCCATAATGATCAAGCTGTTAAAGCTCAAATTCAATATACATTTAACCAATATTTAACCTTATCTTTAACGCTAACTAAACCAGTAGTAATAAGAGAAAATCAAACCCCCTGCAATATATGAAATCAAACATTACTTATATAAAGTATAAATAATGTAAATAATATAAAATTTATAAAAATAAAAGTTTTCTCATTCAAAAAAGAAAAATCTTTTCAAAAATTATAAAAAACGAAAACTTTTCAAGCAGATAAAATATACATTATTTGCCAAATTAAGTATTGAGACTGATTTTCAAAAAAGAATCAATACAAAGACAATAAAGTAAAAATTATAACAGAACACAACTGATTAATAGCTCATAATTTATTTTTTCAATTAGTATAATAATTTTGCATAGTCATTATAAAAAGATTTCACAAAAAATTAGCTAAAAAAATCCACAATATGCTGCTTATATCTCATTTTCAAGTAAAATAAACAACTCATAAACAAAACAAAAGTACAAAAAAAATCCACACATTATCTTTTGAAAAACTTTTTATTTCTCTTAAAAATACATTAACTCAATCAATCATAAATTATACTAAAAAAATAAATTATCTAATTCTAAGGCATCAACATCATCTAAAAACAATAAATCATATGCATTTTTATACTCATCAAACAAAACTTCTTTTTTCTCATTTAAAAATCAAATTTTCAATAAATTATCATAAGAAAAACCTTCTATCATTCAAACATCTCATAAAGAATCTCAAAAAAGTAAAACATTTTTTCTATCTTTTATCAAAGAAAAAATCTCAGGATAATCTTTTAAAACAGTCTCATCTTTATTAAAAACATGTATAACTCTATCATCATATCATATAGCATTTCATTTATCATCCCAAAAAAATTCATTTGAAATAACCTTTATATTTTTTGACAAAAATCCTTCTTTTTCCAAATACATCTCAATTGAATTTGTTCAAAGTCAATTTGCAGAAATTATTATTAAAGGGATATCAAATTCTTCAAATTTTTTTAGTAAATTTTTTATTCAATCTCTTAATTCTATTAAATTACTATCTATAACTTTTTGCAAATGCTCTTTTTTTAATCATGATTCAATAAGTAAAGACAGATGCTTAGTCCACCAGTTTGTCATCTCTTGTTTTTTGATATCAAAATCTATATTTGGATCAATTTCGATTTTATGATAATAATCATATTCTGCATATGCTTTCTTTGAATATTCTTCTCAAAGATATCATTCACTTCTTAAAACAGAAATTAAGCTAGGTCTAATTTGTCCTTTAGAATATGCTTTTGTTAAAGTTTTATCAAAATCAGCCAATACATGCAATTTAGAAAATCAATCGACTTTTATTTTTTCTAAAATATTATCAAAAACTTTTTTATCTTTATATACTAATTCTTCTTTTGACATTAATTAAGCTTTATAATTATAAATTGGAAATTTTAAACATAATTCATTTATTTCTTTTTTAATCACTTCTAACTCTTGGTTTTTATCAATAAACTCATAAAATTCTTTTAAATTATTTAATCTTTCATCTTTATCTTCAATATAAACATAATCTTTTATAATATCATCCACTCTTTTTATCCAATCAGCTATTTTTTCCATTTCTAATTCTTTCATCCCTCTCATTGTAGTAATAGGAGTACCTAATCTAATTCAACTAGGATAAAAAGGAGAAGCTGGATCTTTTGGAATAGTATTTTTATTTAATGTAATTCAAGCTTTATCTAAAGCCTCTTGCATAAAAACTCCCCTTCATCTTCAAACATTAATAAGCAAAAGATGATTATCAGTTCATCAACTAATTATATCAAAACCATAATCAATCAATTTTGAAGCCAAATGTTTAGCGTTTTTAACAATCTGTTTATTTAATTCAACAAATTCTGGTTTCAAAGCTTCTCACAAAGCAACAGCTATAGCCAAAGTTTGATGATTATGAGGTCATCATTGTAATCAAGGAAATATAGATTTATCAACCTTTGAAGCAAGTTCTGGATCTTTTTTCAATCATTTTTCTGTAACCATAACCATTCATCATCTAGGTCATCTCATTGTTTTATGAGTAGTTGTTGTTATTATATCTACATATGGTGCAGGACTAATATGAACTCCAGATATTACAAGTCATGAAATATGAGCAATATCAGCAACTAAATAAGCTCATACCTTTTCAGCTATTTTACTAAATTCTTCAAAAGGAAATTCTCTAGAATAAGCAGTTGCTCATACCCAAATCAATTTTGGTTTATGTTCTAAGGCAAGTTTTTCTACTTCTTCTAAATCTATATATCAATCTTCTCTTAATCAATATAAAACAGTATTAAAAAATTTACTTGTAGCACTAGCTTTCCAACCATGAGTTAAGTGTCATCATTCAGTTAATCTAAGTCACATTACAGTATCTCAAGGCTCACAAACAGCATTATATACTGAAAAATTTGCTGGACTTCAACTATATGGTTGTACATTAACATGAGCAACTCAAGGAAAAGCTTTTTTTGCTCTTTCTATTGCAAGTTCTTCAACTTCATCAACTATTTGATTTCAACCATAATACCTTTTTCTAGCATATCATTCACTATATTTATTTGTAAAAGGAGTTCAAAGAGCCTCAATTGTTGACAATGAAGCAATACACTCTGAAGGAATTAATTCTATTGTTGTTTCTTGTCTATCAATTTCCTTAACAAGTAAATCATAACAAACTGGGTCAGTCTTTTTTAAATTATCAAAATTCATATATAAAAAGTTAAATAATTAAATTTTTTCTATTAAAAAAATAAATATATAATATTTATTTTACTTAAAAAGGATTAATTTTGTTGTATAATAATAATTCATAAATATTTCTTTAGAAAATAAACTATTTTCATTTTATGTATTTTACAAAATCTATCAAAACATTTTTTCTCTTTTTTAAAAAACAAAAAAAAGTAGCTTATAAAAACAAAACTACTTTTCTAACTTCTACATTCTATATTCT
>JAQUWS010000016.1:8859-21657 GCA_028692735.1 Candidatus Altimarinota bacterium
TATTCTTTATTCTTTATTCTCCTCTTTATACTTATCAACAGATAATTGTAAAGCATCATATTTAATAAAATCTTTTAAAACCTTCTTTGCTTCTTCCAATTGTCTATCATAATGTTTTTCATAATCATCTTTAGTAAACAATACTTCCACATCTGGCTTTATTCAATCTTTATCTATATTTAAACCATTTGGAGTAAACCATTTTGCTATTGTCAACTTTAATAATCCTCAATCAGATAAATCAAAAGGTTCTTGAACAGATCATTTTCAAAAAGTTTTTTCTCAAATTAAAATAGCTTTATTATATTCTCTCAATGCTCAAGAAGTAATCTCAGATGCTGATGCAGAATTTCAATTAACCAAAACTACTATTTTTTTGTCAAAAAGCTCTCATTCATTTGTACTTCTATAAGCATAATCCATTATTTCATTTCTATACTTTGTTTTAACTAAAATTTTTCAATTTTCTACGAATTCAGACAATATTTCAACAGCACTTTGTAAATATCAACCTCAATTATCTCTTAAATCAATAATTAATCAGTCAATTTTTTTGGTTTTCATTTCATTTAAAGAACTTTTAAATTCTTCAAAAGTATTATCTCAAAATAAATTTAACGCTATATATCAATAATTTGTTCAGTCCAATACTTTAGATTGAACTGAAGGTATAACTATTTTTTTTCTAGTAATTTCTTTTACAAAAACATTTGGTTCTCAAACTCTCTTTATTGTCAATTTAACATTAGTTCAAGCTTTTCATTTAATTAATTTAACAGCATCATAAACATTTTTATCTTTTAAATCAACTCAATCAGCCAAAGTTATTACATCTCAAACCAAAATTCAAGAATTTTTTGCTGGAGAATCTTTTATAACCATACTTACAGAAACTCATAAATCATTTTTTTCTACAACTGCTCAAATTCATTCAAAATCTCATGATAAAGTTTCTTCAAATGATTGTTTTTCTGATTTTGACATATATTCACTATGTTTGTCTCATAATGATTCAACTAATCATTTAGCCATTCAAGAAACTAAATTTTCATTTTTTATACCATCAATAGAAAAATATTCTTTTTGGATTTTATTATATACTTCCCATATTAAACTTAAATCCATATCTTTATTAACATTTTCTATTTCAGTGTTTTGTTTAGTTATTGACAATGAGATAAAACGCTTAAAATAGTCATTTGTTAAATATCATAGTAAAAAACTTGTTAAAACAATTATAATAGTTATTCAGTTTTTAACATTTTTGTTAATTCCTTTCATTTTCACTTTTTAAATTTTAATATTTTTTTAACTTGCTAAATATAATGTTTTATTTAAAAAAAACAAGTCAATAAAAAATAAAAAAATTTGTTAAAAACTTTATAAAAATTTTTTAGGCTTACATTAAAGCATTTTTACAAAGTTTTAAACATTCAAAATTTTTTTAACATTTAAAAACAGCTATTCATAAACAAACTTACATTTTATAAACAATCATTACTATTACTACTATATATATATATATATATTATTATAATAAATAAAAAAGAATAAATATTTGATAAAAAATAAAAAATATAGTACAATTTAATAAAAATATGTTAACTTATAAAAAATATGCCAAATTATAAATTTATTGCATCAAAAAATCAGAAAAAATATGATTTAATTATACAATCAAATTCTGAAGAAGAAGGTAGAGAAAGATTGCATAAAGAATGATATTTTATATTAAATGTAGAAAAAATAGATGATTTAAATATTTTGTGAAATAAATTTTTATTTACAATAAACAAAAATGGAGAAATTAAAAATTGAATTATTTATTGAGAAGATATTTTTAAAGTTTACTTAAAATTAAAAAAAGATTTTGATTATGATGTGATATCTTTATATAATGAGTTAGAAAAAAACAAAACAGAAATAGAAAAAAAGGAAATATTAAAAAAAATAGAAGAAGAATATTATTTATTTATAAATAAAGATAAAAAAACAGAAAAAGAAGATCCTACACAAAAAAAACAAGATGAAAATATTCTTGAAAAAGATTTTTATTTAAAAAAAGAATTAGAAGAAACATATAAATTAACAGATTTTGTTTTAAAAAAAATACAAAACTTTATAAATAGTGATACTCTTGAAATACCAGAAATACAAAAAACTAAGTTATCTATTATATATAATAACTTAGTTTCTATAAAAAATTCAAAAAACATAAGTAAATTAAAAGAGATACTAGAATTAGCTCTTATAAAAATATGAAAAATAGAATTAGATAATTTAGAAAAAACAAAAAACAAAAAATTATTATTACTGTTAAAAGACACAAATAATTTATTAAAACAAGTTTGATCAAAAGAACAAATTATTCAAAAAAATAAAGATGTTTGATATTTGTTAAAAACTTTTTTTAATTTTATTTGAAATTTTACTATTTCATTATTTGCAAATGAAAAAGATAATAAAAAAGATTCTATTGATAAAGAAAGTCACTCATACATAAAAACACTTGTATTAATAAAAAAATATAAAGAAAAAGAACAAGAAACAAAAAAAGAAATAATGAAAAATGTACTGTTTTTTTGGAAAGATAAAGAATATATGAGTAATTTATTTTTGAAAAAAGCAGTAATTAAACAAAATTTATCAATATTAAAAGCAAAATCAGAATGAGTAAATTTTTCATATACAAAAATAACAAAATGATATAAAAAAATTGAAAGTTTATTTTTAGAATTTTTAAATTATTTAACAAAAGAAATTTGAATAATAATAGTATTTTTTAACATAATATTTTTAACAATAATAGTATTAAATTATTTTTCTTTACTAAACTTAGCCATAAACGTAAACTGAATTAAATTGATTATTTATTTTAACTTAGCATTGATTTTATCATTATTAACAAGATGATTTTTTTCTTTTATATTTTATGTTGTATTTTTCATATTTTTTCATATATTTTTTGTAGTAAATTTTTAAAATTTATAAACAAAAAATATGAATTTAATACTTTTCTTAATTTCAATAATTTTTTCATCGATATTTTATTTTTTTTACTATGTTTCAAATTGAACCTTAGTATTAAATTCAAACATAAATTTAACACCAATATCATGAAATTTCATTATAGAAACGTATTCTTTTTTCATTATAGGATTATCATTCTTATTTATGTTTTCATCAATATTTGAGAAAAAAAATACATGATATGATAACAAGTATTTAAAAGAATTTTTTAGAAATAATATTTATATAATTCTTTATTATATTTGATTCATTTTGTTTTACTCTTCTATTTATATGATATTATGAAACCTAAACCTTAATTTTTCATATATAATATTTACTATAATTTCAACCATAATATTAATATCTTTTTTAGTCAACAATATCTTCATAATTACAGATTTATTAAAAATTAACACTGTTATATTTTCAGCAATATATATATTCTACTTTTTAAATTTTTATATTACAAAAGTAAATAATTTTATAATTATAGATTATATAAATTCTTTCATAATAATTTTTTCATTTTTAATAACTCTATACAATGATAAATTTTTACAAAAAAAGAAAAGTGATAGCTTTATTTTATTGAATTGACTACTGTATTTACTTATGTTTATAGTTTATTATTTAAATTTAATAATAGACAATGTATTACTTCTATTTTCAACTATTTCTTTTTTATTCACAATAATAATATATAAAATAATAGTTAAAATAAAATTTTTTAAAAATAGCTTAATTACATTAAAAGTAATATGAATATTTTTTAGTTATTTTTCAATAATTACAGGAATATTTTATTTACTTACATCTTTTGCTAATCCATTAATAATATTTATAATAATTTTTTTAGCTTATTTTAACTTTAAAATACATAAAAAATATGAAAATTACATTTCATTTTTATTTTCATTATTATCAATTTACTTTGTTATATTTTATTTTTATTATAAATTTTTCTATTTGTTAAACCAAAATTACTATTTTCTAACATTTTATGCATTTTGAATAAGTACTTTAACTATTTTTTCTACATATGTATATAGATATAAAAAAATATATGATTATTATTTAATATACATTTTTTGAGCTATTATAAACCTATTAGCTACAATATTTTTCTTTTATAAAGAAATAATTACAATAAATTCTTTTGATTTTTTAAATTTATGAATAATCTTATTTTTAGATTCAATTTTAGTTTTTTTAAGTTATTATAAATTAAAAAAACTAGATAGTAATTAGACAAAAATAAATTTATTTTTTTACTAAAAAATATGATAAAAATATATGAAAATATAAAGACTATAAAACAATCAAACTTGTTTTATTTTATAGAAAGTGAAGAATGTATTGAAAAACTTTCAATACTAAATTTAGAAAAAACTCTACTAGATAAAATAACAAAAACTATCAAAGAAAAAGAAAATACTTTATTACAATTTTTTCTATGATGAAATAATTTTGAAAGTTTGTTTATAGCTTTTTATGTAAATAAAGATAAAAGTACACTTACAGAATTTTTATGAGAAAATGTAACTAAATTACCAAATAAATTTACTATTTTATCAAACAACAAAGAAAATTTATTATCTATTGTAGACAATTGTCTATTATCAAGATATAAGTTCCAACAATACCTAACAGAAAAGAAAGAAGATGAAATAAACATAGTTTGTGAAAAAGAAATTAGACAAAAATTAGACGATAGACTAGAAACAATAAATAATATAATTTTTGCAAGAGACTTATGAGAAACACCTACAAGTGATTTATATCCTGAACTTTTTGTTAATAAAGCGAAGTCATTAAAATTTAGAAAAACAAAAATAAAAATTTTAACACCAAGAGATATACAAAAACAATGACTAGGTTTATTATGGGCAGTTTGAAAATGAAGTATAAATAAGCCATTTATGTTAGTTTTAGAAAGAATTGTAAACAGAAAATACCCAACAATTTGAATAGTTTGAAAATGAATAGTATTTGACACTTGATGAATAAATTTAAAACCAGAACAATGGTTATACTTGATGAAAGATGATATGTCTTGAGCTTGAACAGTTTTAGCTTTAATGAAGGAATTAGATAGAAAAAACTTAAATGTAAATATAGTTGCATGTATACCTTTAGCAGAAAATTCAATTTCTTGAGAAGCTTATAGACCATCAGATATATTAAAAGCATATAATTGAAAAACAGTAAATGTAATAAATACTGATGCAGAATGAAGACTGATTTTAGCTGATTGAGCAAGTTATTTATCAAGAAATTATAAATTAGACAGAGTTATAACAGTTGCAACTCTTACATGAGCCTGTTTATTTGCAATTTGATATAGATATGCATGAGTTATGTGAACTGATAAAGAAATAATAGATAAATTACTTAGTTATTCAAAAGAAAACTTTGAAAAATACCATGAACTACCTTTTGAAAAATATTATATAGAAAAAACAAAATCAAAAATAGCTGACTATGATAATTTGACAGAATGAATTTATGCTTGAGCAACTATGTGAGGAGCTTTTATATATAACTTTTTGGAAAATAATGAAAAATATACTCATATAGATATAGCTTGAGTAGCAAATAATAGTTTTGAACCATATGGATTATATACAAAAACATCTACTTGATTTTGAGTTGATAGCTTAAGTAATTTATTTTTAAATATGTAATAATGAAATTAGGTTTATATAGACACCAAAAATGAAATTTATATGAAGTAATTTGATTTGCTAAACATTCAGAAACTTTAGAAGATTTAGTTGTTTATAAAGCACTTTACGATCATAAGGATTATTGAAAAAATGCTCTTTGGGTTAGACCAAAGGAGATGTTTTTTGAAAAAATAGAAAAAGATTGAAAAAAAGTACCAAGATTTGAATACATATGAGATAAAAAATATGATGAATTTTAAAAAGCTACCTATCTTAATTTTTCAACAAATTCAAACTTTTATATTTTTATATTTCTAATATGTCAATATTGTCAAAAATAATCAATCTCATAAAGGACACAATATCTCCAAAAAAATGTTACTCTTGTAAAAAAGAGTGACATTTTTTATGTCAACAATGTCAAAAAACAATATGAGAATATTTCCCGTATTGTTATATTTGTAAAAGTAAAAGCCAAAAATATATGTTACATTGACAATGTCAAACTAATGTCAATTTTGATAAAATAATAGTCAAGTATCATTATAAAAACAATACAATAAAAAGACTCATAAAGGATTCAAAATATTATAATAGACATGAAATTTTGTATGAATTTTGACAAAGTTTGTCTAATTTATTATTCGAAAATGAACACTTTGAGAATGAAAAAGATTATATAATTATCGCTTCCCCAATGTATTTGTTTAGAAAACTAATAAGAGGATATAATCATAGTGAAATATTGGCAAAGATAATTTCAAAAGAGACACAAATTTTACACAATTTTGACATAATTAAAAAAGTTAGACACACAAAACAACAGTCCAAATTAAACAAAAAAGAAAGAGAAAATAATTTAAAATGAGCTTTTTCTATAAACAAAAAATTTTTGAATCAAATAATATGAAAAAATATAATTGTAGTTGATGATGTAATATCTACATGAACAACAATAAATGAAATTGCAAAAATTCTAAAAAACAACAAAGCAAAAAAAGTAATATGATTAGTTATAGCAAGTGATTAATTATTTGAAATAATAAAAAATATATGATAATATTTAAATAATTAATATTATTTAATTTTAATTATGAGTAATGTAAATAAATTACCACACCAAGTAACAATTGATGAATTTTTAAACAGATGAAAAGAATCAAAAGAGTGAAATATTGAAGATGTAAAACAAGTAACAGATTGAGTAAAAGAAGAAGTTGATAAAAAATTAAAGTTTTTGAAATTATTAAATATATTTGTGAAGCAATTCTATTATGAAATAACAAATATTTCTGAAAAAAACTGAAAAGTGGAATATATTGAATACAAAGACATTAACACAAATGAACAATTTAGAGTTGAAATAAATTGATACAAATATGAACTAAAAAGAAATTCTCTACAAGAAGATGATGAAGAACAAAGTTATGTTGTAAAAATAAATTGAGATGTGAATTTTTCAGGATGAAATATTTATAAAATTGAACATACAAAAAAATTTGTAAATGAAGTAATCAAAAATTTTCATGAAATAAAAAAAGATTAAATAAAAAAGATTATAATTTCTTGAATAATAAATTTTTTTAGATAAAATAAAACATCAATAATAAAGTGAAACTAAAGTTCACTTTTATTTTTTAAATAAAAAAAAAATATGTCAGATTTTTTAGAAATTTTTTGAGCAAGAACACATAATCTGAAAAATATAAACTTAAAAATACCAAAAAATAAAATGGTAGTTTTTACTGGTTTATCTTGATCATGAAAATCTAGTTTAGCTTTCAATACTATTTATAGTGTATGACAACAAAAATATCTAGAAAGTCTTTCTAGTTATGCTCGTATGTTTATATGATGAATAAACGAAGAAGCAGATGTTGATGAGATAAAGTGATTATCTCCAACAATTTCAATTGATCAAAAAACAACAAATCGTAATCCAAGATCAACTGTATGAACTATTACAGAAATATATGATTATTACAGACTTTTATACTTAAATATTTGACTTAGAAAATGTGTAAAATGTGGTAATATAATAAAAAAAGATTCTATAAAACAAATTATAAATGAAATAATGTCTTTCCCAAAAGATACAAAATTTATGATTAAAGCACAAGTTCTTAGAGACAAAAATTGACTTACAAAAGAATCTATAAAAAAAGAAGTATTAAATAATTGATTTATTAGATTTACTTTAAATGGATTTTTACATACTGTAAATGATTATATTGAGATAGATTCAAATAAATTATATGATTTAGACATAATTATTGACAGATTAATTATCAAAGATTTTAAGGATCCTGAATCAAATGATACAAAAAGATTAAAAGATAGTCTTGAGCTAGCATTTAAAACATGAAATTGATTTATAAAGATAGACTTTATTTTAGACAATAAAACAGAAGAAAAAAAGTATTCAAACAAGTTTGTTTGTAGTCAATGTTGACATATTCCAGAAGAGTTAGATATATCATCATTTTCTTTTAATAGTCACAAATGAGCCTGTCCAGATTGTCATTGACTATGAGTAAAAACAGTATTTTTAGAAGAAAACATAATAAATCCAAAACTTAGCTTAGAAGAATGAGCAGTTATAGTTCATTGATTTTGATCATATTTCTTAGCTTTGATTGAAGCAGTATGAAAAAAACATAACATAAGAACAAAAATACCTTATTATGAATTAACAAAAAAAGAAAGAGAAATTGTGTTAAATTGAACAAAAGAAGATGTTTATAAAGTAAGATTTACAAATGATTCATGAAATACAAATGTTTATAATTCAAAATTTGAATGAGTTATAAATACTTTAAATAGAAGATTTTTTGAATGATCAGCTTTGTGAGAATGAAAACTTGATGATTTTATAACAGAAATAGAGTGTCCAACATGTGAAGGAAAAAGATTAAAACAAGAAAGTTTATCTGTGTATATAAAAAATAGTTCTTCTTTAGTAAATAAATTATTAAATAAAGATAAAGAATATTTAAATATTTGAGAATTAAGTGATTTACCAGTTAATTATACACTTGATTTTATAAACAATCTTGAACTGACAAAAGAAGAAGAAATAACAACAAAAAACATACTTAAAAACGCAAAAGAAAGACTTGAATTTTTAGCTTGAGTTTGATTAGAATACATTACTATATCAAGAAAAGCAAATACATTATCATGATGAGAGGCACAAAGAATAAGACTAGCAACACAAATATGAGTTAAATTAGAATGAATTATTTACATTTTAGATGAACCAAGTATATGATTGCATCCAAAAGATAATGATATGTTAATTTCAAATTTAAAAAAATTAAGAGATATTTGAAATACTTTGCTTATAGTTGAACATGATGAAGAGATTATGAAAGAAGCTGATTATATAATAGACATTTGACCTTGAGCATGAATTCATGGATGAGAGATAATTGCAAGTTGAACTTATGAAGAAATATTAAATAATAAAAATTCTATAACTTGACCATATTTATCTAGAGAAAAAGATATAATCATAAAAAGAGATAAGAGAAAAAAAGAAAAATTTTTGAAAATATTTTGAGCAAAACAAAACAATCTAAAAAACATAAATATTGAAATTCCTGCTTGAAATTTAACATCTATAACATGAGTATCGTGATCTTGAAAATCAAGCCTTATAAACGATATTTTAGCTAATTATTTAGCAAATAAATTAAACAGAGCATCAAGACATGTATGAAATTTTGAAAAAATAGAATGAATTGAAAATTTTGATAAAGTTTTGATTATAGATCAATCACCTATTTGAAAAACCCCAAGAAGCAACCCTGCAACATATACATGAGTTTTTACTCATATCAGAGAAGTTTTTTCTATGTCATATGAAGCACAGGTTAGATGATATGGTCCTTGAAGGTTTAGTTTCAATACAAAAGAATGAAGATGTGAATCATGTGATTGAGATGGTTTAAAAAAGATTGAAATGCATTTTTTACCACCTGTTTATGTAGAATGTGAGGAATGTAATTGAAAAAGATTTAATGCTGAAACTTTATCAATTAAGTATAAATGAAAAACTATAGCTGATGTTCTTGATATGACAGTAGAAGAAGCTATTTCTTTCTTTCAAAATCACAAAAAAATATCAAATATATTAAATGTATTGTTTGAAGTATGACTTTGATATATAAAATTATGACAATCATCAACTACTCTATCATGATGAGAAGCTCAAAGAATAAAATTAGCAACAGAATTATCAAAAAAATCAACATCAAAAACTATCTTTATTTTAGATGAACCAACTACATGACTTCATTTTCAAGATGTTGAAAAACTTTTAAAAATTCTTCATACTCTAGTTGATAAATGAAACACTGTTATAATTATTGAACACAATATGAATGTAATATTAAATTCAGATTATATAATTGATATATGACCAAATTGATGAGATAAATGATGAGAAGTAGTTGTAAGTTGATCTATAGAAGATGTAAAAAAATGTAAAAAAAGTTTTACCTGAATAGCAATAAACAAATATTTAAAAAATAATTAACAAATATGATAGATAATGAATTTACAAAAGAGATTAATATAATTGATGAAAACTTGAAAAAACATTTTTCATACTTAAATCAATCAAAATTAGAAGATATTCTTTCTAGATTATCTAAACTTACAGAAGAAATATGAGAGTTAAATAGTGATGTTCTAAATATATATTATAAAAGAAGAGAAACAAAAGACTCAAATATAGAATTAGAATTTGCAGATGTTATGATTTGCTTAGCCCTGCTTGCTAAATCAGTAGATATAGATTTGGAAAAAGCTTTAATAAATAAATTTAATATAATAAAACAAAGATGATGAATATAGATTTTTTACAAACTAACGTGGACATTACAAATTTGTCTAACTTTAGAACATTGGCTCATACAAGATATTATTTTGAAATTCATACTAGACAAGATATAGACAAAATAGAAGAAATAATAAAATTTGCAAAAAATAATAATTTAAAAATTTTATTTATTTGATGATGAACAAATTTACTTTTTGCATTTGATATGTATGAGTGAATAATTATAAAAAATTGTTTAGAATGACGGAATTATGATAAAGATACAAAGATTTTAGAAGTTTTTTCATGAGAAAAAATTTGGAATTTAGCAAAAAACCTTGAAACTCAGTATTGACAAGATTTATGGCATAGATTTATATGACTTCCATGAACTGTTTGATGAGCAGTTTTTGGTAATGCAGGATGTTTTTGATTAGAAATTGAATCAAATTTTGTTGAAACAGAAGTGTTAGACCTAGAATCTTGAATTATTGAGACATTAAACAAAGAACAAGTAAGTTTTTCATATAGAAGTTCAATTTTTAAAGAAACAAAAAAATACTTTATTATAAAAACAAAATTTGATTTAAACGAAAAAATAGAAAAATATTCTTCAGATGTTGATAATATAGATTTTAGAGAAAATAAACAACCAAAATGAAATTCTTGATGAAGTTTTTTCAAAAATCCATCCCCTGAATTATCTGCTTGATCTGCTATTGAAGCAGTTTGATTAAAATGATATCATTATAATAGAGCTTTTTTTAGCGATAAACATGCAAATTTTTTGATAAACGACAAAGAATGATGAAGTTGGCAAGATTTACTTTTTTTAATAGATTTAGCAAAAACAAAAGTAAAAGCTAAGTTTAAGGTTGAGTTAGAACCAGAGGTTAGAATAATAAGATAATAAATATGTCAGAAAAAATAAGAATTCACAAATACTTAAGTCAAGCTTGAATCTGTAGTAGAAGAAAAGCTGAAGAATACATAGAAAGATGATTGGTTACTATAAATTGAAATAAAGCAATTTTATGAGATTTAATAGATCCTGAAAAAGATAAAGTTAAATTTCTTGAAGAGGCTGTTGAAGAACAAAAAAAACTTGTCTATTATAAATTAAACAAACCATCGGGTATAGTTACAACATGTGCTAATATATGAGAAAAAACCATTTTAGACATTGTCAATATTAAAGAAAGAGTTTTTCCAATATGAAGATTAGATAAAGATACTACATGACTTATAATTCTTACAAATGATGGAAGACTTGCAAATTTTTTAATGCATCCAAGATATGAACATGAAAAAGAATATGTAGTTGAAACTTTTTGACCAATAAAAGACGAACAATTGGAAAAAATGAGTAAGGGGGTTTATATACTATGAAAACCGACTAAACAAGCAGAGATAAATAGGATTAGCTCTTGAAAGTTTTTTATAACAATAAAAGAATGAAGAAATAGACAAATAAGAAGAATGGTTGAATCAGTAGGTGGAAAAGTAAAAAGACTAAAAAGAATAAGAATTGAAAATATTGAGCTTTGAGAATTACCTATTTGAGCATATAAAAAACTAACAAATAAGGAACTAAATGAATTATTAAATAAATTAAATATTAACTAGCAAGCTATCCAAAAAATGTCATTATCTGGCTTGACCAGATAATCCAGCCCAATGAACTTGGCTAGTAACCCGGATATTTTGGCTTGCTGAATATAATAAATTGGTTAATTTATGTTTTTAGGGCAGACTCTAACCCTGCTTTTATTTTTTCAAATCAGATATTTTTCAAAGAATTATAAGTTTCTAAAGGAAAATAATCATATATTTTCCTTTAGAAATCATTATTTTGAATTTCTATTTTTCAATTTTTATAAATATAATAATCCTTTGTATTTTCTAATTTTTCAAAAAACTTTTTTTCAAGAGCATAATCAACTATTTCAGAAAAAACATCATTTAATAAATCTATATCAAAACTATTATAAATTGAAGGTAGTTTATGAGATTCTAACTTATAATTGATAAGATTATCAATTATTTTTTGATTTGAAATGCTTTTTAAGAATTTTTCCAAATCATTATGAGAATACAAAAATCTTGAAATTTGGTAAATTTTTTCCATCTCATGATTGTTTAATGTTTTTCATACAAAAGCACTATTACTCCAAACCTTATCAAGTATTAAATGAGCATAATATCAAAGTAAAAAAGGAGAATTATTTGTTTTTAATTCCTTTTCTTTAAACACCTTATCAAAATCAGACAAAAAATAATCTTCTTTAAAATGAT
>JAQUWS010000016.1:21757-25589 GCA_028692735.1 Candidatus Altimarinota bacterium
TCTTTAAAATGATTTTTTAACTTAGTTCAGATTTCAATATGTACTATAGAAAAAGGCATACTATCTTATTAATTTTTTTATTTCTATAAATTCTTTTTTTATATTACTTAATATACTTATAAAAGCATTTTTTACTTCAGAAGGGTTGTTAAAATCTAAATCAGAAAAGGTTAATAATCTATTGTTTTCTACTCAAAGATTTTTAAGATGTACTATAATAGCATTTTTATTTTTATTTTTTGAAATTTTTGAAGATATATTTTTAGTAAAAGTTGTTAAACTTACAGATAGTTTATATGAAAAATTTATATAATTATTTTTTACATTTTTTGTTTCAATCTGTATCGCCATTTTTTTATTTTTTAGATAATTTTTTACTTTAGGATTAAGCGTTTTTAAATCCTTAACTACACTATTCATTACTTCAACTGCAGAATTTCTTTCAATGTTAGTTGTCTGAATTTTTCTTAAAGATGAAATCATTTTATCCAAAGTTTTAAAAAAATTAACAGTTTCACTATCTTTATTTATATCATATTTTTCATTAAAAGATACGATTTCATTTTTTAGATTTACTAAATATTTTTCAATTAACTTAGCTCAGTTTATATTTGTATCATTATTTGGGATAGAAGGATCATTTGTAAGTTTTATTTCATCATAATAAGATATAGCAAAAACTTGATTTACTATTATTAAAGTACTTAGTATGATAAAAGATAAAACTTTTTTCATGAAAAATTATTGTTAATAATTAATTTTTAACTATTATATTGTCTATACTATTTTTATCAAGATATTTATGCATAAATTTGTTAAATTCTTTTTTTCTTGATTATTAACGTATTGAATCAATATTTGAGTAACTTATATATTACATAATTTTTTATTAATATCAAATGATATTGCATATTTAGTATCAATTTCACTTGTTACGATTGTTAATTTTATTATTTCTATGACATTTACATTCAATAATAAATATACTCATAAATTACTTATCAAATATGTTTCTGTTCTTGTTATATTTGCAATTTTAAATTACTTATTAGTTTATATAATAAAACTTATGTTTCCTATAAATTATTACATATTGATTTTTATAATTACAACACTTATATTCTTCGTTAAATTCATAGTATATGATAAATATGTTTTTAACCATAAGAAAAAGATAAATTACCCTATTTAATTAAACTTATATTATGATAGTAGCCTTAGACCTAGAAACCACATGATTATCAAAAGAAAAAGATGCAATTATCGAAGTTGCATTAATTAAATTTGATGAAAACACATTTGAAATTGTAGAAGAATATAAAACATTAGTAAATCCTTGATTTAATATCCCAGAATTAAACATAAATATAACATGAATTACTGATGAAATGGTTGAAAATTCACCAAAATTTGAACACATAAAACAAGATATAGAGAAATTTATATGAGAATCACCTATTTTGTGACACAATACATACTTTGATAGAGATTTTTTAATTGAAAAATGAATAAACATAACAAAAAATATAGTATTAGATACATTCTTTTTGGCAAACATATTGTCTCAAAAATCAAAATCAATGAGTTTAGAAAGTTTAACAAAGTATTACAATGTCGAATTAATTTGAGCACATAGGGCATATAATGATACGCTTGGAACTGTAAATCTTTTCAAAGAGCTTGTCAAAGAATTCAATAATTTATCAAATGAAAAAAAAGAACTATTAAATCACCTTTTTTTCACATGTAAAGACAAAAATATAGTTTATTTAAGACAATTACTATTTAACACAAAACAATATATAAATTTTAATGAATTTGTTAAACTACAATTAAATAATTTACACAAATATGATTATGTAATAGTAAAAGAAGAAAAAACTATTTCAAATGAAGATATAATGTATTATTTTAATCAAATACCTAATTTTGAAGACAGAGAAAATCAAACACAAATGTCAAAAAAAATATTGGAAAATTTTTCAAAATGAAAAAAAACTGTTATTGAAGCCCCAACATGAATTTGAAAGACTTTTGCTTATTTAATCCCAGCAATTATTTATTCAAAAAAACACAATAAAAAGATCTTTATATCAACTAAAACTAAAGTATTGCAAGATCAAATATATCAAAAAGACTTACAGACATTAAAAGATGAAATTGATATTGATTTTACATATACAAAGATAAAATGAAGAAAAAACTATATTTCTTTAAAATCATATTTTGATTTTATTGTCAACTTTGACATAGATTATGAAAAATTGTCTTTTTTGTCAAAGATAACATTATGGCTTTGTAATACAGAGTTTTGAGAATTAGATGAGTTATTTTATACAAGCAATGAATACAAATTTCTGAAGTATATAAATGCAGATAATAAAGAAACTATAAATGAATGAAATCCATTTTTAAAAGAAGAATTTTTATATAAACAAAAAATTAAATTAGATAATTCTGATATAATTATAATAAATCATAGTCTATTATTCACTGATTTAAAAAATGATTTTAGTTTTTTTTGAAAACTTGAAAATTTGATAATTGATGAAGCTCATTCTGTTGAAGATATAGCTACAGAAAGCTTAAAAAACTCTTTTTCTTTTAAAGTGCTCGAAGATACTTTAAGTTACTTAGAATTAATTCATAAAAATCATCTTATAGATTCAACAAAATTAAGATCAAAAAAAGAAGATTTATTATTAAACATTAAAGAATTTTTTGATATATTTAAAGATTATTTAAAGAAAAAGACAAATAATGAAAACTATTTATTAACTACATTGATTGATCAAAATTTTTATAAAGAACAAGATGTATATTTTTATACATTGTGAGCAAAAATAAAAGTAGTATTAAGTGATATTAAAGAAATATTATTAGAAGTTAAATATGATTTTTCAAGAGAATTATGAATAATTGATAATATTGTTGATATATTAAATAAATTATTAGATAAAGAAAGTGAAGAATTTGTGAAGATTTCATACTTTTCTGAGTATGAGTGAGTTAAATTAGAGTATACAATACTAGATATATGAAAATATTTAAAAAACAACTTTTGGGATAAATTAGATAATTGTTTTTTATTTAGTGCAACTATAAGTATATGAGAAAGCTTTAAATACATAAAAAACTCACTAAAACTAGATGAATTTGAGTTTTTGCAATATAATTCTGACTTTGATTATGAAAATCAAGCTATTTTATATATTCCAAACGATATATGACATATAAAAAATAACTTTTCAAAAGTATTAGAATTTTTAAAAGAAATTTTTACAAAATTATGATGAAATACTTTAGTCTTATTTACGTCTCTAGCTGCTGTTAGAAACGTTTATTTATCAGAAAATATGTATTTAAAATCAATTTGAACAAATCTATTAGCTCAATCAATTTCATGATCAAAAAACAAACTTTTAGAAAATTTTTTATTAGAACCAGATAAAAGCATAATTTTATGAACCGATTCTTTCTGGGAATGAATTGATATCCCATGAGAACCTTTAAAATACCTTATAATTCATAAAATGCCATTTATGGTGCCAACTGATCCATTGTATGTATCAAGAAGCAAATTATATGAAAATCCTTTTAATGATTATTCAATACCAAAATCTATATTAAAACTAAAACAATGATTTTGAAGATTAATAAGAACAAAACAAGATAAATGAGTAGTAATTTTTTTAGATGATAGAATTCATTCAACTGATTGGTGAAAAGTCTTTATAAATGCTTTTCCTAAAGATATAAAAACAAACATTATTTCAAAAAAAGATATTATAAACAATATATAAGAAAAATAGCCTCAAGTTTTTTGATTTTT
>JAQUWS010000017.1:0-19871 GCA_028692735.1 Candidatus Altimarinota bacterium
GAAATGATTTTTCAATTAATTCATTTGAATCATCTTGTCATACATTAAAATATAACATTCAGATTGATTTTGACATAGCTTCATTTGCTATTCAGATAAATTTAGTAGATTCAACTAATCTATTATTTGTAGGAGTTGTAAGTATTCAATAGGCTATTTTTATTAGTGCATCTGCTAATCTATTTGCATCTATATATTTTCATGAAAATTCGTCAGCATAATATTCTCTTGTACGAGAAAGATAAAGGAGTATATATTGTCAGATATAGTATAATACAAAGGAAAACCATCATATAAAAGCAAGATTTTGTTTTCATTTGTTATTGCTATTTTTAGAACTTTTAGCTAATATATAGTAGATTTCGTATAATATTTGTAAAAGTGTTGAAGCTATAGTCATTATTATAAAATCATTATTTTTTATATGTCATAGTTCGTGGGCATATACACTAGCTCTTTCTTCATCTATAAGATGAGAGATGATTCAATGAGATATGATGATTCTAGCATTCCATTTTCATGATCAGTAAGTAAATGCTGTAGGATTTTCATCAGGAATTATTCACAATTTAGGTATTTTTATATTGTTTTCTGTACATATTTTATTAATTAATTCTGCAGTTTTTGGAGATTCAGTACTTATATCATCTAAATTAGTCCAATTTACTTTATATAAAAATTTATATATTAAATCTGATATGTATGGTGAAAATAACCATATTATTATGTTGAATACTATTATAGCAATTATCATTGATATTATATTAATATCACTTCATCAGAATGAATTTATTAAGAAAATAATTATAAGAACAAATCAATATAAAATTGATAATGTAATTCAAGATATGAGTGATAGAGGCATTTTTTAAAAATTATAAATTAAAGCTGTATAATTTTATCTTTTTTCTTAAAAAATACAAAAAATATACTATTGATTTTTGAAAAAATATCTGTATAATAATAAGACTATTTTAGTAATTATATATTTTTATGGATTTTAATTACTTAAGGAATTATGCAATAAATTATTATTTGAGATATTATCCATCATCAAAAAAACTTGAAGAAAAGTTGATTTTAAAAGCAAATTGAGATAATAATCTTGTTAATAAAGTATTGGATAGTTTAAAATCTTTGGTGGTTGATAATACAGTAATAGAAATGAAAATTAGGTATTATATATGAAAAAATAAAAAACTTTCTTATATAAAATCTAAATTGTATGAAAAATGATTTAATAAAGAAGATTATGAAAAAATTTTATCTGAAAAATTTAATTTGGAAGAATCCTTTTTTGATAAGGATTATTTACAAAGAAAAGTAGAGGATTATAAGGCAAAATGAAAGAGTAAAAAATATATTTTTTCTAAATTATATGAAAGAAAATGTGATAAAGAATTGATAGAATTTGTTATTGATAATGTGTTTTGAGTTGATTGAGAAATTGAATCAGTGATGAATGATTATAATAAATTAAAGTTAAAATTTGATGATAAAAAAATTTATGAAAAATTATTGAGGAAAGGGTATAGTTATGAAATTGTAAAAAAAGTATTAAATAAATAAAAAAACAGCTTGGATAGTTGTTTTTTTTTACAAGATATTGTATAATTTATTTAGTTTATTAAATTTAAATTTTGTTTATGAATGGTTCAAATAATTTAAATAATGAAAATAATTCTGGGGATAGTAATCTAGAAAATAATGAGAATTCTTCAAATCCTAGTAATAGTGATTTAACTTATTTACATGATTTATCTAAGAAATTTGCTAGAGAGTCTCTTACTTGAGATTATAAATGAAAGTATGTTTCTAATTTAGGTTTATATAATGAGTTTAAATCTAATACTTTTGATCTTGAAAAATTTTTATCAAAATTTAGATCATCTTTTCCAAGTACATCAGATAATGCTAAATTGTTATATAAAATAGATGATTATGAAGAATCTGTGAAAGAAAGAATATTTGATGAGTTTATGTCTGAGGTTGATAAAATGTGATTTGTATTAGATCAGTGTAGATGATCTTTGTTTAATTTAATCAAAACTAGGTATAAAGTTAATGATGATATAAGTTTAAAACGTAAGATAAATACTCTTAAATGAGATTATATAAAAAAATTATTGCTTTCTGTTGATGATTTAGAATCGTATGTCAAATTGAATATTACTTCAAATACTAAAAGAATAGATAATAATGAGTCAATAGTAAATATTTTTTCTAAGTTTTCATTTTCTTCATATGATGAAATGATAAAAAAAATTTCGTCAGAAGTAGGTAAAGATTCCATTGATGATGCTATGGTTGATTTGTTTTCTATAAATAGTAAAATTAAATCTTGAGAGAATTTAGATATTATTGATGTTGAAAATTTATTAAAATATTGAATATTTGATAATGTTCAAAAAAGGGAATTGTTGCACCTTTTTTTACCATTAGTTTCATTAAAGTTTTTAAAAGAAAACTGAATTGTTTCTAAAGATGATGTTGATAGAATAAAAAGTGAAAAATTAAATAATTATTGAAGAACTAACAAATTAGATAGTATTGATGATGATGAGATATTGTTATCGATAAAGGAATATACTATACCAGATGATAATATAAAAAAATTAATTTGAAATGATGCTTTTTTAAAAGCTTTGACTGATTCATTTAACAAGTTTAAAGATAATGTTGTTGATGAATTACTTTCAAAAGTTCAGACACTTAGTGCATTAAAAAAAGAATTATTAAGAAAAAGAAAAGTTAGTAATAAATTTAGATATGGTAAATCTACAATAGATAAAATGGAGGAATGAAATGTTTTATATTTAAAACATAAAGATAAAGAAGTTAATTCATATATTGAGTTTGGTAAATTTTTTGAAGATTGAACTTTTGAATGAAAAATAAGGACTTTAAATTGAAGTTATAATTCAAATTCATCTGTAAAAAACGAGAAAATTTTGTATAAGAATTTATTAGAATTTATTGAATCAGATGATGTATTGGATGCTGAAATACTTACAAAAGAAGAACTTGATGATAATATAAAATCATGAAAAATAAAAGAAATAAATAATTGATTATGAGATATAGATAATCTAGTTATAAGTGATTATGTAAAAGATTTAAATAAAAAGATTGAGAATATTTCTTTTTGAAAAACTCCAGAAGAACTTGAAAAAGATGATGAATATCAAAAATTAAAAGAATTAAAAGGTATTGTTGATGATAATGAAAATTATGCTGAAGATGATACAATAAAAGAAGAATTAAATTTGTTTAATTTATCAAAAAAAATAGATGAAATAGATTCTGCATGAGCGAGATTTTGAATAAAACAATGAGTTAGTTTTACTTTAGAATCATGAGATAAGCATGAATTTCATGTATATACAATTACTGATGTTGATAAAATTAATAAGAAAATAAAAGTAATCACTTCTTCTTGAACTGTTGATTCTTGAAGTTTTGAAGATTTTTACTCAATTTTTAAAGAAAAATCTTTTAAGAGGTTTACTTCAAATGCAAATTTGGATTGATTACCTAGTTTAATTTGATGAGAAGAATGGTGAAAAATGAAAGTAAAAGATAAAAAATTGGTTAAAGATAAAGAATTCACAAATGAGGATAAAGAAAAGAAATCTGAAGATTATTATGTATGTAATTACTTAGTTCAGGAAAAAAAGGATAAATGAAAAGCTGATATAGTACTTGAATTGTGAGAAACGACATATATAGGTAGTAATCAAATGATAGAAGTGTCTTTTTGAAAAATAAATGATGCTGGGTGAAAAGAAGTATATGAGTTTTGAAAAAAAGAGTTGGTAACTATTTGATTTTTAGAAAATTATATAAAGCTATATAAATTAAAACCAGAATTTTTAAAAAAATCATGAGCTTGATTGGAGAGTGCTATTGATTCTAAAAATAAAAAGAAAGATTTTATTAAACAACCTAAAGAAAGTTCAAAATTAGGTTTTTTCAATTGGTTTCTTTCAAATAAATCTATTGCTGAAATATTGCAATGATTAAAAATATGATTTAAAGAATTTCAAGAACACTTAAAATCTTGAAATGAAGAACATGCTGCAAAAGTTGCTTTGGCTACTTGGGGAAAATTTCTTCCTCCTGAAGTAAAAATGCAGTTGGTTGCAAGAGTTGAATCAGCAGAAAAAAAACATATGGAAGAATATGGTTGAAAACTTGAATCAATGGATTCTTGGCAAGCTGTAAAATTAATTCATGATAAGTGGTTAAAATATAAAAATACAGAATCTTATAAATTAGAGGCCTGATTAATTTTTATGTTGAAAAAGTACTGAAATTTATATAATAAAAGTCCATTAAACGAAAGAAAATGAGAGTTTTTATGGTTTAAAGCTTTAAGTTGATGTCGGGATGATGTTACGGTTCATCCTATTTATATAGAGGTTAAAGAAAAATGTGAAAAAGAATCAAGGAATTTTACAGAAGAAGAAGCTGTTTGGCAACTTATAAAAAAACAGTGTTGATCTAAACGGCATGAGATTTGAAATATACATAGGAGAGCTAGATTACATAAAGAAGTTGAAAAATATAAAAAATCATGAGTAATGGAGGAATATGAAGATTGAAAGAAAAAATGATGAGAAACAAGAAATCCAGTTGAGCAGTTAAATAAATGAATATCTGAATTTGAAGCTTGATCACCAGCAAATTGAGTTTGATGGCTTGAAAAACTTATTGATAGGGGAACAACAATGCAAAATTATAATGAAATTCCTTTTATACTTGTTATGTCTTGAAATTGAAAAACTTACTCTGATACATTATCAAATCAAATAAAAAATACAATAGATGCAAATAGACCAGTTTTATTGGCAAGATTCATGTCTTATCCTGCTGATATGGATTTAGCAAAAGATGCAATGAGAATTTTAGCAAGAAGAATACAAGAGTATAATCCATCATTATATCCTACAATTTGAGATGATATTGATAAGTTGTATGAAATGACAAATTCTACAGATAAAAATGAGGTTGAAAAATTAAAGGCATGTAGGAAAATATATGAAAAAATGAATACAAAGACTTGAAAAACATACTGAGACATAATGACAAGAGCAATGTATATGCTTGCTGATTGAAGACATGAATTATGAGATGATGTGAATGCTGTATTGCTTATAAATAAAGATAAACCTTGATACGAAAATAGTATTTTAAAACAATATTATAATAAAATTTTAGGATATTCTTATTCTAATGAATATAAAAATGATGGTTATATGTCAGATTCATTTTTGAGTATTTGAACGTCCTCTTTATGATCAAATGTTACACAAACTGTTTTGAAGTTATGAACAGAATGATGATACAAGATGGCTAAATCTTGAGCTCCATTTGCTAAAGAAGTAGTGTCTGAAATAGTTGCAATAAAAAATAGAAAATATGCTTTAAAAGAGCATCAGAAACTTCATCTTGAACATTATTTAAAAATGATTTTTAAATGATTAATATTGGCTCACCCAACAAATCCTGAAAGAGTAATTCCTTTATTTAAAGATCCTTGAGATTTGGCTGTACTTAATAATAAATGGTGAATTAATTATAAAGATATAGTTGATGCGTGATTATCTGAGACAAAAATTGATGATTGAGAATGAAATGAAATTTTTGATAGGTTTGTTGATAATATATTGAATGATAGAAAATTAGATAAAAATTGAATAGAAAAATCTGTAAAAGATTCTGTGTTTACAATTTTGGAATGATGAAAAAGTTGAAGTGATGATTATTATATGAAAAAAGCTGCTTAATTTATGTTTATTAAATGAATTTGAATTTTAGTTTTCTTTCCAATTAGTTAGCATATTTTCAAGTTCTATAGAGGAAAAACCACGTTTTGAACTATCACTCCGTGAAACTACTGATTTTATAAGCATTTTTTGATCTCTTGCATTATAGTATGGTCAGTAAGGATATGAGATATTTAATTGTCTTGTGAATCTAGGTAAGAATAAGTTTCATCATGATTGTGTGTAAAATCATTCATCATCAATATATACTTTATAGGCAGATCTGTATGAAGATAAGTTATATTCTCAAGTTTGTGTTCTTACTCTAAGTAACCATCTGTTATTGATTGTATCTTTTTCTATTGTGTATGATCAGCTTGATATTTTTCAACTAGTTCAGATATTTCATATACAAGTAATGTTGTAGTTTAATGTATTCCAACAGTTTTTTGTATCTGCAGAGAATGGAATCCAATTTGTATCTCTTATGTTTTGTATTACTTCGATTCATTCTCTTGCTATTGATAATGCTTTTACTCTGTTTTCTGTTGATTTAGATAGGTTTTGAGATTTTACATATATACTATATACTCATATAACTCATGTTGATATGATAAACAAGGAAATCATAACTTCAACTATAGTGCTTCATGTTTTTATTATTTTCATATATATGATTTTAGATTTTATTTAGTTTATTTTACATTAAACTTTATTTTTTCAAAATTTTTTTATAATGTTATTATATTTATAATTATTTAATATTTTTATATGAATTCTATTCATGATGAAGATAAGGTTAAAGATTTGTTAAAAGAAAAAAAAATACCTGTTTTTAGATATGCTCAGATAGAAAATGCAATCTATAAAAACTTTGTTACTGAATTTTTAGAAATTCAAACTATTCCTAAAGAACTTAGAGAATGACTTAAAGAAAACTTTTTTTATTATTCACTAGTTGTTGATCATATAGTTACATCTGATAATTGACAGACAACAAAAATACTTTTTAAAACTACTGATTGACACTTTATTGAAAGTGTAATTATGAGACATCTAACTTGAAGAAATACTTTATGTGTTTCTTGTCAAGCTTGATGTCCTATGTGATGTAGTTTTTGTGCAACTTGAAAACTTGGTTTAAAAAGAAATTTAGAATTTTATGAGATTGTTGAACAGATTTATTATGCTTGTGAGATTTTAAATAAAGAGGGGACTATTTTAAGGAATGTAGTTTATATGTGAATGGGTGAACCTTTTTTAAATTATGAAAATGTAAAGAAATCTATTGATTTAATTTGTGCACAAAAGAAGTTAAATTTTGCTAATAGGAGAGTTACTGTTTCAACTTGTTGAATTATTCCTTGAATTGAAAAGTTTTGAGATGATTTTCCTCAAACTAGTTTAGCTATAAGTTTACATGCTTCAAATGATGAAATAAGGACTAAGATAATGCCAATTAATAAAACATATGATTTAGAAAAACTAATGAAATCTTTAGATTTATATGTAAATAAAACAAATAAAAGAGTTTTTTATGAATATATAATGATAAATTGAGTAAATGATAATATAGTTTTAGCAAGAGAGTTATGAAAACTTTTAGAATGAAAACTTGCTCATGTAAATTTTATTCCTTATAATTCATGAGAGTGAACTTGATGAAGTTATAGTGCTACTCCAAGATTTATAATTGAGAAGTTTCAAAAAGTACTTTTAACATATTGAATTCCTTCAACGATAAGAGCTACTATGTGAGATGATATAGATGCTGCATGTTGACAATTAGCAATAAAAAAGTAAATATTTTTTGTAAATTAATTTAGATTAATTATTATTGTTAGTCAAATAATAAATTTTATAAAATTTGATAAAATTTATATATATGATAAAATATATATGGTTACAAATAATATTTGTAAGGGATTAATTATTTTTTAATATAAACAAAGAATGTCAAAAAAAATATATCCAGTGAAATGAACACTGATTCCAACTGTAATAGATAAAACACCATCTTGAGAAAGAGTTTATGATATATATTCTAGATTATTAGAAGATAGAATAGTTTTTCTATGAGATGCTATTGATAGTACTGTTGCAAATACTGTTATAGCTCAGCTTTTATTTTTGGAAAAACAAGATCCAAAAGCACCAATTACAATTTATGTAAATTCTCCATGATGACATGTAACTGCTTGACTTGCTATTTATGATGTTATGCAACTTGTAAAATGTCCAGTTCATACTGTTTCGGTTTGATTATCTGCTTCTATGTGATCTATAATATTGGCTTGATGAGAGAAAGGGAAAAGGTTTGCTTTGCCTCATAGTGAGATTATGATTCATCAACCTTTGTGATGAGCAGAATGACAAGCTGTTGATATAAAAATAGCTGCTGAACATATCATAAGAACAGGTGATAGGTTATATAAGATTTTAGCTAAACATACTTGAAAACCTATTGAACAAGTTGAAAAAGATTGTGATAGAGATAATTTTATGACTGCAGAAGAAGCTTTGGAATATGGGCTTATTGATAAGATAATAAAAAATGCTTAAAAAAAGAAAACTTTTAGTTTTCTTTTTTTATTGTTATACTATTATTTCGGGTTCATTATCAGTTACTAGTATTGTATGTTCAAATTGACATCAATAACTTCAGTCAGATATATAAATTTCAAATCATCCTTTTTCATATATTCTTCATGAACTAAATCATGTAATTGGTTCTATTGCTAATAACATTCATTTTTTTATCTTTTCTCAAGTATTTGGTTTTCCATAGTTATATATATAAGGTTTTTCGTGAAGTGTAAATCAAAGTCCATGTCATGTTAGATCTTTTACAATAAAAAATCATTCAGATTCAACATGTTTTTGAATTGCATTTGAAATATCTCATATTTTATTTCAGATTTTACATTGTTCTATTCCTTTGTATAAGGCTTCTTTTGTTGTATCAAGTAGTTTTTTAATTTTAGGATATTTGTTTTCATCTCATATAATTACAGTAAAAGCTGCATCTGTATTTAGTCACATATTTTTATCTTTTACTCAAAAATCAAATTTTACAACATCTCATTCTTTAAAAATCATATTTTTTTTAGGAATTCAGTGAACAACTACATCATTTATGCTTATGCATATATTTGCTGGAAAATTATATACTCATTTAAATCATGGTAATACAGCGTGTTTTTTGCATAAATTTGAGCATAAAATATCAATATCAATTGCACTTACTCAAGGTTTTATTATTTTTTTTATTTCTTCAAATATGATTTTATGTATTTTTCAATTTTTTCTTAATTGTTCTATTTCTTTGTTATTTTTAACTATCATTTTTTATAAATTATTAATAATTTGTACAGTTTCATACTCATGAACATTGTTTTTCACATACGCTTTTTGATAATTCTACTGTATTTTTTAGGTTTTCTGTTATTTTTGCTAGAGTAATATGAATTTGTACAAGTTTATTTAAAGTAGCTTCATCTATATTTGTTTGGTCTCATATTTCATTATTTAGTTTTGTATATGTTTCTTGTAATCATTGGTAAATAGTTTGTGTATCATCTTTGTTGTTTGTCTCAGTTCTTACTTCTGATAATGGGACTTCTTTTTTTCAACTATCTTTCATACTTATTATAAAGCTTTTGAATGGTTCAATAAACTTTGTAATATATGTAATTCATGAATTTAGTGAATTTACTAGAAAATTGTTTTTTACTGAATATCATCAATTTTTATTGAATTCATCAAGGTTATTTAGGATTATTGCTGCTTGATCCATTGATAATCATTGATGAGAAAGTTCTTTTATAAGTAAATCCTTTTCTATTTGTCTTAGTTCTTGTTCTGACATATTTCATGTAAGTAAATTCCATGCATCTTTCCAATATTTTGTAGCTTCTCATGTGTATTTCATATTATAACTTATTTCATCAAATGCTTTTTTTACTTTATCCATAAATCATCATTCACATTTTGAACAACTTTCAACAGTGGTTTTGTTGTATGCTGTAACCATATCATAGTAAAAATTGTTTGAAACTATTATAAAATCATCTCTTGTTGTATTTGTTCACATTATACTATTTTCATATAAAGATAATATCTTTGAATTGTTTTTTGATAATTCAAGTAGTATATCAAGAACTTTTCAGTTTAAGTTACAGTTATCAATTCATTCACATATATCTTCTTTTTTTAATTCAACTTGTGAATATCAATATTTAGTGCTTTTTTCAATATATGTTTGTAATCTATTTAATTCATTTTCAATAAGAGCCTTATCTCTTTTTATTTGTGTAGGATAAATTCATGTTACTTCTTTGATAAAAAAGTCAAAATTATAATTAAAATTATCATAGTTTAATATTTTGTTTATTCATTTTGTAAATTCATTTCATATTCTATTTATTTCTGATGAGTCTCTTTTTGAATAACTTAAACTTGTTATTCTTGAAATAACAGTTCTTTGATTTGAAATATATTCTTGCAATGCTTGAGCTGGTGCGTAATTTATTTGACATGATGAAGAACAATCATCTGCCCAAGTGATTTTAAATGATAGTAATATAAAGAGTATTGTTATATATTTTTTCATTTTTATTTATTATTACCGAGTATATTTTTCTGACATTTGTTTTATTTGGGTTATTACTCATTGAGTATATATTTCAAATGTATTTGTAAAACTAAATAATTCTCAAAATAGTCATTGCATATCTTCTATGTTATCATATTTTTCTTTTGTGTTTATTATATTTGATAATAAACTATCTTTTGTTGCTTTTTCTGCAAGATAGGTTTTGTATTGGTTATATTCTTCATTTGCATCAGCAGTACTTATTTCTGTAGAATCGTTTAATGATTTTAGTTGTGCATAATTACTATAAAAATCTTCTATACTATTTGCTCTAGTGTAATCAAGTCAATATTTACTATAATATTGACTTAATAGTGAATTTGCACTATATGAAGAGTTCTCTTTTGATTCATCAGAGTCTGATTTATTTTTTTCTATATTTAATCATGGAACATCTCTAAAAAAAACTATTACATTAAAACTAAAAATATCACTAAGACTTAAGTTTTTTATTGAGCTTTCCCAATTATTCATTGTCATTTGATGTTGTTCTAATGCTGTGTGAGAATATTTATATAGATGTTCATTTGAATTTTGAATTACTCACTCTATTGATTTATTTTTACTAGTTCATCATCATAATAAATTGTGGTTTGAAGTTTTAAATTCTATTGTTATACAGAAAAAACTATCACATTTTGATTCTGGGAAAAATACTTCATTTGATGATAAATAGTTTAGATTTCATGTTAATGATGGTTCTTCGTATGTTCTTATGTATTTTGAATTATTGTTAGTACCTGTAGAACTTGAATTGTTGTCTGTTGATGTATTATTGTTGTTATTTATTGCTTTCATTATATCATCTAAATCAGTTTTATTTAGTCATGTTAAATCTAAGCTGTTTATTGTGGAACATACATATCAATTTCCATAATATGTATTTGATTCTGAATTGTTATTATTTGTTTTAGTATTTGAATCGTTTGTTGTAGTAGTATCTCATGAATTTGTAGTGCTTCATGTTTTACTTGATAGGGGACTTGTTCAGTTTATTAAATAATCTGAATTAATATCATTTGTTCAAAAATCAGATCATAGAAAATCTCATAAACTTGATTTTTCAGTTCATTCATATTTGTATTCTTTTGTTATTGAAAATAT
The DNA here is from genome assembly GCA_028692735.1 of Candidatus Altimarinota bacterium. Classification (GTDB taxonomy): domain Bacteria; phylum Patescibacteriota; class Gracilibacteria; order BD1-5; family UBA6164; genus Altimarinus. The sequence continues at coordinate 11,527 of JAQUWS010000017.1, forward strand.
AATATTATTAATATTTTCTACATCTTTTATTAGATCAAATGGAGAATTTTCTTCATTTCAATCACTATATAATCATATTCTAGATACACTGTATATCATTTTTGTTTTTTCTTCGGATTGTTTAATTGTTTCATTATGAATATCTGTTATTTTTTCTAGGTTTTCTTGTAAGGTTGTTAGATACATTATTGATCATCAATCATATTTACATTCATCAGTTGTATAATCATTTAGTGTTTTTACATCTCAAGCAACAATTTTATATAGACTTGATATATCTATGTTGTCTTTAATGCATTGTTTTCATATAATTTCATTTATTTTTTCGGCTATTGTATCTGTTCATCATTTTGTGATTATGTATGAATAATTTTTTGCTTCAAGATTATCAATTCATTCATCTATATTGTTGTATAAATCAAGTCATAAATCTTCGTCTAAAAAAGCATCTACATTTTGTAGATTTGAAATCAAATTGATAAAAATAAATAAAGATAAAATAAGTTTACTTTTTTTCATTCAAGTAAGTAATAAAATTTATTGGTCTTATTTTATCTTTTTATTTATTTTTATCAAGAAAAAAATGACTAATTTTGGTCATTTTTTTCATTTGTAGGTTGTTTGTGGTTTGGTGCCCGAATTGAGTTAATTTTTGATAACATTCCTGCTCTAATATCAGAGATATAAATAGGTTTTTCTGCCCTTTCTGGTGGAATATTTCATACATATTGCTTTTCAATACTATATTTATGTAGCGAGTCCATATAATAAAAATTAAGAAATAATTTATTATAATATATATAAAAATTTTTATAGTCAAGTTTTTTGTTTTTGAAAAATTTATTTCACAGTTATTTCTTCTTTTTCGACTTTTAACTCATAAATATTTTCTTTTTTAGTTCAATTTATGATGCTTTCAGCAATTTTATCTTCTATTTGGTTTATGATAAATCTTCTAACTTCTCTTGCTCAGAAGCTTGGATTATAAACTTTTTTTGTTATAGTATTTAATACTTTCGCATCAAATTTCAAGATTATATTTTTCTCATTTAATCTTTCTCATAATTCATCTAATTGTAGTTTTACTATTTTTTTGATTTGATTTTTATCAAGTGGGTTAAATACTACAATTTTATCAATCCTATTTACAAACTCAGTAGGGAAGTATTCTTGTAAATTTCATATAATTTTATCTTTTGCTTTATCAAAATCTATCATAACTTTTTTCTCTTCACTTTCTTCTATGTCAAATCAAATCATATTTGCTTTTTCTTTGAATTCTTCTTGTCATATATTGCTTGTCATAACAATGATTGTATTTTTGAAATTTATTTTTCTTCATTTATTATCTGTTAATTCGCCATCTTCTAGAATTTGAAGCAATAAGTTATATACTTCTAACTCTCATTTTTCTATTTCATCAAAAAGTACTATGCTATAAGGTTTTTTTCTTACTTTTTCAGTTAATAGTCAACCTTCTTCATATCATACATATCAAGCTGATGCTCAAATAAGTTTATTTGCACTTGTTTTATCTGAGTATTCACTCATATCTATTTTTATTAGACTAGTTTCATCTCAGTAAAATTCTCGAGCTAATGTTTTTACTAACTCAGTTTTTCATACTCAGGTAGGTCATAAAAACAAGAAACTTCAAAGTGGTCTTTTGGGATTTCAAATTCAAGCTTTACTTCTCATTATAGATTTGATTACTGTTTCTATTGCATCATCTTGTCAGATTATACTTGCTTTTAATTTCGTAGGAAGTTTTTGTAATCTTTCTATGTCTTTTGAACTTAAATTTTGACTTGGAATTCAAGTTGCGATACTTAGTACTCTTTGTATATCTGATGCTTCTACATTTAATCTTTTTTCTTTTGGAATACTAAATTTTCTTTTTAAATTTCAGATTTTGTCTTCCAATTCTTTTTGTTGTTGTTTCATTGTAACAGCTTTTTTGTATTGATTGTTTATCAATGCTTGTTCTATCTTTTTTTGTAAATCTTCTATTTTTTCTTTTAATTTTACAATTTCTTCTTCATCAAAATTGTATTTCATACTTTTTAGACTACATGCTTCATCTATTAAATCTATAGCTTTATCTGGTAAGTATCTATCAGTTATATATCTCATAGATAAATTTACTGATTCTTCTACTGCTTCTTGAGTGATGTTTAAGTTATGATACTCTTCAAATATTTCTTTTAATCATGTTATAATTTCAAGAGCAGTTTCTTTATTTGGTTCTGGTACATTTATTTTTTGAAATCTTCTTTCAAGTGCTGAATCTTTTTCAATGTATTTTGTATATTCTGTTAGTGTTGTTGCTCATATAACTCTGATTTTTCATCTTCACATAGCTGGTTTAAGTATGTTTGAAGCGTCAAGAGTTCATTCTCATCATCAAGCTCAGATTATAGTATGTATTTCATCAATAAATAAAATTACTTCATTTTCTATTTTTGATGCTTCTTCTATGATTTGTTTTATACGAGATTCAAATTCTCACCTGTATTTTGTTCAGGCTATCAATAAAGACATATCAAGGGCTAAAATTTTCTTATCTTTCATAGAAAAAGGCACATTTCAGTTAGTAATTCTACTTGCTAATCATTCAACTATAGCTGTTTTACCAACTCATGGATCTCAAACTAAACATGGATTATTTTTTGTCTTTCTGTTTAATATAGCAATTAGTCTTTCTATTTCATCTTCTCTTCATATAACTTTATCAAGTTTTCAATTTCTTGCTTCGGCTGTAATATCAGTTGAAAAGAAATCTAGTGCAGGAGTTTGAGTTTCTTTTTTTTCTGTTTTTTGTCACACTCTATTTCCATCAAAAGGTGTTTGTGGTTGATTTTCATCAATTCATAGAAATAAGTTTTCTGTTATTGCTCATATTAACTTATTCATTCAATCTTCAATATTCAAATTTCATGATTCTTGAAATTCTTGTTTTGCAAGTCAGTCGATACTTCAAAGTTTACTTATATTTTCAATATTTTGTTCAAGATCAGTTGGATTAATTCATATATAGTCTAGAAAATTGTTTAACCAACTATCATTTCTTAACATTGATAATAGTAAATCTTCAGTACTTGCTTTATCTTTTGAAAAAGATGCTGCAATTTTTGCACTTCATAAAATTACATCTTTAAGTTTCTTATTTATTCATATATATTCTCATTTTCTATTTTCGGATTTTTCGTTAAATAATCATTTGCTTAGGATTTCAAGAGTTAGTTTCTCATTTATTCAATATAAATTAAAAATTTCTTTTATTCAGTTTTCACAAGAACTAATTATTTCTAGAAATACATCTTCAACCATTAATTCTTTAAATCAAATATCTTTAATTCTGCTTTCACTGTTTATTAAAACTGTTTTATATCAATTTGAAAAATTATTGTATGTCATTTTATTTTTATATTAAATTTATAAGAGTTATTATAGTATAAATTTTTAAAAAAAAATGTAAATTTTTTTTGTAAAAATATGTTAAAAAATACTTTGTATTAATTATTTTTTAGTTATAATAATAATACATTATTTAATGAAGTTTATAAAGTTTTTTTGTATTTTTTCTATTGATAAAAATATAATTTATATTCTAATTATAATATTATGAAAAAATTAGCATATTTAGTTATGTGATATTTGGCTTGAAGTACTGTATCTTCTTTGTATTCATCTAAAAAATGAAAAGATTTGAAAAAAGATATCAAAAAAGCAAAAGATGAATGAAGTGATGTAGCTAAAAAAGTTTTTATTGATAACTTTATTGAAACTCAAAAAAGTTTTTTTCAAGATTTAAAATCAGTTTTAGAGTCTGATGATAGTAAGAAATATATAAATTCTAAGAAGGATGAAGTATTAAACTTAATTGATAAGTATAAAGATGATAGTGAATTATTGATTCAAGACTTGAAATCTAAGTGAAAGGTATATGCTTGAAAAACTTTGGAAAAATTAGAAGAGTTTTATAAAGAGAAGAAAAAAGAATGAGAACAATTTTTAAAATCAATTTGATGAGAAAAAGATGATGTTTGTGTTTTTAAAGATAAATTATCTGAAGTTTATGAAGAACTTAAAGCTAAATTAAAAAAATAATTTGTTATAAAAAATTTTACATATGTTTTTTAGTAAAATTTTTTATTTTGAAATAAGTAAAAGTTATATATAATTTGTTTGTTTTTATATTTTAATTTTTCTTTTTTATGAAGTTCAGTAATAAAAAATGATTTACTTTAGTTGAATTATTGGTAGTTATAACTATTTTGGCAATTATTTCTGTTGTAGCATATCAAAATTTTTGATGAGCAGTTGATAAGGCTGTGTGATGAAGAAAAATAAGTGATGTTGCAACTATAGAGACTGCTTTACAACAATATAAATCAGATAACAATTATTATCCGCCAGTTGATTCTTATGATTCAACAAATAATTTATGGTGATATTCAGGTTCTGTTACTGCTAATCCATCAAATAAAATAAGAGTTACATATAATTGAGAAGAAATAGATACATTGGTTTCTGCTTCTATTAATTGATGATGAATAATTTATTGATCATGAACTTGGGCATGAGTACAAATTTGAGCTAAATGAACTGTTTCAAAATCCACATTATGAAAATATCTTACAAAAGATTTATATGATCCAGAATTATGAGATTTAAAAATCAAGTCAACTTGAACTAAAATGATTGATGCTGGTATAGGTAGATATGTTTATGCTACATATAAAAGATGAACATCTTGAACTTGGTGAGCTTCTTTAGTTAAAACATGAACAAATTATAATATTGCTTATACTTTAAAAAAAGATTGAACTGATTTGTATGTAACAAAAATAGTTTGAGATTATGATAGTGATTCATGTTATACAGATGCAGATAAATGTCCTTCAACATTGGTTTGAACAAGTTCATCATACTTAGTTGATTGACAGTTGATGTGAACAACTAGAACTTGATCTACAATTTCTACATATAACTCAATTAGTGATTTACAAGGAATTCCTTATTCTGTTTCTGATTTTGCTAATTAATTTAATATAGTTTTAAAAAAATACTTCTTATGAAGTATTTTTTTGTTTTTTTAGTGAATCTAAATTTAGTAGTTCTTCATAGCATCTTTTATCTTGTAAACTACTTGATTAATTGGTCATAATACCTTTGCTAATAAATCTTTTACTATTGAGTAGTCTTCTTTTATTATAGATAATAATAAATGCATTGGGTAATTTTCTTCATATTCACTATACGCATAAAATGCTATAGGAAAAATTTTATAGATTCTGTTTTGTTCGTTGTTTATTAAATTATATATTTGAGTTTTTGAGTTTCCTATTACTGTTATATTTGTACTGATGTTTGTATCTTGTAATTCTTCATCACTTATTCATAATAAGTTCTGATTATAATTGTAGTAAGATTTCAAGTAATCTAGATAAAATGTATATTTACATAACTCAAAACTTGTTTGATCTAGTACAGCTTTTTTCATTAGAGTTTTATCTAGTGTAGTATCATCGTTTGATAAGCTTCAACAATTTAAAGCTGTTTTTTTCATATTTAGTTTAGTTTTTTCAGAATTTATTTTTGGTTGTAGATCATTTTTTAGAATTCATGTTTTATCACTGCTTGAAATTATGTTTTCTATTAAATCTAAACTTCTTTCTTGGCTATCAATAAGGGCACATTTATAAATAGAATTCATATTGGTTTTATATATTTTTTGAACTTCATAAAATTGATTGAAAGGTGATGGATTAAGACTGTAACTTGATTTTTTGTAATTATCTGCATTTTTAAAGTTTGTAGTTTCATATATTTTTTTTGAATTTCATGTGTTACACGAATTACATAGGTTTACTACTCTACATTCATATAAATCATAGTTATTTTTATATTTACAATTTTCATTATATTTTGAATAAAAACTACTTCATAAACATCAAGTATCGCTTGAATCCGCAGAAAAAGTAATTTGGGTACTGATTGTAAGAAAAATTAATGATATATAAATATATTTCATAAGCTTTTTTTAAAAATTTATATTTATTCTATTATATAAATAATTAAATTTTTTCAATATTTATTTAATTAACAAAAAAATGTTGGATATTTGACAAATATAATATTTATATGTATAATATTAAAGATAATTTTTATTTTATAACAAAATATTATATGAATAATTCATCAAAGAAAGGCTATGGTCCATTAACAAATGCAGGATTAACTTTATGATTTTTAGCTGCATTATGATGATGAGATTTGGATAAAAAACAAGTTAATTTAAATACCTGAGATGATAGTGGTATTTCAAGAACATTGGATTGAGTAAAAGATAATGCGTCAAGATTATTATCTGCTGTAAATCCATTTAGTGCAAATGAAGCATATTGAGCAGAATTAAATCAAAATTTAGATGCATGAGAGTTGAAAAAAGAGCTGGATGTTGAAATGAATAAATTATTAAAAGGTTTAGGTTCTTCTTGGAAAATGGATACTGCAAAATTAGCTGATTTCATAAAAGATACAAAAAATCCAAGTAATGTAGTTATGTTATGAGTAAATGATGAACTGGTAATTTGAAGAAGTGGAGTTGAAAAAATAGTTGTGAAATATGATAAAGATGACCAAACTTTTGTTTTATATAAAGTAAATAGTTTTTATAGAAACTGAGAACAAGTTGATAGAATGAAAAATTTGTGATCAATTCAATTAAATCCTAAATGATGAAGTATAAATAAAAATAACTTGAAGTTTGATTTTTGATACCCAAGCCAACAACTTACAGTATGAAATGACAAAATAGCATTATCAGTTTTTAATAATTTATCACCTGAAAATCAAGCAATAATAATTTGAGCATGATTACAAGTATCAGAAAAATGAAGTTTGTATTTAGCAGGATGAGTTCAAAAAGCAAAATTAACAGTAGACTGAGAATCATGAGAAATATCACAAAAAAATTTAGCATTAAAGTACCAACATGAATTTACATCAGGAGTATTAAGAAATTTATTTATCCAATTACAACATACAAACTCAGGAGATTATACAAAACATATAACACAAGAAAACTTAACTGAAATTATAGATATAATAAAATGATACGAATGAGCAAAAACAAATTCAATAAAATGATGATGAACAGTACAATTAACAGAAGATGTTCAATTAAAACTATATGCATGAGCAAAACATATTCAATGGAATCTAAGTAAAAAAGAATGAATAGAAATATTAGCATGATGAGCAATAAATATAAAAAATGTCATTAATGTTTGAGATTCTATTGAAATTAGATGAGAAGGAGGTTCTGATAGTTATAATGCTTGAGTTAGATATACAACAAAACCATTTATATCTTGAGAATGACTAAATGCTTCATTGTATATTGAATGAGGTACATGAGTAAATAATGATCATGATTCATCGTTTGTTTGAGTTTGAATAAGTGGAACTTTTGGTAATGTATGATGATGAAATAATGGTGAGGTTATTCCTTCTAATTTTACAGAAAGATGAGTAGAAAGATGAAAATATGCATGAAATGTATGAGTAATTGATAGTATAGTTAATAATACACATGATTTTACAAAAGAAATATGAAGAACACCAATAGAGTATCAAAATTATTATAAAAAAACAGTTACAGAAAAAAACATACCAAGTGCACCAAGTGTAAGTGCAGATGATACAAATAATACAATAACATGATTTGATGGTTCAACAATGGAATTATCAGTATCAACAAATGGCTGATCAACATATGGAGCATATACATCAACAGTTCCAGATTTAAGTTGAGATAAAACAGTAAAAGTGAGAGTAAAAGCACAATGATGAAATCCAGCAAGTGCTGATACAGTAATAAACTTTACAACAAATGCTGTAATACCAAGTGCACCAAGTGTAAGTGCAGATGATACAAATAATACAATAACATGATTTGATGGTTCAACAATGGAATTATCAGTATCAACAAATGGCTGATCAACATATGGAGCATATACATCAACAGTTCCAGATTTAAGTTGAGATAAAACAGTAAAAGTGAGAGTAAAAGCACAATGATGAAATCCAGCAAGTGCTGATACAGTAATAAATTTTACAACAAATGCTGTAGCACCAAGTGCACCAAGTGTAAGTGCAGATGATACAAATAATACAATAACATGATTTGATGGTTCAACAATGGAATTATCAGTATCAACAAATGGCTGATCAACATATGGAGCATATACATCAACAGTTCCAGATTTAAGTTGAGATAAAACAGTAAAAGTGAGAGTAAAAGCACAATGATGAAATCCAGCAAGTGCTGATACAGT
>JAQUWS010000017.1:19971-24986 GCA_028692735.1 Candidatus Altimarinota bacterium
CAGTATCAACAAATGGCTGATCAACATATGGAGCATATACATCAACAGTTCCAGATTTAAGTTGAGATAAAACAGTAAAAGTGAGAGTAAAAGCACAATGATGAAATCCAGCAAGTGCTGATACAATAATAAACTTTACAGAAAATGTTGTAGCTGATATAACTGCACCATCTAAAGTTTCTGAGAGTTTTACTGATTTATTGACAATTAATGCTCCTTTTAGTTGAACAATGACTTTTGATGAAAATATCGCTAGTGTTACGAGTATAAGTATAAGTTGAGATTGAAGTGTACAAGTTGATTCTGGTGTATGATCAAAGACACTATCAATATCTTGAGTTGCTCCAAATAATACAGATGATGTTCAAATTACAATTGTAGTTGAAGATTCTAGAGGTAATTCATGAACTATTACTTCATCAGTATATCATCCAATGTAATTAATAAATTTAATAAGATAAAAAGACTTTTTCTATTTTGTAAAAAGTCTTTTTCAAGTAATAATTATTTTTTATAGATTTTTACAAAATCAATTATATCATTTAATTGGTAAGTTTTATATTTACTTGTTCATATATAAATATCCCCTGATAATATTGTAGATCAAATTGCTCAAGTGAAGGATGAATAGTAATTAGTATTTAAGTATTGTTTTGATCAAATTTTTTTTGAAATAATATTATAGAAATTATTATCTATTAAATTTGTGTAATTATTAATTGAATTATAATTTGTTCAATCTAAATAATATTTCAAATATCCTGATTGTTTATAAACTCTTATGTTTAATAAATATTCACTAAATAAAAAGTAGTCTGTATTTCTCTTTAATGTTTCTCATTTTAAACTCATTTCAATAGCAAAATCAGGTCAGAGTCATAGTTCTGATCATGAATAAGCTAACCAATCTGAAGTAGCTGACATGATTTTTATTCATTTATTATCTGGGTATGTATCATCAAAGGTTATATTTCATCAGTTAGAATAAGTTATATGACTTCAATCCGGTTTGTACATATTTAGGTCTCACTTTGTATCATATGGAGCATAAGCAACTAATGTAAATCAGCTGTTATATAAATCTTGGTCAATAGGGATACATCAAAGTCAATCAAAATATGTTTCATATGAATTACATGTTATTGATTTATTGTTGTAGTTTATTTCGCTTGTAACTGTTATAGGAATAGTACATTTTATTAAAGTTGAGTCACAAACTTTAATGCTATTTGATCATGTTAAATATTTTATAGTAAGTAAGTTTCAAGAAAATGTACTATACATAGTTTTATCAATAGTAGAGTTTGCAAAAACTTTTTTATTAGTTCATGAAAATGAAGAAGGGAATTCTAGATTTATTTCCCCATTATAAACTGATTTAAGTATAGGTTTTATGTTTGTAAGTCAGTCATCATTGACCAATATTGGAGTAATTCATGTTGTTGTAGATATTGCTGCTGATGTTGGAATATATAGTTTTACAGGGATTGTTGATGCTGTTGCATCTGTTGTGGTAGATATATAGGTAATACTATTTGTTGTTATATTACTCTCAACATTTGTTATATCCATTGGGGCAATTTTTGTAACACTTATTTTTCATTTTACAACTGTTGCTTCTGTTGGAATTGTTTTGCTTATTCCAGATTTTGTTACTCAAAAAATAGTTCATCTTACTGCAACTTCTGTATTTGTAGTGTAGATTTCAAATTCTGAATCTTTGTCTAATTTTGATGTACTACACCAAATTGTTCATAAATCAAGAGCAAGTTGTATTTTTGTTATTAGGTTGTATTGGTCTTTATATGCTAGTTTTGTTAAATTTAGCTTACTTGTTCTTATAGGATCTCATAAAACTGATTTAGTTCAATCACTATAATAAATTTCTGTTGTTGATCAAGTTGCTACTTCTACAGTATCTCAAGCTATGAGTTCGTTGTCTTTTATCCGATTAGTATCTATTTTTGTTCAGTTTACAAAAATTATTCATGAAAATATTCAAATTTTTCATGTGATAATTTTTTCTGATGGATTGTAAGGGAAATTACTTAATGACTTATCATAAACAAAATCAGGTCAGTTGTATTCTCTTATTAAGTTATATGGTCAGTTTATGTCTCAAGAGTAGTTTCATATGACTTTTGATTCAAAATTTCAATTTGTTTTATTTACTCATGATAATTCGTAAAGAAGTCATCAAGTTAGTGTTTTTCAATAAGCATAAAATTGATTTGTTCTTGGATCAAGAGGTAGATTATCAAGATATTTTTTAGGGAGTGTATTTTGACTTATATTTCCATATACTCAAAATGCTTTGATATCATCGTAGTGAATGTAATTTGCTGAATCATCGTAATACTTTAGATTTCAGCTAGGTAAGGGAAGTGAGTTTGTATCGTTTTTATATGACTCTAATGCGTTTTTGATAGTTTCTATATCTCATGTGATTTTAGTGTTTTTTGATTTTTCTGTATAGTTTGTATTGATACTAACTCAGATTATAGTAATTAGAGCAATTATTGAAATAACAACGATAAGTTCAACAAAAGAAAATCAAAGGATTTTTTTGTTTTTTAGTTTTATCTTTTTTTTCATATTTTATGTTTAATAAAAATATTTTAATTTATTATAATTTTATTTAAAAAATATCAAAATGAAAAAAAGTGTAAAAAAATAAATTCCTTATTTTAAAGGAATTTATTTTTAAAATTTGATTAATCTTCTTTTTTTGCTTTAACAAATTTAGGGTAATGGAATAAGAAAAACATAAGAAATACTATAAACCATGCTCATGAAGTGATAAACATATCTTTTAAATCATAACTTCTAGCAAGTTTTACATCTTCTCTTGCTTTTGCTTCACATTTTTGAATTTCTTCTTCTGTTGGTTTTTGTGCTTGTTTTGTTATGTTTCAATTTTTATCATATTCTGGTGAAGTTGTAGGGTTTTTACAGTTTTCTAGTCTGTAATTTTCTCTGTATTGTAGATACTCTTCATTTGATATCAAGAAATAATTTCATATAGATGTAAGTACAATTCATAAGTTTATTCAGATAGCAATAATAGATACAAATGACACAATTCATAAATATAAATTGTATAGTTTAGTTCACTTTATTTCCATGGTTTATATAATTAAAAAGGTAAAATATGTTGTTAATAAATAAATTATTTTGATACTTTATCTCAGTATTTTAATGAATTATAGTCTATTAAAATATCTTTCTTTGCCTCTATAAAGTATTTTGGAATACTGTAATCATATATAATAAATCTATTTGTTCATGGATAGTATCATTCACAAATCGATGTTGTAGGATCCTTTTTTAACTGTTTATTTCATTCTTTTCTGTATAATCATACTGTTTTTATTAGATACATTTCTCTTGTTTTGGAATTTATAAATAAGTCTTTTTCTCATTTTTCAGCTTTGATACTCATGCAATATTTTTTATCTATTAGGTTTGAAAAAGTCTTTGGTATGTTGTTATTTATTGCTGTAACTATATTTTCAGTATCTTTTTTTTCATATACTTGGATATATTTTTCAGTTCATTTTTTTGTGTTTTTGTAAATAGCATTGTAATCAACTTTGAAATTTATAAATTCATCTCAATTTTCTTCTAAACAATTTTTTGTATTTATTGTTAAGCTAATAAAATCTATTTTTTGTGTGCCAGTATAACATAAAAAACCAGTCATCCCTAAAACTTTTTCCCGAGTTTTAGTTTTATCAAACTTTGCTTTATTTGTCTCGGCTTCTTCTACTAGATGGGATTGTAGTATTTTTTTTACATCATTATTTGTTTCTTTATTTCCTGTGTTTGTTGAATTATTATTTAATAAATCTTCAGTTTTTGCACAAGATGTAAGTAAAAAAAATGTAATAAATAGAAATAATATTTTTCTCATTTTATAAAGCTTTTTTAGAATTTGTATTTGTTATTAATTTTATTTTTTTTACATTAGTTGTCAATTTTCTTTTTTTGCTGATACGATTGATTTCTAAAAAAAAAATAAACTACCAAAAAATTGGTAGTTATATTTAGATAAATTTTTAGTAATTATTGTTTTTTCTCTTTAATTTCTTCTTTTAAAATATTTATGAAATCTTCTATATTTTCACTTGTTTGTTCTTTTGTTTTGTAGTTTCTTATTGAGATAGTTTTGTTTTTTTCTTCTTCTGCTCAAACTACAATTATGTAGTTTATATGCATTTTCTCAGCGTTTCTTATCTTTTTATTTAGTGAATCAGAACTATCATCTAATGTTACTCTTATAGAACTATCTTTTAGTTTATTGTAAATTGAATCTGCATAGTTTATAAAATTCTCTCAAACTGGAATTATTATAGCTTGTTTTGGAGCTAACCAAAGAGGGAATACTCATGCATAGTGTTCTATAAGTAGTCATAAGAATCTTTCAAATGATCAAAATAAGGCTCTATGAAGCATATAAGGTCTTTCTTGTTCTCAAAGAGAATTTGTATATGTCATATCAAATCTATTGGGTAAATTGAAATCAAATTGAAGTGTTGAACATTGCCATTGTCTTCATAATACATCTTTGATTTTGAAATCTAGTTTTGGTCAGTAAAAAGCAGCTTCTCATTCTTCAGCTGTATAATCTAAGTTCATTTCTTTTGCTACTTTTTCTAGAACTCATTGAGTAAAATCCCATCATTCATCATTTCATGAATATTTTTCTTTATTGTTTGGATCTCTTAAAGATAGGTATACTTTAATTTTATTTTTATCAAATCAAAAACTTTCAAATATATATAGTATAAAGTTTATTACTCTTTTTAATTCATCTTCAACTTGATCTATACGACAAATTATATGTGCATCATCTTGAGTAAATCATCTAACTCTTGTAAGTCAATTTAGTTGTCATTTTTTTTCAAATCTATAAACGGTTCCAGTTTCAGCCCATCTAAGAGGGAATTCTCTATAACTTTTTGGTTCTTCTTTGTATATTTCTACATGGAAAGGACAGTTCATAGGTTTAAGTA
>JAQUWS010000018.1 GCA_028692735.1 Candidatus Altimarinota bacterium
TATAATACAAGAAAAGAAACTAGTATACAATAACTATACAAATATTCCACACTCATATAATCCAACATGAACAACACAAACATGATGATTTAACTATGAAACAACAAGATTAATAGTATATAGCTGAACAATAATAGACTTTGATAGTAACACAAATAAAATCACATTTCTAACAAACCTAAAAGAATCATATAACTGAACAATTATATGACAACAAGAAACATATAAAGATATAACAAATATAGATCCACAAACAGAACAAGACAAGGCAGTAAATCTAGTAAATAACTATATAACAAACAATGTATGATGAATCTCATGAAAGATAACAACAGTAACCTACAATAGTTGTACACTAGATTGACAAACAATAGAACACAATCAAACAATAACAGCATACTCAGAAAATAGTATACTTTTTTGAGCAAGTTATGATTGTACAGATAGAGCAGAGGATAGAACATGTAATAACTGAGTACTAAGTTGAGATACAAACTACCAATACAAAACATGTATAAAATGAACCCCAACAAACTGTATTGCAAACTCAAACTACACATACAACACACATATTTACTCAATCCCAGCGATAAACCACTCTGAAACAGCAACAAACATAAATTCACAAATAGTAAATATATCAAACTGAACACAAGTATACAAACTAACAAGTATCTGATGTAATGACTGAGTACTAGTAAACGAAACAGAAGAAACAAATCCAACAGTAACATGTAATAGTTGATATAGTGTAGTATGAAACTTATGTGAACAAAACACATGTGCAACACAACCTACATACACACATGCAAGTTATACGATATGAACTCCAACACAACCAAATCAAACACGGCAAAATACAAACAATACAAATCCATGTTACTATACTTGTACTGATTGATATACTTGAAGTGATTGTAGTGTAGCACCTGCAGTACAATATACTTCTAACTGTACAGTAAATTGACAGATATACTATGCAGATAGTACTTGAAATAAACTAGCAACAGTAACAAATGCATGAGTAGCAACATGGGAGAGTGGAAAAAGTATATCAGATTTAACATGTGCATGACATATAATAGTATGTAGTTGATCTAATACTTGATATACACTACAAGCATGTAATTTATGAGCAACAACTTTATACACAAATCAAACTTTTACAAGTACAACAACAGAAAGAAGTACAGCCGTTGATGCTCGGGCATGATACTTATATCAATGGTGAAGAAATAAGTGATTTACATGACCAGTTACACAACAATCAACACAAATAGCAAATGCAAGTTATAATCCTAGTAATGATACTTATTGATTTGTATGGAATTCTAATCTATCATCATATAGATATGATTGGATAGTAAGTCAAGATGATAATTTATGGTGAAATACACCAGGTACAAGTATAGCAAGACAATGACCATGTGCAAGTTGATACCACGTACCAGCACAAACAGAATGGAGCGGAATAGTAACAGCATGATGATGGGGAACAAATTGAACAAATTTGATGAATTCACTTAAAATGCCTATGGCTGGTAACCGTAATCGGGATAATGGTACTATGAACAATCAGGGAGGTATCGGTAACTATTGGTCATCATCACCTAATGGTACTTTCGGTTACTACTTGAATTTCAATTCTAGCTATATTGGTCCTAGCAATATCTATTACCGTGCTAATGGGTTCAGTCTTAGGTGTATTAAGAACTAAATTCGTCTATTTGACTATTTGTCTATTTACAAACTTTGATAGTATAATAAATCTTTCTAATAAACAAAAAACTTGTTAGAAAGATTTTTCTTATTTTTCGATGGAAGGAGAAAAATAATTGATTTATTAATTAAGGGCATAATATTAAAAAATGGCAACTTACGATAATTTACCAGTATATAAAACAAGTTATGATTTACTTTTACTAGTTTTTAATTTAGTAAAAGAATTTAAAAAAGAATATAAATATACACTTTGAGATATAATTAAAAAAGAAATTATAAATCTGATTTCAAATATTTATAAAGCAAATAGTAAGCAAGATAAACAAAAAAATATATTATTAGCAAGAGAAAAACTGGAACTTTTAAGGTTATATATTCGTTTATGTAAGGATTTAAAAATCATAAATTTAAATAGATTTGTAGAAATAAATTTATTGATAGAAAGCATATCTAAACAATTAGTAGCTTGGGATAAAAGTTTATTAAAATAAATTAAAAAATATGTTAAACATAAATAAACAAAAACTATTATATGATTTATTTAAAGCATATTATGATGCTCGTAAAAACAAAAGAAATACACTAAATCAACTAGATTTTGAATTTAATTTAGAAGAAAATCTTATAAATTTATGAGAAGAATTATTTTCTTGAAAGTATGAAGTGTGAAGAAGTATCTATTTTATACAAAATCACCCAGTAAAAAGAGAAGTTTTTGCATGAGATTTTAGAGATAGAGTAGTTCATCACCTTATTTATAACTATATATCACCAATATTTGAAAAAGAGTTTATATATGATAGTTATAGTTGCAGAAAGTGAAAATGAACAAGTTTAGGAATAAAAAGAGTGAGTAAGTTTATACGAAGTTGTAGCGAAAATTATACAAAAGATTGTTATGTGCTTAAACTTGATATTTCAGGTTATTTTATGAGTATAAATAAAGATATATTATTTGAGAAGATTGAGAGAGTGTTGAGAAAGTATTGTTACCCTATAACTTTACCATTTTGTCATCCTGAATTTAGTTCAGGATCTATAATGCAGGAAAAATGTACAAAACATTGTATAAAAGATCCTGAAACAAGTTCAGGATGACACTCTACGAAAATAAGTAGTAATTTTTCAAAAGTGGGTACTATAAGTTCTGGTGAATTGATAGATTTCTTGTCAGGCAAGGAATGACAATATAGTTACATTTTTCTGATGAATCTTATAAAAAAAGTTATTTACAATGATTGCACTAAAAATTCTGTTTTTAGGTGAAAAAGAGAGGATTATTTAGGTCTTCCAAAAAATAAAAGTTTGTTTTATGCTAAAAAATGATATGGTTTGCCTATCTGAAACCTTACTAGTCAACTTTTTTCAAATATTTACTTAAGTGATTTTGATAAATTTTTAAAAAAAGAATTAAATATAAAATATTATTGAAGATATGTAGATGATTTCATAATTATTCATAAAGATAAAGATTTTTTAGTTTCACTTATAGAAAAAACAAAAAAATATTTAAATGATAATCTATGACTTATAATTCATTCAAATAAGATATATTTACAACATTATAGTAAATGAGTATTGTTTTTGTGAGCTTACATAAACCCTTATAGAGTATACATAAGAAAAAGAACAATATGATATTTTTATAAGAAAATACAAAAATTAAATACAAAACTGAAAAATAACGATTTTAAATTAGATGATAAAATTAAACAAGATTTTTTATCAACAATTAATTCATATTTAGGTATGTTAAATCATTATAAAGCTTATAAGATAACAAAAAAATTGTTGATAAATTGTATTTCAAGTAATTTTCTAGATTATTTTTATATAAGTAAGTGATATACAAAGATAATGAGTAAATAATAAATTTTTGTTTTTGTCAGTTAATTTTTTGACAAATCAAAAAATTAAAATATAATCTAATAAATTTATAATAAATTAGATTTTATGGAAAAGGACAAATTGATGGTTTTAGTTACATTTTTTTACTTCTATTTTAGAGAGTATTTACTAAAATAGTCTTTTTTCTTGCATAAAAAATTTATGAGGGCTATTTTAAAAAATAGCTCTCTTTTTTATTTGATAAATTGTTTTTGATGAAATTAAATTGAAGTAAACTATACTTTCATTGATGAAAATGAGATCATGCTAAAGATCTTATGGATAGATGAATAGTTAATTGAAGTAATATTAAATTATTAGATATTTGAAATAGTGATAATTTGAGTGATTGAAATCACATAGTTTCTGTACCTATTTCTTTTACTAGCCAATTAATAAGAAAAATATTAGCTTTGTGATGAGATACTCAAATCGTAAATCTTTCTTGATTGATGAATACAAATTCTTGATTATCTTGACAAAATGAAATAGCAAATATACATTGTTTGTTTTGATTTTGAACAAAAGAAGAAAACTTAAATGCCGTTGTAACTGAAGTGAAAAATGATATTTCATTATCAGTGGAATCTGCTTTAAGAGAAAAGTGAGTTAAAATTCATAGTTTGTCACCAGATGAACATGATAAAAAAATGGCTGTAATACAAGCTTTGACTCATTTGTGTGAAATATATATGGGGATGTTTTTTTATAAAAATGGAGATGTAAGAAATGTGATTAGAGAATGGAAAACTAAAGATAATACAATCTCTGATATGATGACTTATAATCCTTTTTTTACCGAGATAAAAGAACAATTTTCTAGTAAAGTTTTGGCTTGAGAAGATTTAAATCAAGTATTTATAGATCTTGTTGAATCTTATTTGAAAGAATGAGATGTATGAAAGTATGGTTCAATAAATTTTTATAGAATTTTAAAGTTTTTTAGGAAACAAAAGAGTTCTTGACTTGTTATATCTGAGGATATAATATGTGAAGTTCAAAATTTCTTTGCTTTAGATTATTTCAAAGATAATGTAAATATGGCAAGATTTAATGTTAATCATTTATTAAATTAAAATTATGAAAAATATAATTATCTATGGGATGAGATGAACTTGAAAATCAACAATATGAAAGTTATTAGCAAAAAAGTTAAATAAAAATTTTGTTGATTTAGATTTTTATATAACAAATAAGATAAATGCGACAATAGATCAATTTGTTAAAGAAAATTGATGGGATAAATTTAGAGATAATGAATATAAATCTTTAAAAGAAGTATTAGAAAATTATAATGATTCAATAATTTCTTTAGGGGGATGAACTATAATTTTTGAAAGAAATCAAAAGCTTTTATTAAAAAATAGTTATAAATTGATATATGTTTATTCTGATTTGGATGTTATTACAAAAAGAGTTGTAGATGATCAGATTAATTTAGAAAATAGACCAAGTTTAACTTGAAGTAATTTATATGATGATTTAAAAACAGTTTATGAAGAAAGAAAAGATATTTATGAGAAATTTTATGATTTAAAAGTTACAAATAATTGAATTTTGGAAGATTGTTTAGATGAAATTTTAAGTAAAGTTAATTATTGAAGTGTTTGTGTCCCTATAATTGATTTTGATAAAATAGAAGAAAAAATAGGTGTAATAAATAATTCAAATAAAGTAAAGTTTGTTGAATTAAGGATTGATTATTTGGATGATTTTGAAAAATTTGATGAAATTATATCAAAGATAAACAAGAAAATTATTTTAACAAATAGAAAAAAGATTGAGTGATGAAGGTATACTTGAAATTCAAAAGATAGTTTTTTATTATTATCAAAGTATATTGATAAAGTTGATTATGTAGATTTTGAATTATCAAATTGAGAATATGTAAAAGATTTAAAAAATAGATTATGAAATAAAACTAAGCTTATAATTTCGTATCATAATTTTTTGGAAACACCAAATTTTTATGATTTAAAAAAAGTTATCGAAAGTATGAGTATGTATAATCCAGATGTTTATAAAATTGCTGTGATGCCAAATTGTGAAAAAGATGTTGAAATAATGTATAAATTATGTAAGTATTTTAAAGATAATTATGATAAAGATTTTGTGTTTATATCTATGTGAAAACTTTGAGAAAAAACAAGATGGGAATTTCCTAAAATATGAAAGATTTTTAGTTTTTGATCTTTAGGGGAAGAATCTGCTCCTTGACAGATAAGTTTTGAAAAATTGTATGATTTAATTTATAATGACTAGATATGAATAAAATTGATTTATCAATTTATATTGATATAACAAAAAATAACTTAAAAACTATTTTTGAGAAGCTTAGAATTTCAAAAAATAGACAAGTAGAAATTATGAATTTTTTTGAAAAAAATATAGAAAAAGATTTAGTAATTTTTATTTGATGAAGTCAGATAAGTTGAAGTATAAGTCCTTTTATGCATAATTATACTGCTTGTGAAAATGATTATCCACTTTCTTATGTGCTTTTTCCAATTAATGAAGATAAGTTTAAAATTAGTGAGTTAATGGAATTTATTGAGAAAAAAGATAATTTAGTATGAGTAAATGTATCGATGCCATATAAACTTGAGGTTTATGAGTATCTAAAAAATAGAAATTGTTTAGATAAGAGTGCTTTTTTTGCTTGAGCAGTTAATACTATTGTAAAAAAAGATTGAAAGCTTATTTGATACAATACAGATATTGATGGTATAATTAATCCAATAATAGAGAAACTTAATAGCAGATTTTGTGAAGAAAATCCCCCTACCCTCCTTTATCAAGGGGGCAAGATTTACAAGCCCCTAAAATGATATGTTTTCTGAGCTTGATGAGCATCAAGAGCTGTTATTTGAGCTTTACTTATGTTATGAGTAAAAGAAATTGTTGTTTTTAACAGAAGTGATTGAAATCTTATTGAAACAAAAAGTCATTTTTATAGTGATGAAGTAAAAGAAATATTAAAAAGCTATTGAAATGTAGATTATAAAATTGAAACAATTATTTATGATGTAGCAGAAGATAATTCTTTTATTTGAAAATTTATTGATAAAACTTGAATTTTAGTTAATACTTTGCCTTTTTGATTTAAAGAAAATTTGCCAAAGTATTCTATTAAGTTAGATGAGATTGATGAAATATTTAAAAATATAAAGTTATATTTTGATATAGTTTATGATTTAAATTATGGAGGTACACCAATGGAACAATATGTGAAGCAAAATTATAAAAACATATTTGTTTGTAATTGAGTGGATATGGTTATATGACAGGCTAAAAAAGGTTTTGAATTATGGACCAATTGATGTGTTTTTGATACGAATTTGATAAAAAGTAAAATTAATTTTATTTATTAAAAAAAAAGTTATGAAAAAAATGATTTGAAAACTTCTTTCTCCTTATGATTTAAAAAATAAGATTCCATTAAGTGATTTTTGAAAGGAATCAGTAAATAATAATAGAAAAGAGTTAAATGATATAATTAATTGAAAAAGTAGTAAAAAAATATTGATAATAGGTCCTTGTAGTGCTGATTATGAGGAAAGTTTATTGGAATATGCAAAATTTTTAAGTGAAATACAAAAAAAAGTTGAAGATAAAATAAAAATAGTTTTGCGTTTTTATACGGGGAAACCTAGAACTATTTGATGATGGAAGTGATTACAAAATTCTGTTCCTTGAGAAATACCTAATTTGATTACATGAATAGAAAATTCAAGGAATATTGCTATAAAAATAATAGAGACTTATTCATTACCGTTAGCTGATGAATTATTGCATCCACAGCTTATAGAACATATTGATGATATTTATAGTTATTTTGCTATTTGAGCTAGAAGTACTGAAAATCAATTTCATAGAGAGGTGTCATCATGAATAAGTTTTCCAGTTGGTATGAAAAATCCTACATCAGGAGATATAAAACTTATGATAAATTCTATTCAAGCATCAATGACGCCAAGTGTTTATGTGATAGGAAATAGCGTATATGAAACTACTTGAAATAATTATACTCATGGGATTTTGAGATGATGATTAAGTTGACCAAATTATTGAAAAGAATTTATAAATACGGCATTTGAAATATTTACTGAAAGAAAAATAAAAAATAAAGCATTGATAATTGATACAAATCATGATAACTCAAGAAAACAATATGAAAGACAAAATGAGATAATAACTGAAGTAATCAGTAGTATATCATGAGACAATAATTTAAAAGATTTTATAAAATGATTTATGGTTGAGAGTTATCTTTATGATGGCAGACAAGATTTTTCTGAAAATGTAAAAAAGTGACTTAGTTTAACTGATCCTTGTATAGGAAAAGAAAAAACAGAAGAATTGATAATGAATTTGTATAAGCTAGTTTAAATAAAAGATTAAAGATTAAAGAGAAAAGGTAAAAAGGGATATAATAATTATATTGTTAATTGTAATTAATTTTATGAAAGTACTTTGAATAGGTGAAATAGTTTTGGATAAAACTTATATTATAAATTGAGATATAAACTCATGACAAAAATGTCAAAGTTGTGATTCAGAAATATCTATTTGATGACCAGTCTCATCAGCGTTGAAGTTACTAAGTAATCTGTGAGTTGATACGACTATTGTTTGAAGTATTTGAAAATGACCTTTATGAAGATATGTAAAAGAGCAATTTGATTTGTATGGTATAAATCATGAACTTATATTGGATAAGGCTACAAAGGTTAATACAGTTGTTGTTGATGAGAAAACATGATCAAGAACTATTATAAAAGACAAGATTCACAATACTCCTATAAAATATATATCAGAATCTTTGATAAGAGAAGCTGATTTGATTATATTTGATAGAAGTGAGAAAGAGATTTTTGATTTTGTAATTGAGAATAAAAGAGATGATACTTTGGTAATAGTTGATCCTTCTACTGAGTACTCAAAAGAGGTATTTCATATGGTAAGAAACTCTTTTATACCTATATTTCCCATTGAAACTGTTTACAAGATGTCTGATGAAATTGATTTCTTAGTAAATTTAAAAAGATTGAATGATGAGATGTGAAAAGCAATTGTTATTACCGATTGAGAGAATTGATCATATTTATATGATTCTTGAGAATTAAAAAATTTTGAAGCATTAAATATATGTCCAGTAGATGCAAATTGAGCATGAGATGTATTTAGATGATGATTTGCTTATGGGCTTTTGCAAAAACGGTCTATTGAAGATTGTATAGTTTTTGCAAACAAAGTTGCTTGATTGCAATGTACGAAAAAGTGAAATTTGACTGCTGTTCCAAGTTTGGATGAAATAAATAATTTTAGTTTTTAATTTTTATAATATGTCTAAAAAATATTTAATTGAAAAAAGATTTTGAGAAAAGAAAGCTATGCCAGCTTTTAATGTAAGTACTTTGGAATGATTGCAAGCTATATTTGAGGTATCAAGTAAGTATGATTATCCAGTATTTATAGAAACTTCTAGGGGAGAAGCTGAACATATGACTCCGGAGTTACTTTCTTTAATGTGTAAAAGTTTGAGTAAAACTTATAATATAGATTATATATTACATCTTGATAGGAGTAATGATTTGGAATTTATGGAAAGATGTTTAAAAGCTTGATATGATAGTGTGAGTGCAGAATTTGATAAAATTAAAGAATTAGATGAACTTATATCTCAAAGTAAAAAAGCTAGAGATTTAACTGATAAATATGATGCTATTTTGGAGTGAGTTATGGAAGTAGTTCCAATTGTTTACTATGAAAATAAAGTAGAAAAAACTCATATTACTGATGTAGATTATGCAAATAGATTTTTGCAAGAAGTTAAACCTGATTTACTTTGTGTATCTATTTGAACTCAGAGTGGTTGAAAAAAAGATGTAAAAGAGATAAGATATGATGTACTAGAAAAACTTCAATGAGATAACCCAAAACAACCTTTTATGATTCATGGTTGATCATTTATAGATGATGAAATAATTAAAAAAATTATCGGTTTAGGTGTTACAAAAATCAATATAAATGCAGAACTTAGATATGCTTACTCTAATAAACTTAAAGCAAATATAGAAGCAAAACCTGAGGAGTATGCTCCTTATAGATTATTATCTTGAGTTAAGGATGAACTTGGAAAAGTTGTTGAAAAGAAGATAAAATTGATGTGAAATATTTAAATTTGATTTTTACTTTTAATAAAGATTTTAACTATATTTTATAGGTTTCTGTCTTCACAGGTATGACGAAAAATTAATAATAATTTTTAAATACAAACTATGAATCAAATAAATGTGGACATAAAACAAGCAAATATAAAGTATAAGATTTTGTTTTCAAATGATATCTTTTCTAGTATAAAAGAAAATATAAAAGATTATGAGAAAAAGAAATTTCTTTTTGTTGTGGATTATAATGTTTATGATTTATATAAAGAAAAAATAAGTTACGAGTGTAAATTATTAAATGCTGATTTTTTGGTTTTATCAAGTTGAGAGAGAAATAAAACTATAAAAACAGTTTTTAAGATAATTGATAAGTTGATGGAAAGTTGATTTACTAGAAAAGATTATGTCATATCTATTTGAGGTTGAGTAACTTGAGATATAACAGCATTTGCTTGTAGTCTATTTAAAAGATGAATAAATTTTGTGCAGGTTCCTACTACTTTGCTTTCTATGTGTGATTCAAGTGTGTGATGAAAAACTGGAGTTGATTATATGAGTGTAAAAAATTGAGTAGGGACTTTTTATAATCCTAGTATGGTTTTAGTAGATATAAATTATTTAAAAACTTTACCAAAAAGAGAATTGTTATCATGATATTTTGAGTGAATTAAACATGCTATAATGCTTGGAAAAAAAGACTATTTAGAATATGTTGAAATATATGATAAGTTGATAAATAAAAAGTTTGGTAAAGAAATAGAAAAAGTAATTTCTAAAAATATAAAATGCAAACTTTTGGTAGTAAAAAGTGATCCAACTGAGACTATTTGAAAGAGAAGAGTATTGAATTATGGACATACTTTTGGACATGCTTTGGAAACATACTTGAAATTTAAACTTTGACATGGTATTTGTGTTGGTTTTTGAATAATATATGCTAATTTACTTTGAGAAAAACTTTGATTTTTAAAAAAAGAAAGTTATAAAGAGATAGAAAAATTTATAAAATCTGTATTGGCTAATATAAAAATAGATTCTGAAACAAGTTCAGAATGACAATGTCTTGATTTTGAAGAGATTTATAGGTATATGAAAAATGATAAAAAAAATGAAAACCAATTAGTTAATTTTATATTACTTAAGGATTTTTGAGAGGTTTTTGAGTATAAAGTTGATAAAAAAGAATTGAAAGAGGTTTTTGAAAAGTTTTGTGATGTTGTTTCTTGAGCAAATATAGAATAAAAAAATTTTAATACTTTAATATTTTGATTTTTTATGAAGACAATTAGATTACCATGATCAAAATCAATTACAAATAGGGATTTTGTGCTTGCTGCTTTGACTAGTTGACAGACCGTTTTAGAGTGAATTTTGATTAGTGATGATACTAAGCATATGATGAATGCTTTAAATGATATCTGAATAAAAGTAGAACAGAGTTGAATTAAAGCTATTATTGATTGATGAGTTGAAAAATTTAAGGGAGAAGATAAAGAGCTTTATATAGGACAATCTTGAACTTGTATGAGATTTTTGACTGCCATGATAATCTTAAATAAAGTTTGAAGTATAACTTTGACAGGTGAAGAAAGATTATTACAAAGACCTATGTGAGATTTGTTTGATTCTTTGAAACAAATTTGAGTAAATTTAGAAACAAATTGAAATTTTCCTCCAGTAAAAGTAACACCAAGTGAATTAAAAACGAATAAAGTTAAGATGAATGGTACTTCTTCTAGTCAATTTTTTACTGCACTTCTGCAAATTGCACCAGTACTTGAAAATTGACTTGAGATTGAAGTTATCTGAGAGTTAGTTAGTAAACCATATATTGATTTGACAATTAATGAATTAAGGAAATTTTGATGTATAGTTGAAAATGATAACTATAAATATTTTAAAGTATTACCACAAAGGTATAAACCAGTTAATTTGCTTGTAGAATGAGATGCATCAGCACTTAGCTATATAGTTTGTTTTATAGCTTTGCATGGTGGAGAGATAAAAATAGAAAATATTTGATCAAATTCTAAACAATGAGATTATAGGTTTTTAGATGAGATGAAGATATTTTGAGTTGAATATGAAAGTGATTGAGAAAGTACGATTGTAAGGGGGGTGGGAATAACCTCACCCCTAATCTCTCTCCTACAAGGCAAGGGGAACAGAGTTGATTTGAGTAGGTATAGGGATTATAGTGTGGATTTTGAAAGTATGCCTGATGTGAGTATGAGTTTTATGATAATGAGTATATTTTTACCTTGAAAAACTCATATAACTTGATTGCAGACATTAAATTTAAAAGAATGTCTTAGAATAGATGCTATGAGAGATGAGTTAAGAAAAATTTGAGTAGAGGTTGATGGTGATGAGAAGAGTATAATAATTGGGGAATTAGATATAAGTAAGTATCGTCATTCCTGCGAAGGCAGGAATCTATGAAATGGTCAAAATCCGATTCAAATAGAAACATATAATGATCATAGAATTGCTATGTGTTTTGGTGTATTAAATACAATTATTGGGTGATTGAATATATTGAATCCTTGATGTGTGGCTAAGACTTATCCGAATTTTTGGGAGGATTTAGAGAAATTAAAGAGAATATAATTATTATACTATCATTTGGACCGTAGTGGAGAAATCTGTACTTTGCAAATTATATTATTTAAATTAAAGCACTATTTGTTTCTCCAACAGATCTCTCGACTTTGCTCGAGATGACAAAAAATTAAATTTACTTACTAAATAATAATATTATGGCAAAAAGTAATTGGTTAGATGACGAAGAAGAAATAGTTTTAGTTGTAAAAGATTGTAACTGAAATATATTACAAGATTGAGATACAGTAATTGCAATAAAAGATATAAAAGTAAAATGAGCTTCAGATATTAAGAGAGGTGATAAATTTACTAAGATTAGATTAACTGATGATGCTGAATTAATTGAATCTGGAAAAATGGTTTTGAGGACTGAGTTTTTTAAGAAGGTGTAAATTATTTAATATAGCATTAAAGATCCTGAAACAAGTTCAGGATGACGATACAGATACGCATAGAACAATATAAGGAAGATTCCGGATCAAGTCCTGAATGACAATCATAAAAACAATTTAACTTTTAAACTCTTTTACATTTTAACTTTTATTTATGAACACACATTGAACATTATTTAGGATTACAACTTTTTGAGAGTCTCATGGACCAGCTCTTGGAGTCGTTATTGATTGATTGCCTTCAAATTTTGAAATTG
Organism: Candidatus Altimarinota bacterium; assembly: GCA_028692735.1. GTDB lineage: Bacteria > Patescibacteriota > Gracilibacteria > BD1-5 > UBA6164 > Altimarinus. The sequence goes on from JAQUWS010000018.1 coordinate 13,033, forward strand.
ATATGGACAATATTGCAAATGAATTAGGTAGAAGAAAACCTGGGCAAAGTGCAATTACAACTCAGAGAAAGGAAAATGATGAAAATTTTGAGATTCTTTCTTGAGTATTTGAATGAAAATCAACAGGTCATCCTATCACTATAATTGTGAAAAATGAAAATCAAAAATCAAAAGATTATAGCAATATCAAAGACCTTTTCAGACCAAATCATGCAGATTTAACATATTTTCTAAAGTATGAAAATAGGGATTATAGATGAGGATGAAGAAGTAGTTGAAGAGAAACATTATCAAGAGTAATAGCATGAGCTATCGCAAAACAGTATCTAAAAGAAAAATTCTGAATTGAGATTTTTGCTTTTACTAAGCAAGTTTGAGAATATAAAATAACAAAGGTTGATTATGATTTCATAGAAAAAAATATTATGAGGACTGCTGATGAAAAAGTAGCATCAAAGATGATTGAATATGTAGAAAATATTAGAAATGATGGAGATAGTGTAGGTTGAATTATAGAGTGTCATGTAAAAAATCCACCAGCTTGACTTTGAGAACCTATTTTTGATAAAATAAAGTCTAGATTAGCAACAAGTATGCTTTCTATTTGATGAGCACTAGGTTTTGAGTATGGTGCTTGATTTGATACAGTTAATTTAACTTGAAAAACTTATAATGAGTGATTTTATAACATTGACTGAAAAGTAGCATCAAAAGAAAATAGATATGGTGGAATACTTGGGGGAATCTCAACTTGAGAAGATATAATTTTTAGAGTTGCTATTAAGCCCACAGCAAGTATTTATAAAAAACAACATACTGTTGATAAATCTTGAAATGAAGTAGATTTTGCAATAGAATGAAGACATGATCCTTGTATATTACCAAGAGTAGTTCCAGTTATTGAAGCTATGAGTGCAATTGATATATTGGATTTGGTACTAATTAATAATTCTAAGAAGTAATAAAATGATGTAGCGAATAAATGATGAAGTGATAAAATGAAAAATTGATAATTTGAGTCATTTCGGACTTGAACCTGAATAATAATAATTGATTATTAGCATTGACTACTAATAAGGAAGTAATTTTTTAATGATTCTGAAACGAGTTCAGAATGACAATTTATATACAACAATATAGAATAATACAATGAAGATTTCGGATCAAGTCCGGAATGGCATAATAAAATAATAACATTTTTAAAAAATGAGATCACAAGACCAAAAACATTTAGAAAAACTGAGAGAGAAAATAAATTCTTGAGTTTTAAGTGAATCTGAAATTGCATATTATAACAGGATTTTGAGAGTTACGTCTATGCCTGATTTAACAAAAATTGTTTGAAATCCAGTTAATATGATTGTAGAAAAATTAACTACTTCAGAGTATTTTAGAGAATTTACTATATTTTCTTCTCCTGAAGTTGTAAAAGAGTTTGAGACTTTTGATTTGTTTTATTTTCCTGAAGATCATGTAGCTAGAAGACCTAGTGATAGTTATTTTTTAGAAAAGACTATAAATAAAGATGATAATCTATTACTTAGACCTCATACTACGGTTATGTGGTATCATTATCTTGTTGGTGATAAATGAATTGAAAAGTTGAAAAATGATGGAGAAATAAAAGTGTTGTCTTATGGTAAAACATATAGGGTAGATGAGCTTGATAAAACTCATCATGAGTGTTTTCATCAAATTGATGGTTTAAAAATTGCATTAAAAGAAAAAGAAGTTATTAACCAAGATACTTTAAAAGATGTACTTTCTCACACTATCAAATCTATTTTTTGAGATGATGTAGAGTTTAGATTTAATGTAGATACTTTTCCTTATACTACTGATAGTTTAGAAGTGGAAGTAAAAAACTGAGATAAATGGCTTGAAGTACTTTGAGCATGAGTAGTTAAATGAGAAGTTTTGGAAAAACTTTGAGTTGATTCAAATTTATATAATTGATGGGCTTTTTGATTTGGTATTGAAAGACTTGCTATGGCTTTAAAGAAAATTCCTGATATAAGGATATTTTGGAGTTTGGATAAGAGGATTTTGTCTCAGTGGGGGAATCTTGATGTTCCATATAAAGAAATAAGTCAATTTCCACCAGTTTTTAAAGATATATCTATTGTTGTTCCAAAGGCTAAATTTATAATTGATGAGCATGAATTAGAAGAGATAAAACTTACAAGAGAAACAGAGTCAAGTTTTTTTGCGATAACTTGAATTATTAGAGATTTGTGAGATCCATTAATTGAAGAAGTTAAAATAATAGATGTATATGAAAATGATAAAAAATTTGGAGATGATAAAAAATCAATTACTATAAACATAACTTTTAGAGCGATTGATAGGACTCTTACAAATGAAGAAATAAATAAAATTTATTTTGAAATAAGAGAGAAAATTACCAGAGATTTATCTTATGAACTAAGGTAATTTAATTTTTAATTTTTTTAATTATACTTTAATATGAATGATTTGGAGATATTTAGGTCAGAAATTGATGAAGTTGATAGAAAATTGATTGATTTACTATCTGATAGATTTAAACTTGTAAAAAAAGTTTGAAAATACAAGAAAAAGAATAATATTGCTCCATTACAGTCAAATAGATGGCAAGAAGTTTTGAAAACAAGAAAAATTTATTGAAAACAAAATTGAATTGATGAAAAATTTATTGATGATATGTGGAAACATATTCACAAATATTCTTTAGAGTTAGAAAAATAATTAATTAATTTATATATGAAAATATTTTATCAGTGAGTTGTTTGAGCTTATTCTTATGAAGCATCTGTGAAAGTTGCTTCAAAATTGAAAATTTCAGAAAGTGAGATTGTATGAGTATCAAGTTTTAAGAAAGTTTTTGATAATATTAATTCGTGAGAGATTTGAGTTTTACCTATAGAAAATAGTTATGCTTGATCAGTTCATGAAAATTTTTATCATATTATTTCAGGCGATTATAAGATAGTTTGAGAATTGTATCTTGATATAGATCATTATTTACTTGCAAATACAGAAAATATAAAAGACGTAAAGTATGTTTATGCTCATCCACAAGCTATTGCTCAATGTCAGAATTATTTAGATGAAAATTGATTTAAAGCAGAAGAATTTTGAAATAATGCATTAGCTGCAAAGTATGTAAAAGAAAGTTGAAATAAAGAATATGCATCAATTTCATCTGTTTTATGTGCTTCAATTTATGATTTAAAAGTTTTAGATAAACATATTCAAGACCAAGCTTGAAATACAACTAGGTTTTTTATAGTAGTTTCAAAAGAAACTTATGAAAAAAAGAAGAAAGAATTGAAATTTAAAAAGAATTGAAAGACATCAGTTGCTTTTAGAACTAAGGATACTCCATCTGCACTTTATAAGTGTCTTTGAGCTTTTGCAACAAGGTTTATAAATTTATCTAAGATAGAATCTTTACCAGCTCATAAAAATCGTTTTGAGTACATTTTTTGGATTGATTTTGATAGTAAACTTGATAAAGAGATAATAGATTCAGCATTGGATGAGTTGAAATTTTTTAGTAAAGATTTGGTGATTTTGGGGGATTATTAGAATAGTGAAAAGTGAAAAGTGATTAGTTTTTTTGTATTTATATTTATATTGTATTCATTGCTTTTCTAGTAAATTAATTATATTTAATACAAAGAAAGTTTTATATCTTTAGTGAATTTAAAAAGTTATTAAGAGTTTATAGATTCCTGTTTTCATAGGAATGATAGAAAAAGTATATTTTAATTTAGAAGTTTAATAAATTTTTATGAAAATAGTAATTGTTTGATGAACTTGAGTGTTTTGACAGTTTTGGAAGAAATACTTTGAAAGTAAGTGATTTGAAGTTATTGTAACTTCTAGAAGCACAACTATAAAACCTGAGGATGCTGTAAAATTAGGGGATGTAATTATTTTTAGTGTTAGTATAAGAAATACTGTTAATACTATAAAAAATTTAATTCCATATATTCCAGAAAATAAATTAGTCATGGATTTTACTGGTATAAAAAGTAAAGCAAGTGAAGAACTTTCAAAATATAGTTTATGAGAAGTTGTAGCAACTCATCCTATGTTTTGACCTTGGATTTCATCTTTAGAAAATCAAAATATAGCTTTTGATCCTATAAATCCATGAAAAAAATGGGAAAAAATATATAATTTGCTTAAAGAAGATAAAGCTAATTTGATAAGTATTGATTCTGATAAACATGATGAACTTGTGTCTATAGTGCAATCAATAGTGCATTTTATAAATCTTTTATTATGACATATATTAAAAAAAAGGTGAATAGATATAAAACAAATTATTGATATAGGGACATCAAATTCTAGGATGCAAATGCTTATATTATCCAGATTTCTTAATCAAAATGCATCTTTATATACTGATATGCAATTTTATAATGATTTTTATAAAGAGGAGATTTTACCAGAGATAAAAGATTATGTAAGTTTTTTGGAAGATACTATTGAATCTTGAAGAGAAGATGTTTTTGAAAAAGAATTTAATGATGTTAAAGATTATATATGACAAGAATTTCTTGATAAAGCTTTAACTATAACTAGTTCTATTGATAGAGAAGTTAAATGATTATTAAAAAATTAATTTTTATATTATGTTTGAAAGTGTAATTAATCAAATTTTTGAAAAGTATAATTGAAAAGATTTTTCTCGTAAGCAGATTATAAATGACTTGTTTCAAAATGATTTTTTAAAACAAAAATTTGTAAATGAAATAAGAAGAGCTACTACTGTTTGAATTTTATCAAACGAGATTTTTAAGAGATTATGAATTCAAGATGAGTGTAAAATAATGGCAATTTGAGATATACAATATTTTTCAGATATAAAAGAAAAATGGCTTGTATTAGTTAAAAAATCATTAAATGAGATTGATTCTTCTAAACTATTTATGTATGATATGAATGGACAAGGAAGTGATGAATTGTCTACAATTCTGTACAATTATATGAGTTTATATTATGATTTTTCTTGAGTTAACTATGATATAAAATCAAATATAATACCTTGTTATGGTTCTACAGATTGACTTGTAATGATACTTGATACTTTTAGACAAAAATATAGTTGAAAAAAAGTTAATTTTATTTTTCCAGAAGCTAGCTTTATGGCTAGTATAAGTATAGCAAAATCTTACTGATTTGATTTGGTAAAATTTGATAAAGCTGAAAAAAATAACTTTTTTATATCTAGTGAACAAATAAAAAACTATTATGATTCAAAAAAAGAAGGTATAAATATATATTATTTTACACCTGTTTGAAACCCTACTTGAGAAAAAATAAGAAATGATGATTTGATTGATTTGATGAAGTATATTATTGAATTTGATAGAGATGCTGTTTTTATACTTGATAATGTTTATGTTTGATTACTTAAGAAAGAAGTTTCAAATAAGATGTTTTCTATAATTTTTCAAGATAAAGAACTTCATGATAGAGTTATTTTTTGTGAAAGTTTATCAAAAACTCTTTGAACAACTTGAATGAGATTAGCTTGGATTTGGACAATAAATGAAGAAAATTCAGGTTTATTAAAGAAAAATATAATTCTGAAAAAAGCATGATTTTCAAAGATACTAGATCAATTTGCTATAAATTTACTTTCAAATCTAGAAGAAATAAATAATTTTCAGCAAAAAGAATTTGATTTTATATCGGGTCAAAGGATTAATTTTATATCATTTATCAAAGAAAATTTTTCTGAATATTTTGTATTTGATTCAAGTTCAAGTGTAAATGATAGGGAATGAATTTATGTGCTTTTAAAATTAAAAGATTGATATGATGCAAAATCTGTATTTGCTGAAACTCAGATAATCTGAGTTCCTATGACATTGAGTGATTGAGATTATATTAGGTATTCTTTTTGAAATACAAATTATTTTTAGCTTCAAAAGTCTATTTTTTCAAGAGGGATTTGTTCTAAATCTCTTTTTATTTCATTTAAAGTTCTTGGATTTGTAGATTTATACCTTTTATTTGATTTAAAAAAGATGTTGTTTTCTGTATCAAATATGTAAATAGTTCAATTTATATCATAAGTTATATAACTTTTTTTATCAAGTCATATGTCTGTAATAGATATATTTAATACTTTTGAATTAAAATCATATCATAAAATTCATCAGTTATTATCCTTTATTAGTATACGCGGTTTATCTTGTTTATATTTTATAAAAACAGGTTTTCATAAAATATAATTTCTTATTAAATCTTGAGCTTTATCTGGTCTTATTAAAGATTGTACATTTTGTAAAAAATTTATTTCTTTTACTTCTCATCCACTATTTATTTCATAATAACTGTATCAATGTGTAGCTGTTTTAAATCTTATTACATCCATTCATTCAATTGCTTTATAGTCTTCTATATCTTCAAAAAGTAAAATTTTATCATAATCTTTTCAAAAAATCTCTAGTGATTGTTTGCTTCATTCTAGGTTTTTGCTTGCAATTATTAATCAATTTTTTATGATTATTGAATTGTATTCTGGTGGAATTTTAGGGGTTAATAATCTACCTTTTCCCTCATCATCTTCAAATTTATTAAGTCAATTTTTTCATCAAGTTGTTTCATATATTAGATTTCATTCAGTATCGCTTAAATTAGGTATATTTTTTATATCATCTATTCTTCAAATTACTTTAAATTCTTGTCAATCAAATCTTATATATTCTCAATAATTTCACTTTTCATCTTTGGTAATTCAACAAAAAGTTCAGTTTCTTCTATATTCTAATTTTTCATATTTTTCATCTAATACAAAAGTTTCTCATGTGTTTTTTGTTATTATTAGTCATCTTTTGTTTCATTTTCTATATTTAAATGTTCTTGTTTCTTGGTTTTGGGTATCAGTTCAATTTTTAATCTCTTTTATTTCATCATAATTATTTTCTAGTATGAAAGGGTAATTCTCAAGTTCTTCTATTACATAATTAACAAAGTTTGTTACATCGTTTTTTCATTCTGAGTTCTTTAAAAATTGATTAATAAAATTATGATTATTATCTCAAACTAAAATAAAAACCTTTGAAAAAAGTTCTTTTCATAAGTTTATATTTTTTTCATCTTTAAAAAATGATATTAATTTATCTTTTTTTTCTTTTGAAATTGGGTAACCATATGAAAAGTTATCAAAGGCTTTATTTATTGATTGTTCTTGATTTTTATAATTTTTTTGTTCTACGATTTGGATTATTCTCAAAGCTGTTTCTGATGCAATTACATCTTTTTGATTAAAACAATATTCTTTGGAGGCAGACTCTTGTAAGGAACTTGTTTCTTCAGGTTTTATAGTTGTTTTCATATTTATATAAATTTTAAAACAAATATTATTATACTTAAATTTTGTATCTGTCAATAGATATTATATATGAAAAAATTATTTTTTTTGTATAATAAGTTTTTATTAAAAACTTATTATATGATTTATTTTATATATTATTTAAGTTATTTATCTTTTTTACTATTTTTCTTTCTTATTTATAGGATATATAAACTATCTTTTAAAATCACAAAAAAAGAGATTTTTTTATTTGTTTTAACTTTATTTTTTATTTATTCTAGATTTATTGAACCTAATATAGTTCTAATAAAAAATGAACAAATAAAAATCTGATTTAATGCTAATGTTGTTGTTTTATCAGACTTACATCTTTGAGTTTATAAAGATAAGTTTTTTTTACAAAAGGTTGTTGATAAGATAAATACTTTACAATGAATTGATTTTGTTTTGATTCCTTGAGATTTTGCGTATGTTACAACAAAAAATAATGATTTTGTTGATTTGTTTTCACCATTTAAGAATTTAAAAGTTCCTGTTTTTGCTACCTTATGAAATCATGATTTATCACATCCTTGACCTGAAATTGAAAAAGATTTAATAATTGCTTTGGAAAAATATAATGTGAAACTTATAGAAAATAAAAGTATAAAATTTAATAATATTAATATACTATGATTGTGAGATAATTTTGCTTGAACTGATGATATAAATTTAATTACTAAGTATAAGAAAGATCAAAACTTAATTGTTTTGACTCATAATCCTGATACTGTTATGAATTATAAAAAAGCAGATATCCCAGATATAACTATAGCATGACATAGTCATGGCTGACAAATTAGAATTCCTTTTATTTATAAGTACGTTATTCCTTGTAAATGAGAATTTGATGAGTGATTTTATGATTATAATCAAAATAAAATCTTTGTAAGTTCATGACTTTGAGAAGTTTGATTACCTATGAGGCTTTTTATTCCTCCAACAATTTATTTTATAAAGTTTTATTAGTTTTTATTCATAATTTTAAATCTTCTCACACTCAAAGTAGGGACGTTCAAAAAGATATTTTATGGTTTCAGTATTTGTTGTTTATGTTTTCTATTGTTTTATATAATGTATAGTTATTTCTGTTTCATAAACTTATATTTTCAAATATATTTTTTTGTTCTGGTAGATAATTTTTTAGTTTACCGAATATGACTCAAGTTGAACGATAAATAGTATCTTTGTTGTAGTTTATTTCAAATAATGTAAATAATTTAGAAAATAAAAAAAATCTATCATTTGTATGTTCTTGAAGTTGGTAATCAAATATAAGTGTTTTAAAATCTTTTGTTCTAAGCAATAATGATATAGTTTTAGTTTCAAGATTTTTTTCTATAAGATTTTCAAATAATCTCTCAAAATGTTCTTTTAATTGGTTTGTCAGAAATATCTTATTTGAATTCAAATTATGATTAAAACTTCTTGTTCTTGACATAGATTTTATAGTATCTGACTTTTTTAATAGAAAAGCGTTGATTCAAACTAGCTCTAGCCGTAAATCTGTTGCAGATTTTCATATTTGCTCTTTTAAACTCCAAAATCAAATAGATATAAAGTCATATATAGTTTTAGCTTCTTTTTCTAGTTTTTTTGAGGTTGCTTTTCATACGAAAGGGATTTTTTTTATACTTAATTCTTTAAATAATAATATTTCTTGTTTTAGATTAAATCAGATATAGATGCCAAAAGGTTTATTTATTTTTGAATATATTTTTGCTTTGATTTTTGTCTCTGCACATCCTATGCTTACAGGTATTCATATGTCTTTTAATATTCAATTTTGTATATTTTTAAGGTATTTATATAAACTTATTTTGTAAAGTTCAGGTAATCATGTGATTTCGCAAAAAGCTTCATCTATAGAGAATGGTTCTAGAGATAAAACTTTATCATTTAAGTAATCAAAAATTTGATATGATATCTTTTCATAAAATCAGTGATCTCAATTTAAAAATACTCAGTTTCATTTCAATATCTTTTGAGCTTCCCAAATAGGGGTTCAAGTTTTTATCCCTAGGTCTTTACAATTATAGGTACAAGCAACTATGATATCTCATCATACACATACAAATTTATTTTTTAGAGAAGGATTTTTTAGTATTTCACAAGAAGCAAAAAAACTATCACAGTCTATGTGTATAAATACTTTTTTAGATTTTTTTAGTAACATAAAAATATATAAATAGTATATAATAAGTATATATTATTTATATAAAAATCAAGTGTTTTTCAAAAGATTTCTTTACAAACTCCAACAAATAAATATATTTTACTTTGTTGTTTTTTATTTATTTGTATATTCTTAAAGTTGTTTAATAAATGGTTAAAAGATTATCTAGTTTTGGAGGTTTTAAAAAAAGTAAGAGATTGATTTCACCTGAAGCTCAGTCTAATTTACTTTCAGATGAAAAATTGAATGAAAGAATAAAACAAGAATTAAGTATAACAAAAGAATTGCTTTTAGCCATTGCTGAGTGAACTTCAGATATGATTTATGCAAAAGATAATGATTGAAAATATATATTTGTAAATAGTTCATTTTCAAGATTTGTATGAAAAACAGATGGGGAAATTTTGACTTGAGATTTCTCTTCATTAAAGATTGATGATATTGAATTGGAAAAATGAGAGTGTATTAAATATGAAAAAATATTGGAAAATTTAACATGAGAAAGTAGAGTTTTTTCTGTTATGAAATGACCTATAAATAATGATAAATGAGAAAAAGATTGAACATTTTGAATTTTTAGAGATATAACAAGAAGAAAAGATCTTGAAATATCTCTTGAAACCAGTCAAGAACAGCTTCAATTAAGACAAAGAATGGATTCTTTAGGGACTTTAGCTTCTTGAATTTGACATGATTTTAATAATTTGTTGTGATGAATAATGTGATTTTTAGATTTGCTGAAGCTTTCATGATGACTTACTGAAAAACAGATTAAGTATGTTGAAACAGCTTTGTTATCTACTAGGAGAGCAGCAGAATTGGTTAGGCAATTACAGTTTTTATCTAAAAATAATGTTACAGAAAAAACAGATTTTGATTTATTTAAAATAACAAGGGAAGTTTTTAATTTATTGGAAAAAACAACAGATAAAGTAGTGAAAAAAATAATTGATTTTAATGTATGAGAGTTCTTTGTAAATTGAAGTGAATCACAATTACATCAAGTATTTTTGAATTTGTGAACAAACTCTTTCAAAGCAATTGAAGAAAAATGATCTAGTGATGGAGATTATATAAAGATAAATGCAGAGGATTTTTGTTTAGAAGAGTGAAACAAATTTAATTTACCTAAATGAGATTATGTACATATAATATTTGAAGATACTTGAATTTGAATGTTAGAAGATGTAGCAAAACAGGCTTTTGATCCATTATTTACAACAAGAAAGAAGACTTGACAGTGATTATGATTAGCAATGGTTTATTATATAATTGTCAAAAAACATAAATGATTTATTGATATAGACACAAAATTATGAGTTGGAACAAAAATTAATATATATTTACCAAAAGTATCAAAACCATCTAGTATAATAAATGATGAAATGTTTAAATTAACATGATGAACTGAAACTATTTTGATTATAGATGATGAGCAAATGATTCAGGATATTGCAAAGAAAACATTAGAAATGGCTTGATATAAAGTTTTAATAGCTCATAATTGAAAAGAGTGATTAGATTTATATATAAAAAATGCGAATAAAGTTGATTTAGTACTATTAGATTTAACAATGCCTTTTATGTCAGGTCAAGAAGTATTTGAAGAAATGTTAAGATTAAGAGATGATATAAGAGTGATTATTTGTTCATGACATAATCATAGAGAAAAAGGATGAGTTATCTCAAGGGCAAGAGAATATGTAAATAAACCATATTCGTTTGAACAACTATTGTCTACGGTTAGGAAAGTTCTTGAAGAGTAAAAAATTATCAAATTTTTGATAATTTTTTTTTTATATGTTATAATTTAAGTAATTTTAATATTTTAAATATTATTTTATGTTTTCAAATTATTTAGAGACAACAAAAATGCCTTGAGAAGATTTCTCTTTTGAGTGAAAAGTTCATTCTTTGTTTGTATTTTTTATGTCTTTATGAGCAAGTTTTGGATTTATCTTTTTATTATTTAGTTATTATTTTAAAAATATTTCTTCTTTAGTTGTTTGAACTCTTATGTTTGCTTTTTTTGTTTATAAGATTTATTGATTAAAGACTAAAAAAGTAATCATAACAAATAAAAGATTTATTTATTATGATGGAGTATCAAAAGAACAATCTCTTGATTTACCTCTTGGGGATATAAAAGAAGTGATAGTTGAACAAAATATGTTTGATAAATATCTGAATTCTTGAGTGTTTGTTATAATCTGAGAAAGATGAGTAAAAAGAAAATTAGAATTTTTATTTAATCCAAGTCAAGTTAAAGGCGTTATAAATGAATTGTTATTAAAATAGTATATAATATATAAAAAACACCTATTGAGTTTGTCTCAAAAATACCTAAATCTGAATGGATTTAGGTATTTTTGAGACAGACTCTTAAAGGTCTTTATTTTTAAATTTCTCATTTGGTACTC
>JAQUWS010000001.1:0-69572 GCA_028692735.1 Candidatus Altimarinota bacterium
GAACCCACGACCTCTAGGTCCGCGGCCTAGCGTTCTTCCAACTGAACTACGGGAGCATGTATATGGAATTATCTTTTTTGTGATTCTAGAATAGGTCCAGAATGATAACTTGGTACAAGTAGATTGCTTTTGTACTTCACAATTATAGATAAAATCTGCTAAATTATAAATAAAAAGAGTTAAATCACAAATTTTTTGATAAAATAAGTAAATATTATTTTAAGATGTTCCAGAAATAATTATGTAAGTTTCTATGAAAATCTGCTAAAGTCTTATTTTTTATTACAATAGCATAAATAGGAGAAAAAGAAATCATTATAATAGAGTTTCATAGTACTATTATATCTACATCAAGCTCAAAATCTTTTGGTAAAAGTTTAATTTGTGAAAACGGATTGTTTTTTATGTACTCTTTAGAAAAACTGTAGTTTTTTGTAAGAGTTTTGGTTTTTCATCAGGCTTTTTTTTCTAGAAATCATAGAGATCTATCAAACTCTTCGCTAAAATGTTTGTAAAACTCTAAAGGGGATATAAAAGTGTAGATAGTCATTCAAGATCACCAAATTTTTTTGTAGAGATTGCGTAAATCTTCTTTGTCTTCATAAAACTCTAAACTAGGATTTGGAGAATTCTTTGAGTATAGTGATTCTAAAATAGGTAATTTTTCTAAAAAGTTTTTCTTTTTTTCATCAAGAATATTTACAAAACTTTTTGGATCTTGAGCTATATAAAAGGTTCTTTTTCATTTTATGGTTCTTTTTATTACATCTTTTTTTAAAAGAGATAGGATATGTGGATATATAGTAGTTCTTTTTATCTCAGATTTTTTTGAAATACTTGATATTCATGATTTTCATAACTCCAAAATAGTTAGATATAACTTTGCTTCTATCTCAGATAATCATATTAAATTTAGTATTTTTCCGATATTTTCCATAAATAAAAAAAGTTAGAATAAAAATGCTTGTCAAAAATTGTCATTATCTGACTTATGTTGAACTTGTTTTCGTATTGATCAGATATAAACTTAGGTTGTGTACTGGGGACTTAGATCAAGTCCGAGTATGACAAATAGGTAGTTTTATATTTTTTCACAGATTATTATCTTTTACTATATTATTATTTTTTATTAAAAATGTCAATTTTTATGACACATTTTAAGAATTATAAAAATAATTATGTTTTATATAAGCCGTTTATGTATTTTGTAAATTAAAATAAGTTTTAAAATATAGATTATTTTGTATTATTTAGTTATCTTTAAAGATATACATTTACAAAATAAACTTTTTAGAATTTATTATCTAATTAATTACTTATGGAAAAAACTGTTTTTAAAAATGTCACAAAGCAAAAACTTTATGATATAACTCTAGAGTCAGCAAATTCAAAAGATAAAGAAATATATATTTTTGAAAAATGAAATATGTGAGATTTGGTGTGATATGAAGATGCTGAAAAATTGAGAAAAGTGTTTTTAAAAAATAACATAAAAGTAAAACAAATTACAAATGAAGAAAATTTAATCTCTTTTTCAGATAATAAGGAGTTTATAGAAGAAGTTATGTCTATGAGATATGTTCCACAAAACAAGTTTTTTATAGATTATGAAATTCTTATATTTGATGATATTGTAGCTGTTTATGATACCAAAGAATTATTGGTGATAAAAAATGAAAGATATGCAAGAATTCAAAAATCAGTTTTTATGAATTACCGGAATAATTGAAAAGAAATTAGTATAGATAAAAAATAATAATTAACAGTGAATAATGAATAATGAATAATTATGGTAGCCAATGCTAATAATCTTTTAATAGATTCCGGACTAAATCCAGAATGACTATCTTCTTTTTTCTTTCAATTTCTTAATCTTTATTTCTATAAATCCTTTTTTTCTATCATGGCAAGGCAAAGTTTTATATCAACATAGCTTATGTTTTTATTTTCTTTGTCTATTGCTTCTTTTATTTCTCAAAGTTTGTTTGATTTTAGTTTGTTTTTTTCTACAAACTCTTTTATAAGTTTTAGTTTCTTTAGTTCTGATAGTTTCATAACTTCATTTAAAGGGATTTTAGAATATGTGTAAAGTGAAATTATATGTGATTCTATTGTTTGTTTTGTAAGTTCTCTTTGTTTTGCTATTTCTTCAGTATTTAATCATTGATTAAACAATTCAAGAGTTTGAGTGTATGTATCAACTTTTTCTATTTTTATTGTGTTTTTTTCTTTTGATTTTTTGGATGATTTTTCTTTTTTTTCAGGTTTGTTTAAAAATTTGTTTGCTTTTAGGTATAGGTTTGATTGTAATTCATCTTTTTCAGTATATAAGAGCTTATTATCAAAAATAGATAATCTTCATTTTTCTGTAAGTCATATCTTTGGGTATTGTCAGTCTGATTTATATAGAAATCAAGCATCTATAAGCACTTCAAAAACTGATACTATTATATCTTTTGAGTATTCTTCTAAAATCGCATAATCTCTGTCTAAATCTAGATCCCATTCTGTGATTTTTTTCTCCTTACTTCAAGTTAATACAGAAGCCAATATGTTGGCTCAAAATTTGCAATCAAATCTTTTTATAAATTCCAAAACTATAAAATACACATTTGTTTTTATGATTTCTTTGAAATTTCAATTTGTAAGTTTCTTTTTGTCTATGCAATAATCACAAACTCAGCAGTTGTCTCATAGGGAATTTATATCATCTTCATCTCAAAAGTATTCTAGTATAAATTTTTTCCTACACCCTGGTTTGAAAAGTAATTTTTTTATTTGTTCAAGTTTGAAATAAGATTCATTTTTTAGTATATCTTGATGGTCCCATTTTATTGGGATGTCTTTATGTTGTTTTTTTCATAATATAATAGTGATTCATCTTCATCTAAAATCCTCTGTATCTTCATTTACATCAAATCATCTTTTTACAATTCAGTATTTTTCAAATATCTTTATGATACTTCAAACTTTTGTAGCACTTTTTAAATCACTTTCTTTTGCGATAAGTGCATAAGTTTTAAGTATTTGTTGATTTACTCATCATCATAGAGAAAAATCATTGTAAATATAATCATAAAGTTTAAGGATATCTTCTTTTGAAGGATTAGCATTTTCTATAAAAAATTCTTGTATAATTGTATCTTGATAAGAAGCTATTACAATAGAAAAACTTGTCTTTCAATCTCTTCAAGCTCTACCTGCTTCTTGGTAATAATTTTCTATACTTCAAGGTAAGTTATAGTGAATTACATATCTGATATCTCTTTTATCAATTCACATACCAAAGGCATTGGTTGCGACTATGACATCGTAAGTCGAATCCATAAAATTATTTTGTTCACTTTCTCTAAGAGTTGATTTCATTTCTCAGGTGTAAACTCAAACATTTATTCATTGTGATTTTAGATGTTCATATACTTCTTTAACAGCTTTGATAGATGAACAATACACTATTCAGTAAGGGGGAGTTTTCTGAATTATCTCGACAACTTTATCAAGTTTATCTTCTTTTTTTGTTATTTCTCTGATTATAAAAACTAGGTTTTTTCTATCAAATCATTTTGTAAATATCTTATAATTTTTAAGTCAGAGTCTCAAAACTATATCTTCTCTTACTTTTTTTGTAGCTGTTGCAGTTAGTGCGACTATAGGAAAGTATTTATTTTGTTTTAAATCATCTATGAATCATTTTATTTTCATATAACTTGGTCTGAAATCATGTCACCATTGGCTTATACAGTGAGCTTCATCTATTGCAATAAGAGCTATATCTATATTTTTTATTACTCTTAAAAAGTGTTCATCGTTGAGTCTTTCAGGAGCAATATATAGAAACTTTATTCAGCCTTGTTCATCAGGCATATTTTGACTTATTTCGTCTAGTATAAATCTTTTGTCTACTACTGAAATACTTGAGTTAATAAACTCTGTTCTTATATTAAGCTCATTTAGTTTATCAACTTGGTCTTTCATCAATGATATAAGAGGTGAAATAATTATAACAAGACCGGTTCTCATAATACCAGGGAATTGATAAGTAAGGGATTTACCTCATCAAGTTGGCATAAAAACAAGAGTATCATTTCAATCAATTATACTTTGTATAATTTCTTCTTGTCATTCTCTAAATGATTCTAATTTAAACTTTTCTTGGAGTATTTTTTCTAGTTTTTGCATTTGTTGGGGGATTAATTATTCTCATTTAATTTCTTTTATTTTTTTCAATTTCAGAATCTTAATAGCTTATTTTATACACAAACATTGTATTATAGATCCTGAAACAAGTTCAGGATGACGGAAAAATTGGTCTTAATTATTGACTAAACATCTATTTTTCACATATTCACTTACATTATCATATCAGTTTGCTTTTGCATTTTTTTCAAGTTGCATTCTTTGTTTTGGAGTAAGTCTGAATTGGAATACTGATGTCTTGTTTTGAGATTGTTCGTCTTCTATTAATCAGGGAAGATCTTTTAAAAGTAAATCTAGGTCATTTTTTCCATAAGGCTGAGAAATTCAAGCTCATTCACATTTTATATATATTTCTTCTTCTTCAGTTGTATCATATATATATAAATTGTATTTTTTTGTTCAGACAGGGATTATTATAATCCTTTCTGTTTCAGGTTTAATTATTTCTTCAAACATAATTATTGTAATTAATTATTAAAATATCTTTTAAACATTTTTGATATTCTTTGTTTGTATATTGGTAATGTGTCGTTTCAATGAACTGGGTAAGTATATACAATTCATTTTTCTTTATGAGTTATTTTTCTATGGCTTCATTTTCATTCAATGAATATAAATCAAAGGTCAAAAAGTAAAATTTCTATCTCTGATAACTTTAAACTATTAGGATTATTTAATAGTTTTTCTATAATTTTTTCTCTTTTTGTCATAAATTATTATTTATGTATAGACATTATAATTATTTGTAATTACAATGCAAATATAATATTTTTTATTGTATAATATATACTTTAATGTATTTATCGTATATAATATAGTTATACTTTTTAAAAATGCAAATAAAAATATGGATATTATTTTTTCATAGATTCCTGTCTTTGCAGGAATGACGAAGATAAAAGATAGGTATGGTATGCTTTTTTAAAGGTTCTTTTTATGTATAATAATTTTTAATTAAAAAAAGTTTACTTGAAACAAGTAAACTTTTTTTAAAAGGATTAATAACTTTTTTATGGTTTCTGAACAAGTCCGGAATGACAGTTTATTAAGTATTAGTCTTTAAATTTTTTGTAAGGATTAATTTATTAGATCCTGAAACAAGTTCAGGATGACGAAAAGGATTATTTATTTAAAGCTTCATAAACTTCTCAAGCTATTTTTATAGATGGAGCAAGAGTTGTGTTTCATTTAACCCATTTAGCAGGACATGCAATTCAAGGATTTGCTCTCATATGTTGAAGTGCTTCTATTTTCCTTATAAGTTCTTCACTATTTCTTCCTAGTGGTCCAGAAGTCACTTCTATAACTCTAGTTATACCATCTGGATCAATTACAAAAGTACCTCTTCATGCAATTCAAGTTTTTTCATCAAGGATATTGTATGTATCAGCTATTTCTAAATTGTGATCAGATAACATCTTGTAAGGGAAGTTTTGCATAAGTCTTTCATGTTTTACCCATGCTCTATGAGAGTAAACAGTGTCAGTAGATGTAGCTAGTACTTCAACTCAAATAGTCTCAAATATATCTCTAGCATCAGCCATATCTTTTAATTCAGTAGGACATACAAATGTAAAGTCAGCAGGGTAGTAAAATAATACAATCCATTTTCATCTAAGGCTTCATAAACTTACTACAGTTTCATCATCGATTAGTGGATCATAAGCTGGTAAGTTAAAATCCGGAGCCTCAGTATCAATTTTTACTTGTTTATACAAGTATTCATTATTTTCGCAGTTGCAACTCATATTATTCTTTAATTAAGGGATAAAACTGTAAATGTTAGTAGTATAACATTCATTATGATTTTATAGTTTTTTAAGTTTTAGTCAATTTTTGATTTTACATAATTGTCTGATCTGTAGACTCTTCATTCTATTCAGTTTGATACTATATATAATTTCTTTTCTCAATAGAAATTATCAATAAATCTTTTTTCTTGTCATTGTCCGCGTCATATTAAATCAGCTCTGTTTTTTTGTTCCATTAGTGTTAATTTATGTCATGAAAAAATTATTGTTATTCATTTTTCAGCACAGATAGTTTCTATATGTCATCTAAAATGGTTTGAAGCTCATGTAACTATAACAACTCAATCTTTAGGTAGCATACTTTCGTCAAAGTTATTTATTCCTAAAGAACAAAATTGACTTCAGTCAAATATAACACATCATTTTTCATTACTATTATTTTTCCAATTAGGTAATATATCTAGAGTAGTATCAACTGCTCATAAACTTCTTCATCTAAATAAAGAATTTTTGTTTTTTGGAAAAGTTATATCACTTTTTTGGGAGTAGTTTTCAGGTAAATAACGGCTTTGGAGTATATGTAAAATAGGCTCATCATACAAATCAAGTATAGTTTCAATTTGAATTGCTTTGTTGTAATGTTTTTCAAGTAAGTAGCAAATTATTCATATTTCTTCAATTTGATCAAAAAGAGAATATGATCAAACTCGTTTTGAATCAAGTTGGTAATGAAATGAATTTCTTTCATTTGAGTTAGGATCTGTAATTTTTTCTATTAGTTTATTTTTATTTATTATTGGTCTAAGTTTTGATTCATCTTGATTTTCTCACATTTCTAATTCATATTGTTTATATTCAAATACTATATCCATAAGCTCAGGTACATTTTTTAGTATAGTATTTATATAAATTTTTTCATTTTTATGATGTTCATCAATATATTCTTGAATGATTATTCACATTTCTTCTTTGTTGATTTTATTATCTTTTTGGTATTTTATAGCTTTTTCACTATTTGTTGATTCATAGATTTTTATTATTTCATTTTTAAATTCTTCAAAACTTGCATTTTCTTTAAGTGTAATTGACTCATAGATTCAAGCTCATGTTGAATTTTCGTTATCTTCAGAATATAGTGCACTACTTCTTAGTATGACTTTTTTGCCTTTTATTTGGTTAAAGTAGGTTTTTAATTCTTTATCTATGTTTTCATTGTTTTTCCATTTTTTGTGGATTGAAACTGGTATTTTTTCATATGCAGGAATATTTAATTCTTTTATTTCATAATAAAAAGGAAGTTTAGTTTTTTCTCTTAATAAATTTAGTTTTTCAAGAAATTCTTTAATCATATCTAAATTGGCTCATTTTGCTCAGTAAATTTTAGTTTTTTCTTCTAACTTTTTTTTATCTATTATTCATATTGTTTCATCAAAATCGTTTAAAAATTCAGCTATTTGTAAGTTTATACTTGCTGTATCTAATCAATATACATGAGCTATAACTCTTTTTTCATCATATCTGTATACATCAGTTTCTTTATCAATTTGGTATATCAAATCCATAGTAATAGGAATTCCTTCTCTTCTATGACCATCTAGGAAATATTGGTTTTCAGTAAGTAGTTTTTCAAGTTTCTCTTTTAAAATTTGTACCAATTTTTTTCTTTTTTGAGTGTCTGTTTCATTTATAGATTTATTTGATATGTCTTTTATTTGAGCTATTTTAATATTGTCTATATTGTATATCAAATAATATCTAACTTTTTCAATTTTTTCTTGTATTTCATCTTTTGATTGCTTAATTCAATGTAATTTTAGTATTGATTCGCTTAGTTCTGGATTATTTTTTAAATTATCTAAGAACTTTAACGTGTTGTCTAGATTTGTTTCAGGAAAGTTAATGTTTATTTCATAATTTAATTCATCATCATCTTGTTTTAGATCAAGTTTATTAAAAATGAAAACAGCTATTTCTAAGTATCAATTTAATGTGTTTTGAATGTTTATAAGAGTATGTTTTAAAGTTTTTAATTTATTACTTATTTCTGAAAACTCTATTTTATCCCAGTATTTTTCAAAGTACTTATATGCTAGTTCTGGGGTATTTTCTATATTTTCTATATTTTTTATCAGTTCTTGGAAATCATAAAATCAGTATTTTTTATAAGTTTTTGTTATAAAATTTATAGGATTTATTTCATCAAGATTTGTTTGATTGAAAAGACTAAATATAAAATCAGTGTAATCCATTATTGTGCTTACTTTTGTTTTTGAATTGTTTATATGTTGTTCAAACTCAGTATTATTTCTTTGCTTTGAAATATCTCAATTTAGATTGTTTAGAGTAGACATAATTAAATAATAATTATAAAAAAATTTGATTAAATATAATATATTTTTATATTATGTCAATAAGTTTATGTTAAGTATAATTTATATTAAATCTTATATTTAAAATTTGCAATTTAAGAAAATATTTTTAATATATGATGTATCAAATAAAAGCGATTGAGCAGAAAACAACTGCGAGCTGAAGGAAGAAAGTGAAATATTAATTGATTTCTGAAAAGTTGTTTCAGAATGACTATTAAAGTAATTATTAGAACCTTCCGAGAGTAAAAGCTCTTGTTACAAAAAATAAAATTAAGAAATAGCTTTTGGTGGCACCTCCTCGTTTTTAGCGAGGCCGAAAGCACACATTAATTTTATGTGTGTTTTTATTTTTAAAAAAATTATATTATGCTTAGAACTATTACATGTAATGAACTTACAAAAGAAAATGTATGACAAGAAGTAACTCTTTGTTGATGGGTATCAAATAGAAGAGATCATGGGTGAATTATATTTATTGATTTGAGAGATAGATATGGTATAACTCAAGTAGTTTTTGATCCTGAAGATGATAAACAATCTTGGCTTGAAGCTAATGATTTTAGAAGTGAATTTGTAGTACAAGTTACTTGAAAAGTAAGAAATAGACCTGACTGACAAAGTAATCCAAATTTAAAAACAGGAGATATAGAAGTAATTATAAAAAATACTAGATTGTTATCTAAATCTAAAACTCCTCCTTTTGAATTAGATGATTTTTGAGATTTAGCAGGGGAGGATATAAGATACAAATACAGATATATAGATTTAAGAAGAAGAAAGGCTTTAGAAAATGTTACTTTTAGATCAAATTTCTTAAATTTTACTAGAAATTGGTTTGCTAGTAATGAGTTTTTAGAAGTTCAAACTCCTATTTTTACTGTTTCTAGTCCAGAGTGAGCAAGAGATTTTTTAGTTCCTTCAAGAATTCATCCAGGTAAATTCTATGCTTTACCACAAGCTCCTCAACAATATAAACAACTTTTAATGGTTTGATGAATTGATAAGTATTTTCAAATTGCTCCTTGTTTTAGAGATGAGGATCCTAGAGCTGATAGACATGCTTGTGAATTTTATCAGATTGATGCTGAAATGAGTTTTGTTGAACAAGCAGATGTATTTAATGTAGTTGAAACATATATAAAAGATGTAGTAAACGCTGTAAGTAAAAAAGAAGTTTTATGAGATTTCAATATATTAAGTTATGATGAAGCTTTAGAAAACTATGGTAGTGATAAACCTGATTTGAGATTTGGTATGAAATTTGTTGATTTAACAGATATATTTAAAAATAGTGATTTTTCAGTTTTTAAAAATGTTTGTGATACAAATTGAGTAATAAAAGCTATCAAATTGGAATGACAAACAATGAGTAGAAAAGATATAGATGATTTGACTCAAGTTGCTATAAAAGCTTGAGCAAAATGACTTGCTTATATCATTTATGATGCAGTTGAATGACCAAAATCACCAATATTGAAATTTTTTAGTGATGCAGAAATGAAAGAAATGGAATCAAGACTTGAACCAAAAACTTGAGATATAATTTTCTTTTCAGCAAATGAATTTAAAAGAGCAGTTTGAGTATTGTCTGTTGTTAGACTTGCTTTAAGAGATAAATTTAACTTAGCTGACAATGATAAATTATCATTTGCTTGGATAGTTGATTTTCCTATGTTTGAACAAGATGAAGTAACTTGAAAACTTGATTTCTGTCATAATCCTTTTTCTATGCCACATGGTTGAGTTGAAGCATTTGAAAGACAAGATTTATTGAATATAAAAGCTATACAATATGATTTAGCTTGTAATTGATATGAGATACTTTCTTGATCTATAAGAAATCATGATGTAGAAAGTTTAGTAAAAGCATTTTCTATAGTATGAAGAGATAAGCAAGAAGTAATGGATAAATTTGGGGCAATGTATGAAGCTTTTCAATACTGAGTTCCTCCTCATGGATGATTTGCTATAGGTATGGATAGATTTATGATGATTTTAAAAGATGAAGAAAATATAAGAGAAGTTTATGCTTTCCCTAAGTCATGAAAAGCTCAAGATGTGATGATGAATGCTCCTTCTATTATTGATCAATCACAATTAGATGAGTTACATATTGAAATAAAACAAATTGAACTTTAGTTGTGTGGAATAGAGAATAAATAATAGTGAATAGTTATTGTAATCAATGCTAATAATTTTTATTTAACAATAATTATTCATTATTCACTATTAGTTATTAATTAAATTTCTATGCTTAGACAGGTAAACATAAAAAATATTTTGTGGATTGATGCAGTTGATGTTACAAAAAATGAACTTTATTCTGTTGTTAGGCATTATAATTTTCATGAGTTGGATATAGAGGCTTGTTTAGAGGAAAATCAGAGAGCAAGAATAGACTATTATGATGATTATATGTTTATCACTTTGCATTTTCCTAAGTATAATTTAAAAACTCAAATTTATGAATTGAATGAATTTAATGTTTTTTTATGAAAAGATTATATAATAACTTTTAGAAGTTATCCAGGTAATCATATTGATAAGATTTTTGAACAATATAGTAAAATTGATTTATGAGATGATAGTAAATTAAAAGTTTCTTCGGGTTATGTATTGTATGAGATTATACAAGCTATGCTTGAGAAGATGTTTAGGGTTATTGAAAAGATTAGTATTGATATGAAAAAGATTGAAAAATCTGTATTTTCTACAGCTTCTTCATCATTGGTAAAAGATATAATGATAAAAAAAAGAAATATTATAATGCTTAAGAATATGTTTAGACCTCAGATTGTGGTGTTAAATCAACTTGAGTTTAATATAAATAAGTTATTTGCTTGAAAAATTGAAGCATATTTTGAAGATTTGGAAGATAAATTATCTCAAATAGTAAATGAGATAAATTTACTTGATGAACATATAAGTTCAACTGAGGTCTCATATAAAACTATAATTGATATAAGAACAAACTCGGTTATTAAGATATTAACGGTTGTATCTACTTATACTTTTCCTATGATGCTTATAACAAGTTTCTATGGAATGAATGTAAATACTCCAATGCAAAATAATCCTATTTTTGTTTTATCTGCTATTTTTTGAAGTACTGCATTAGTTATATTTATTTTGTATCGGTATTTTAGGGATAATAAATTTAAATAATAAAAAAATAGAAGTTGTATTACTTCTATTTTTTTATTCAAGTATTGACAATAACCATTTTTCATCCGAGTTACTATCTTTATCAGTAGCTTCAGGCATTGGAGATAGGTGTTCTTGGAAATATTGTTGTTTTATTTCTTCTAAGAAACTTTCATCAAGTATTTTTGTTCTATCAACTATTTCAAGAATATAATCTTCTTCATATTGAGGATATAATTTTTTTAATGCAAACTTTATTTGAATAACTGTCAATATTTTATCCATTACAGTTTTTAATTCAAGTTCAACTTCTTTTTCTTTAGATTTTAAATTGTTAGTTATGTTTTCATTTTTAAACATATCCATAACTATTTCAAAATCGTTTTTGAACAAGTCATAATTTAGATTTGTTATATCAGTTTTTTTAAGTCTGTTTACTATCATTTCAAATTTTAGTGTTTCTAAATCTTCTTGATTATCAGTATTTCAAAAAACTAATTTATTTATTGTTTCATTATTTAATGGTTGTTTTTGTGTTTTTGTAAAAAAATCTTTTTTATCTATTGACATTTTATCTAATTTAAAAGTTTATTATTTATGTTTTTGGATTCTAATTACTAGGTGGAGTAGATCATTCTCCTACCATTAATTTTATCCTATCAATTTGACTTCATGTTAAGATCTCAGTTTCTGTAATTTTTCAGTCTTTTATAGTTTCAATCTGAGTTAATTTTTCAGTTCATTTTTTAAAAGTATAAATTTGTCAATTTTTTGGTAATTTATCTCATTCTATATATTTTCAATTTTCTATTCTATCTACTCATTTTAAATTATCTGTTCACTCTTCAAATTTAAATATTAATCATTTTTTAGGCATATCATTATGTTCTTCTGTATGTTGTAATTTTTCTCACATATTATTTATTATATAAAAATGTAAATTCTATAAAATTTTATCATATTGCTTTTATATTTGCAATAAAATTGCATTTAAAAATAATTATGTATAATTTAGTTTAAATATTTTTTAATTTACAGATTAGAGTGTTAGCAAAAGTTACAATTATATGAAGACCAAATGTTGGAAAGTCAAGTTTCTTTAATATGTATGTATGACATAAGATAGCTATTGTTGCAGATGAACCTGGTACAACAAGGGATATATCAGAATTTGAATATACTGATGAAATAAATGACTTGACATACGTATTATCAGATTCTTGATGACTTGATTTTTCAAGTTCAAATGATGAAATAGCAAAAGATATAGTTTCAAGAACAGCACAGTCAATTGAAGAAAGTGATTTGTTAATATGGCTTTTAGAATATGATAGGTTTACTGAGCTTGATGAGAGAATTTTGAAATTATTAAAAGAGAAAAAAGCTAAGGATGTTATTTTGGTTGCAAACAAAGCAGATAATGAAAATAAGATAATGGAGTCTTATAGTTTAGCTTGAACTTGATGATATAGTGAATTCTTCCCAGTTTCAGTTTCACATAATAGGTGAATTAATGAAATCAGGAAATATGTGTCAACATTTTTAAAGGAAAAGTGATTAAATTATAAAGAAGAAGAATTTGATGATAGTTATATAAAAATCGCTCTTATTTGAAGACCAAATGTGTGAAAATCAAGTATAATGAATGCTATTTTATGAAAAGATAGAGTAATGGTAAAGGATATGCCATGAACTACTAGAGATAGTATAGATACAAAGTTTGTTTATAATGGACAAAATTTTGTACTTATCGATACTGCTTGAATCAGGAGACTTAGTAAGGTTTGAACAAGAAATATAGAAAATTGGTCAGTTATGAGAACTGAAAGAGCTATAAGTAGAGCATCTATTGTCGTTGTTGTTGTTGATGCTTTTGATTGAATCGTTTCTCAAGATTTGTCTATAATCAATAGAAGTTTAGAAGAAAACAAAGGTTTGGTTTTGGTTATGAATAAATGGGATAAAGTTTTGGCAAAACCTTGAATAAATAAAGATAATATAATGGATAGATATATAGATTATATGAAGCAAAAGATAGATTTTTTACCTTGGGTTTCAACTATATTTACATCAGCAATTGAGAAAAAAAGAGTTAATGAAATACTTGATAGTGCTATATGAATAGATAAAGAAAGAAAAAAGAGAGTAAAAACTTCTATTTTTAATGAATTTTTAGAACAAGTAGTTTATAAACATGCTCCAAGTTGAAATAAAAAGACACATAATCCAAAGATTTATTATTGAAGTCAAGTTGATGTTAATCCTCCTAAATTTTTGATTACTGTTAATAATCCGGAGCATTTTCATTTTTCTTATAAAAGATATCTTGAAAATCGTATAAGAGATAATTTCTGATTTTTTGGAACTCCTATTATTTTGGAGTTAAAAGGAAGAGGGAAGCATAAAGATAGTGTGAAATAAAAAAATTTAATAACAAAAAAACTGGAAATATTATTCCAGTTTTTTTGTTATTAATAAAATTTATAGTTTTTATCTAATTTTTTTTTTTTCTTCTGTTTCTTTATGTTCGTTTTTATGATTTGTTTTTTCAATATTTTCAATGAAGAATTTTTCTAAATCTTCATTTATATCCTTAACATTTTTTGATTCAACTATGATTTTTCATTTGTGGATTATACTTATTTTGTTACACATTTTTTCTGCATCAGCAAGTATGTGTGTGTTGAAAAATATAGTTGTTCATTCTTCTTTTAGTTCTAGAAGTAAATCTTTAACCATTTTTCTTCAAATAGGATCAAGTCAACTCATAGGTTCATCTAAAAATAGAAGTTTAGGTTCATTTATGATTGATTGAGCAAGTCATATTCTTTGAAGCATTCATTTTGAATAATCGCTTAATCTTTTATCTCAAGCTTTTTCAAGTCACACTTTTTTAAGAAGCTTGTTGATTCTTTTTTCTAATTCATCTTTTTTAATATCAAAAAATTTTCAGTTAAATCTTAAAAATTCTTTTCATGTTAAATGTTTATAAAGGTATGTATTTTCTGGCATAAATCATATTTTTTTCTTCGCTTCTTGTGTAATTCAGTCTTCTCAAAATATTTTTATTTCTCATTCTTCAGGTGTTATAAGTCACATTATACATTTCATTGTAGTTGTTTTTCATGCTCAGTTTGGTCATAAAAAACCATAGATATCTCATTTTTCTACTTCAAAACTAACATGAGACAGTATTTTATTTCAGTTAAGATATTTTACTATATTTTTTAATTCAAGGATTTTCATATTTTTATTTTTAAATATAATTAATATAAGTGAATTATCAAGCAGTATTTTATATAAAAAATTTTTTAAAACAAGTTTGATTTTACAAAAAAAATTGTATACTAAAATAGTTGATAACTAATAAAGACTAGTTATGGCTTTGATTTTTAATTATTAATAAAAAATTTTTATGTTAGATAAAGCAAAAGATTGAATTAAAAAAGCTATTTCACATCTTGAAACTGAATACTCTAAATTACAATTATGAAGAGCAAATCCTGCAATGGTTGAAGATATTTTGGTTGATCAATATGGAAGTTTGATGCCTATAAAAAACTGAGCATCTTTGACACTTCTTGATTCTCAAACTATTTCTATTCTACCATGGGATAAATCTTTGGTTCATAAGATAGCTAAAGCTATTACTGAGGAAAATCTTTGATTAAATCCCCAAACTATGGCTGATAGTGTGATGATAAAAATTCCAGCTATGACAGAGGATAGAAGAAAAGAAGCTGTTAAAATAGCAAAAAATATGGCAGAAGAAGCAAAAGTTTGAGTTAGAAATGCAAGAGCTGATTCTCATAAGGTTATTCAAATAGCAAAAGATTGAAAAGAAATTAGTGAAGATATAGCAAATAATTATGAAAAAGATTTACAAAAAATGGTTGATGATGCGAATAAGCAAATTGATGAAATGACAAAAAAGAAAGAAGTTGATATAATGAAGATTTAAAAAATAGACTTACAAAAATTTTGTAAGTCTATTTTTTATCTAATTAATGTTTTAAAAGCATTGTATAAAACTTTTGGATTATTTTTAAATTCAGGTATTTCAGTTACTTTTTTTTCTATTCATAATAGTTCATAAACTGCTTTTTGAGCGGTTCTTACTGAGTATTCAACTGTAAAAACTATATCATCTTTCATATCAACAAATTGTCATATAAAGGCAAAATTTAAAGAGTTTTCAGGAACAACTGGTGGTGTATCTCATTTTTTTGTTGCAATAAATTGGCTAGTAACATAAGGAGTATAATCAGGTATACAAATTGTTGTTTCAAGTATTTTATTTCTATAATTTTCTAATCAAAAATGGTGTATTATTTCTTCTAGTATTTCTTTTCAATTACAGTCTTCAATTTTTTTGTTTATATAATTTCAATTATTCTGAGGATTTAAAGTATATCACCATGCTATTAAAGTATCATCTTCTTGATTCTTAAAATATTTTTCTAAGTGAAATAATAATGTTATAAACCAATTTGAATCTATAAAAGTAGTTCAAGTAAATGCAGTATGGTCTCACTTTATATATTGTTTTAACAAATCTCTTATTACAGAGTCTTTGAAAGTAATAGTAAACGAAGTCCATCATGTGTTTTTTATATTATTTGTAAAGACTTCTGGTTTTCAATATTCAGGATTATTTTTAACTATATTTTCCCATAAACTCCATGATAAAGATAATTTTTCTGTTTTTTTCTTTGGTGGATTGTTCATATCTCAGATACTTGAACTAGCTGTCATAGAACCAATAGTAATAAAAACATAGTCATTATTTCATAAATTAATAACCTTATCTTTATCATTTTTGGTTAAATAAATTTTTTTGATTGCTTTTTTATTATAAGTTTTTTCAAATTCAATATCTATAATCTTTACTTCTTCTTGTATATTTACTCAGTTTTCTTTCAAATATTTTTCTATTGGTAAAATCAAAAACTCATATTGGTTTAGTGGCGTAATTTGTAAAACCTCTAGTGTATCTATGTATTTAAAACTATTTAAAAATCTTAATAAATATCTTTTCATCTCAATCAAAGAATCATCTTTTTTAAAAGCAAATAATGTACAAAATTCATACCAAAAATTTGAGCAAAAAAATTCTTCAGAAAAATAATCATTTATTTTTCTATTTTCTATTTTTTCTTCTTTAGTGATTATTAATTTAGAAAATTTTTCTTTATCTAATATACTTATTTTTAATTCTTTTGAATCTATTATTTCTTTATTTTTAGTTAGTCTTCATGGAAAATATACTTTTTTTTCTTTGTTGTAATCTAAAAATATATCTTTTAAAGTTTTATTATTATTTGTTGGAATTCTTCATAATAAATCCATATATGCAGTATATGTAGATTTTTCAAATGCTCTAATTCATCTCATTGTATATCACTTTACTTTGTTAGAATCTTTAGCATCAAGTGATCATCCTATTTTTTTTGCTTTTTCATATATTGAGATTTGTTCTCATTTTATTTTTCATTCTTGTATCAGGTAAACAGCTGTAGCTAGTCATGCTATTCATCATCAAATAATATGGTATTTAGATTTATTGTTCATATTTTCCTTAATTTAAAAAAAATAACAATTACTTGTTATTTTTATATTATCATATTGTCATTTTTTTCACAAGAATTTTACTAAATTTCTCAATCAACTTCTTTGTTTAGTCTTTCAAAGAAAAATTCCATAAAATCATGTCTTGTTTGTGCTACTTTTTTTCATTCTTCAGTTAGCATTCTGTCTTTGATTTTTTTTAATTTTACATGAAATTCTCTATATGCTGTATCTTCTTTAGAATACTCTTTTGATTTTTCTAAGTCAAGATCTTTGTTGTGTACTTTTGCTCATATTTCTCAAGAAAAAGAGAATGCTCTTCCTATTCATATAGCTCAAATAGAATCTAGTTTATCTGAGTCAAAAAGTATTTTTGCTTCTTTTGTTAGAGGAATTTTGTTTCATCTGAATCTGTGAGTTTCTATACAATGAATAATGTTTTCAAATTTATCTTTTTCTAGTTCATATTTTTCTAGTAGTTCTCTTGACATAATTCATCATGCTTCTGCGTGACAAACTTTTCATTTGCATTTATCTTGTTTTATTCTTCATATATCATGTAGTATAGCAGCTATTTCTAGTACTTCTAAATCAGCATTTTCTTTTTCTCAAATTTTTAAGCATAGATTACAAACTCTCATTGTATGATCCCAATCATGTGATCATTTTGCTTTTTTTGATATTTTTTTTGCTTCTTTAATTATTTGTTTTATTTTGTTTTTCATTAATTATCATAATTATAGGATAAATTTGTTTTATTATATTATTCATAATTACTTTTTCAATTTAAATTTATTTTTTCTCATAAAAATTTAGGTTTTGATTTTAAGTTAATGTTTAAAAATGCTTTAAATCTAGAGAAAAATTCTCTTAACGAATAGTATTTTGAATTTTTATATATATGTAAATCTGTTTTTACTCACATACAATCAATTTTTAATCAATCACATATATATAAGGCTCTTTTTAGATGAAATTCTTGAGTGAATATAGTTAACTCTTTTATTTGAAATATTTCTTTTGCTCTATATAAACTATCGTAGGTATCAAATCAAGCATAATCAAGAAATATATCTTCTTTATTTACATTGTTATTATATAAATAATTTTTTGCAGGTGTGATTTCATCATATTGATTATTTCAGTTATCTCATGATATTAGTATTACTTTTATCTTATTGTTTTTATATGCATTTATTGCTTGAGTTAATCTATCTTTATATATATCACTTGGTTGTCAGTTTTTGACTCAAGCTCATAAAACTAATCCTACTTTATTGGTTTTTATTTCTTTAATAGTTTTGATTTTTTCTAAGTAATTTGTTTCAACTTTATAATTTATATAAAACATTAAGCTTATTATATATGTAATTATTGTTAATATTATAATAATTGAGTATTTAATTTTTTTTGACATTATAATTTTATAGGGTTAAAGTTTGTTTTGTTATCATAATAATCTTCTTGTTCAGATTTTTTTAATTTGTTTATGATTATGTAAGTGATTGGAGTAAATAGTATTTCAACTCAAACTTTAAAAACATAGTTTGATATTATGATATTTTTTATTAGTTCATTGTCGTAAATTCAAGCAAATGCTATTAATACAAATATAATTGTATCAAAAAATTCTCAGATGATTGTTGATCATATAGTTCTAACCCAAAGCATCTTTCATTGCATTTTTATCTTTACTTTAGCCATTATATATGAGTTACTAAATTCTCAGAATAAATATGCTATTAAACTTGCTGTCACAATTCTTGGTGTGAGTCATAGTATATTGTTGTAATCTGCTTGATATGTCCGTTCTGATGCTCAAGGTAGAATTCAAACTATTATAATAATTGCAGATAGTAGTATAGTTGAAACAAATCACATCCAGATAACTTTTCTTGTTTCTTTATATCAGTAAACTTCAGTTAGTACATCTGAAAATATATAACTAAGTGGAAACAGTAGAGTTCAAGCATCAAATATAAATATACCTAAATCAACTAATTTTGTTGATACAATGTTTGAAACTAAAAGTATAGTTACAAAAAATATAGTAATAAAAGTTAGAAATTTATAGTTTTTTGTCATTTTATTTTATAATTAAAGATTATTGTTTTATTTATAATTATTTTAGGATTATATATAAAATAAAAAAAAGACCAAAATTGTTTTGGTCTTTTTATTTAATCTTTGCATTTTGAATACTTTTTCAAAGTTCATCTACTTTTTGGTTATATTGATTTTTTACTTCTTTTGCGTTTTTTATGCTTGTTTCAAGAGTATCAGGATAATCACTTATTATTTGTTTTGTTTCTTGTATAACTGATTGGTCATTGTTATTTTTTGTAGTTGAACAAGAATAAAGGGATATAATAGTTAATAGAATTAATAATTTTTTCATAGAAATAAATTAAATATTAAAATATTTTTATTATATCTGATATATGAGATTTTCAAAAATAATTTATATCTTTTTTTTAATCATAATGTGTTTTAATGCCATCTATAGATAAAAAGATAATTTGAGTTGATTGTTATTTTATAATTTTTAAATTGTATTTATATAAGTGATTTTTCCATTTTATTTAATTCAAATAATATCCCATTTATATAGTGTTCATTTAATCATAGATTAGTAAATCATAATTTTTCATATATTTTATTTTTAGATGCATACTTAGTAGCAAATAGTGATAATTTAGTAATTCATTTGTTTTTAGCAATTTTTTCTATTTCTTTTATTAGATTTTTTCAATATCAAGAATTAATTGAGTTATATTTTACATATAAATAATTTATATATCAATCATCTTTCATCATTATAAAACCAACAATTTTTTTAGTTTTTTCAATTATTATTATCAATGTTGTATCTAATAGCATTGTTTCATTAAATATCGCTATATCATAATGTAACATAACATCCTTTTGTTTTTTTGAAAAATCTGGAAAATTGTGTATAATATTTGTTTCGTTGTATAATGTCATAGTGCACTCAGCATCTGTTTCTTGATATGGTCTTATTTTCATAAATTATTATATTAAATTGCCTTTAGTGAAAAAAAATATAAAATGTTAATTATTATAATAGTAAATATATATCTAATAAAGTCAATAGTATATGAAAAAAGTTTTAGTTTGATTGTCTGGGGGGGTAGATAGTGCGGTTTCTGCTTATTTATTGAAAGAAGCTTGATATGATGTAACAGCTTGATTTATGATAAATTATCTTGATGAAGAAAATCCTAATTGTCCTACAAAAGTAGATTTGCAAGTTGCAAAGGAAGTTGCTGAATTTTTAAATGTTCCTTTTTTTACTTTTGATTATAGACAAGAATATTCTAATAAGGTACTTGATTATATGTTTGAATGATATAAAAGGTGAATTACTCCGAATCCTGATGTTATGTGTAATAAAGAAATAAAATTTAAGATGTTTTTAGATGAAGCTATGGATTTATGATTTGATTATATTGCAACAGGACATTATGCTAGGATAGTGAATAGTGAAAAATGAATAGTTAATAGTTGAATAGACTTCGTCATTCCTGCGAAGGCAGGAATCTTTAATAATGTTCAAGACGATTTAATAGATCTTCGTGTCAAGCACGAGGATGACGATATTGATTGACAATTTACAATCTTTCACCTTTTAAAATGAGTTGATTCTACAAAAGATCAATCGTATTTTTTGGCATTTTTAAATCAGTATCAATTATCAAAATCATTATTTCCTATTTGATGACTTGAAAAAAAAGAGGTTAGGGAAATAGCTGAAAAGATTTGACTTCCAAATGCAAAAAGAAAGGATAGTCAGTGAATTTGTTTTGTTTGAAAGGTGGATTTTAAGAAGTTTTTGGAGAAAAAAATAAAACCAAAAGAATGAAATATTATTGATACTAGTTGAAAAATACTCTGAAAACATAGAGGGGTGTATTATTACACTATTTGACAGAGAAAATGAATTGAGATTTGATGACTTAAAGAACCTATTTTTGTTATAAAAAAAGATATTGAAAGAAATGAACTTGTCGTTTGAAATTCTTGAGATATTAAATTATATTCGGATAAATTATATTGTAATAATTTAATTTTTATTTCAGAAGTTTATGATTTTCCGTTGAAAGCAAAAGCTAAAATAAGATATAGACAAGTTGATCAAGATTTAGAGATTGTTAAATTATGAAAAGAAAATTTTGAATTTGTGTTTGAAGAAAAACAAAGGGCAATAGCATCTGGTCAAGTAGTTGCTGTATATATATGAGAAGAGTTAATTGCTAGTGGTGTAATTAACTAGTTTTTTTGTTATACTATAATTTATATGATAGAATTATTATAGTACATATTAATCTAATCATATAATATGAGAAATTTATTTAACAAAAAATTAATTAAAATAACAAGTAGATTTAGATTTTATTTTTATATATTTTTTGTTTTTACTGTAATATTGTTGCTATCTTTTATTTATGTAATGCATAAAAATAGAATATATTTAAATACAAAAATATTTTCTAATTATCATATGTTTTTTATACCTAATAACACAAATATGGAACAAAAAACTTTTACAATAAAAAAGTGAGAAAAAATATCATATAAGAATTTAACAATAATTAATAAGTGATGATGACATAAGATATTTATGGATCGTAGTGATAAATTATATACAGATTTATCTATATTAATTTCTTGAAAAAACATTGAAGATGCTATGTTTTTTTCTGATACTAAAAAACTGTATTCTCCATATTTGATTTCTATTTTTGAAATTTGATGGAATTGAGAATATATAAAACTTAAAATTGAAAAAATCTGAGAACCAAAGATAACAGACTTTGAGGCTTCAGATATTGCTAGTAAATATTTAAGAAATAATTTTACAAATACATTTGATTTAAGTTCTATCAATGATGAATGAGATAGATTTATTGCAACTGTTTATATTATAAATAAAAAAACTTTAGATACTTTAAATAATTGAGAATGGATTGATTTTATTAGTATCGACAAGATAACATGAAAAATTACAGAAATTTATGATAAAAATAAGTGATTTATAAAAAAATAGTAATAAAAAACCTTTAAATATTTTGTATACTTAGGTTTTTTGTGGTATAATTGTTATGTTAATTTATTAATAATTTTTTATATGAAAAATTTTTTAAAGATTAAATTATTTAAACATACTTCAAGAGTTAGGGTGTATTTTTATATGATTTCTGCTTTTATAATTGTTTTATTATTATATTTTATTTTTGTTGTTCATTATAGTAGAAATTTTATTAATACTAAAATATATTATTATTACCCAGATCATTATAGTTCATGAATTATTCAATGATGAACATTATTGTCTGATGATAAATTTGATAATAATTATGATTTTGATACTGATTCTTCTTTTACTAAATTTGTTAATAATAAGGTTGGATTTAATAAAATAGATTATATCCCAGATGATTTAGAAAAAATTGAATCTGATTATGTTTTAGATATTAGGTGAGATTCTTTATATAGAAAAGATGCTAATTTAGCTTTACAAAACATGGCAAAAGATTTTTATTTGATATTTAAAAAGAAAATGGTTGTTGTAAGTGCTTTTAGAAGTTATGAATATCAAGTATGAATAAAGTCAAGATGATGTAGTGACCTGTTTTGTGCAAAACCATGATTTTCTGAACATCAAACATGATTAGTACTAGATTTATGGGAAGCAAGTACAGAAAAAGAGTTTTTAAGTAATAAAATGTTAAATGCTTATTATTCTTGGATGCAAGATAATGCATATAAATATTGATTTCATAATACATATCAAAAATGACCTGATGTTGATTGATATGTTGTTGAACCATGGCACTGGAGATATCTTTGAATTGACTTTGCTACTTACCTTTATGAAAATAAATTAACTATATCTGAGTTCTATCAAAAATATACAGAAAATAAATAAAAAAACTTGTAATTTTTTAAAAAATAATATAATTAGTCAATATTATTAAATTATTTTTATTATTATTTATTATGGCAAAAGGTAAAAGAACATATGTAGGTTTATATAGTGAAGAAACAGGAAATCTTTGTTATGTTACAAATATACAGAAAAAAAATTTTCCACAATGAAAAAAACTTTCATTAAGAAAATATAATCCTAAAACAAGACAACATGAAGTTTTAAAAATGAAAGAAATTAAAAAAGGGTAATTATTAAATAAAAAAACACTAGAATTTCTAGTGTTTTTTTATTTATAAAAATTTGATAGAAGTTTTCTAAACCGGAGTTTTTCTCAAAAAATATGTGTTAGGTCGTAATGAGTTCTTTTTATACTAATTGATCTGTTTAATATAGAATTGTTAATTTCTCATTTTTTTATTAATTCATCTATTATCTTGATTTTATTTAATGATGTTCTTCATCTTGTAGGGAATTTTACTGTTTCTATATTTTGAAATTTCAAAAAAAATAAATATGAATATAAATTTAATATATCACTTTTTCAATATAAATTAGCTAGTTCAATAGAATTGACTTTTGTTTCTCATCATAACTCATTTTGTTTTTCTAAATTAAAAGAAATTCAAGATTTAACAGATGCTTCTAATTCGTTTTTAAGTTCATTTATTGTATTTAGGTTTTCTCATGCATAATTGTTGTTTAATAAGTAATTTATTCATTTTAAAACATTTAAAACCTTTTTATTTTGTTTATCTTCTAAATTTTTCATAGAATCATAATATAGGGAGATATTGTCCTTTTGTCTTATTATTAATTTTTCAATTTCTTTTAATCAATTATTTTTATCAATGAATCATAGTTCAATGTTGTCTATGGTTTTTTTTATGTAATAAAAGTCATCTTTGAATGATTCATTTATTAGTTTTGTTTTTTCATTGTTTGTTAGCTCATTATTTAGTATTAATTTTTTATATTCAGGATTAAATCTCTTTTTTATTATAAGTTCATTTATGACAACAGTACAGATATCTTTATTTCAATATTTATGTTCAGCATAACATAATCAGTTATTATATCTACAGAAATCTCATTCTCAAAATACTTCAAATTTTATTTCTTTAAATTCTGTTACTAACTCTTCAATTTCTTTTAATGTAACTTCTCTACTTAATATAACTTTATTTATCCTATAGTTTTCTATAAAAAATCTTATTGATTCTTTGTTATATAAAGCAAGTATAGTTGATAAGTTAATTTTTCATTTGTAATTTATTTCTTTTAGGTATTCTAATATTTCTATGTTTCAGCATATAATTCAATCAAAATTTAATGAGATTAATTCTCAAATCATTTTTTTTATTAGTGGGAATGTTTCTATAGTGTAGTACCAAGCATTTAAATTAACAAAAATCTCAAGTTTATTATTATGTATTTCTTCAACTATATCTTTAAGTGTTTCGTAGTCAGTTATTTGTTCATGCTCTGCAAATCTTCAATTAGGACTTACTTCAAATCAAAATTTTTCAAACCAATATTGAGGATTATATCATGTCATAAATTCATTAGCTCAGTTCTCAATCAATAAATTTATATATTCTTTTACATCTTTTGCATTTTTTCATTTTGATTGGAATCATAATCATACAATTTTTTTAAACATAATTTATGGATTAGAATATAGATTTATTTATTAATATGTGTAATTTTGTTTTTATGTAAATGCATACATAACTATTCAAGCTGCAACTGATACATTTAATGAATTTTTCTTTCACATCATAGGTATCATAAGGATTTTTTCTGACATATCAAGTAATTTATTACTTACTCAACTTACTTCATTTCACATTATTAAGCAAATTTTATCTTCTTTTTTTCAAAAAAAATTTCTATAATCAATGCTTTTTTCAGTTAATTCAACTGAGTAAATTTTATATCAATCATCTTTTAGTTTATTAACTATTTCAATTGGATTTTCATGATATTCCCATATTACTGTATTTTCTGCTCATAGGGCAGTTTTATTGATCTCATTTCTTGGTGGAGTTGGTGTAAATCATGTTAAAATAATCTTTCAGAATCAAGCTCAATCTGCATTTCTAAATATTGCTCAAACATTTTGCATAGATCTTATAGAATCAAGTAGAATTATGTTCATATAATATTTTTATAAAAATTAATGTATTTTTATCTTTTTAACTAAAAAATAACTATTTTCAAGACTTTTTTTATTATTTAATTACAATTTATATAATTTTGTGTTATAATAGACTAAGTATTATTTTATTTTTTACACGATGGAAAAATTTTTATATATTATTCCTTTTGTTTTTATTATATCTGGAGTATATTTTTTCTATTTGAAAAAGAAAAGTGAATTAAGGCAAACATTAAATTTGGCTTTTTATAAAATAATTGTACCTAAAAAAGATAGTGATTTGGATGATAAAAAAGAAACTTCAAGAGATTTTAAGGAAGCTGTTTCTATTATGGAACAATTATTGTCTTCATTAAAAAGTATTCAGTCTAGTAAAATATATAAAAAATTATTATGACAAGATTTAATTAGTTTAGAGTATGTTGCTATAAAAGATGAAATTTCTTTTTACATTGTAGCTCCAAAAGAATATAAAGAATTACTAGAAAAACAGATAAATTGATTTTATCCTGATGCTATAGTTGAGGAAACATTGGAAGAAAATATATTTTTAAATAAAAAATATAATGTTTCTACATATTTATTTACTAAAAGATCTTTTTGTTATCCAATAAAGACATATCAAAAACTTGAGTCTGATCCAATAAATAATATAACTAATGCTCTCTCTAAATTAGATGAAGATGAGGCCGCAATAATACAGATTTTATTAAAACCTATTGATGATGATTGGCAAAAGGAGTCTTTTAAATTCTCAAGTAAGATTTTACAATGAAAAAAAGAAGATGCTTCTTTATGATTGTGAAGTTTAATTAAGTGATTTGTGGATATAATTTTAATGAACAAAAATGATTGAGATAATGGTAAATGATGATGAAATTCTACTTCAGCATTGACTCAAGAAAGAGCAAAAACTGTTGATGAAAAAGGGGATAAAACATGATATGAAGTTAATATAAGAATAATTACTACTTGAAATAATAGGTCTTCAGTTAACTCAAATCTTACAAACATTGTATCTTCTTTTTCTCAATTTTCATATCCTGAATTCAATAAATTTTGATCTACTTATAAGCATTCTCATAATAGGCTAGTAAATAACTATATTTACAGAATTTTTTCTAAACCTTTTATGAAGGATAAAATGATTTTAAATACTGAAGAAATTGCTTCATTGTTTCATTTTCCTCATAGTAAATATAATAAAACTCCTGAGATTAAGTGGCAGAATTTTAAAATAGTGAAAGCTCCTTCCAATATTCCTAAAGAATGATTATTATTATGATACAACATTCATAGATGATCTAAAAAAGAAATAAGGGTAAAAACGGAGGATAGATTTAGACATTTTTATGTTATTTGACAAACAGGTACTTGAAAATCAAGTATAATTCAAGTAATGGCTAGACAAGATTTAAGAAATTGAAATTGATTAGCAGTTATGGATCCTCATGGTGATTTAGCTAAAGATTTACTTCCCTTTATTCCTAGAGAAAGGGCTGATGATGTAATTTATTTTGATCCTGCAGATGAATCAAGACCAATGTGATTGAATATACTTGAAGCAACTACTCCTGATGAAAAAGAGAAAGTTGCTCAAGATGCTATGAATATAATGATTAAACTTTTTGGTAGTGAAATATTTGGTCCGCGTATCCAAGATTATTTTAGAAACTGATGTTTAACTTTGATGGATTATCCACAATGATGAGCAATTACGGATATAATTAGAATTTTTACTGATAATGATTTTCAAAAAGATAGAATTAGAACTTTAAAAAATCCAATAGTAAGAAATTGGTGGGAAAAAACTTATGCTGCAATGTGAGAAAGAGAAAAATGAGAAATAATCCCATATTTTGCTGCTAAGTTTTGACAGTTTATTACTAATTCAATGATGAGAAATATTTTATGACAATTGAAGAGTAGTTTTGATGTCTCTGATGTTATGCAAAAAGGAAATATCCTTATGATTAATTTAAGTAAATGACTTATATGAGATTTGAACTCAGAATTACTTTGACTAATAATTGTAAATAAAATTCAAATGGCAGCAATGAGAAGACAGCAAATGTCAAAAGAAGATAGAAAAGATTTCTTTTTATACATTGATGAGTTTCAAAATTATATTACCCCAAGTATAGAATCTATTTTATCTGAAGCTCGTAAGTATCGTCTTTGACTTATATTAGCTCATCAATATCTTTGACAGTTAGAAAAATCTGATGCTTTAACAAAATCAAGTTTAAATCTAAAAAATGCAATATTTGGTAATGTTTGAAGTGTTCTTAGTTATAAAGTTTGACCTGAAGATTGAGAATTTTTAGCAAAGTATTATGCACCAACTTTTTCTGAACAAGATTTAGTAAATATGGACAAATTTAAAGCAGTTATGAAGTTATCTATTGATCAGCAACCTTCTACTCCTTTTTCAATAATTCCTGTTAATCCGTATTTGGAAACTTGAGATACAAATATTGCAAAAGCTTTTGTTGAATTATCAAGATTGAAGTATTGAAGAGATAAAGAATTTGTTTGAAAGGAGATAGAGTATAGAATATGAAGTATGTAAAATTTTATTGTTTTTCTTATTTAAAAAATGTTAAAAATAATCTAGGATTTTCTAGATTATTTTTGATTTAATAAAAAAAATAACTATTATGTTTTTAGTATTACAATGATACTTTTTATTTAAATTATATTTATTGAGTTGTATATATATAATTTAAAGTTGTGGCTATTTTAATTGTTATTTAATTAATTATGTTATATATAGTTTCTACTCCAATTTGAAATCTTGAGGATATAACTTTAAGAGCTTTGAGGACTTTGAAAGAAGTTGATTATATTGCTTGTGAAGATACAAGAACTACAGCAACATTATTAAATCATTATGAAATAAAAAAATCTCTTTTAAGTTATCATTCTTATTCTTGAGTTGCAAAGTTAGATAAAATCATAGCATTACTTAATGAATGAAAAGATATTGCATTAGTTTCTGATGCTTGAACACCAGGTATATCTGATCCTGGTTATCCTCTTATTCAAGAAGCTTTAAAAAACAATATAAGAATTATTCCTATTCCTTGAGTTTCTGCTTTTTTAACTGCTTTACAAGCTTCTGGTTTACCTATAAATCATTTTTTATATTTTTGATTTTTACCAATCAAAAAGTGAAGACAAACTTTATTTAAAAAACTACAAACAATTGAAGAGACTGTAGTTTTTTATGAATCAGTTCATAGAATAGAAAGAACATTAAGAGATTTATGAGAATATTTATGAGAAGATAGAAAAATAGTTATTGCTAGAGAATTAACAAAAAAATTTGAGGAATTTAATAGGGTAACTATAAAAGATGCTATAGATATATATTGTAAAAAAGAAAAACAGAAAGGAGAATTTGTTATTATAATTTAAGTTATTGTTATGTATATTTCAAATTTATTATGAAAAAGAAATTTAAATGAACTTGTAATAAAATCTATTTTATGGAATTCTATAATAGAAATTTTTAGAAAAAATAAAAATTTTAATATTTTACCTTTTTTAGTTTCTATAAAAATTAATAATAATATAATTTTAGTTAAAGTATCTAGACCTATAATTAAGACTGAGGTTATGATTGAACGTGAAAATATAAATAATTTGTTTAAATCTAAAATAACTAAAGTTTATAATAATAATAATGATTTTATAATAAAATATGTAGTATAAAGGATAATGATAATAACTCTTGTTTTATTACTTCTTTTGATAAAATAGGAAAGTTATCTCTTGAATTTAAAAAACAAATATATTTTGTTTTTTGTCAATTATCAGAGAAAAATTATATATTATTATTTGACAAATATTATTCAAATCTTAAAATGTTTTTATTAGTAATAAATTATTTTATTTAAATTTAACACTTAAAATATGATTGAAATATCATCTAAAAAAATAGAATTAAAAAAGAAAAATGAGATTCTTTTAAAAACTATAGAGTTAGATTCAGATTTAAGTTGTTTTATATTGATTGATTCGGAGGATAAGAAGTTTTCTGAAATTATATTAAATAAAATAATTGATAATATTATATGAAAAATTTCGAAACAGTCTGCATATAAAGATTTTAGTTTAGCTTTAGAAAATACAAATATTATTTTAAAATCTTGGAGACAAGAGGAATGATTAATATGAAAATTGAGTATAATTGTAGCAGTATTGAATGATAAAAATTTAATATTTTCTACTATATGATTACCATCTTGATATCTTATAAAAAGAGATAAAGAAATAATTGAAATAACTGAAAAAGATGATAATAAAAAGGAGTTTTCTTTTATTTCAAATTGAGAATTAAAGTGAGAAGAGATTGTTATATTATGTAGTGATAGATTATTACATCATATTTCTAAGTCAGATATAATTGATTCTATTGATGTTGATAAGATTGATGATGTTTCAAATAACTTGGAAATTACTTTATTAGAAGAAAAATTAAATAAAAATTTAGGTTTTATTGTTATAAAAGAAGCTTATTTTAAAGATGTAAAAAAAGAGTCATTTATTTGTTTTAAAAATTATTGTTTTAAAGCTTTTGATAATAATCTTATAAAGAAAACTATTGCATTGTATATGCTTGCAAAGGAAAAATTTTCAATTCAAAAAAAGTCAATAAGAGCTATTATTTTGTTTTTATGAATTCTTGTATCGTTTTTTATTTTGTATTCAACTATTTCATGAATTATTATTAAAACATCAAAAACAGAAGTTATTAATGATTACAAAAAAGATTTGCAGAATTCAAAGGATTTGATAAAACTTGCTTCAGACAATATAAGTAATCAAGAGGTTTTTGACGAAAATATAAAGAAGGCAGAAGCTATACTTGAGACTTTAAAAGAAAATAAATTATTTTTAACTGATATTGAGGCAATTGATCAAAATATTATTATTTTGAAAAAACAGTTTAATTTAGTTGAAACTTTTGAGGAAAGAACCGATAATATGGTTTATAATTCTTTACCAAAAACTGTTTTAAAAGTATTAGATGTAAAATGAGCTTTATATGCAATGACACCAAAAAGTATTGTTTGACCAATAATTTCTTGAGAAACTTCTAAGGAATATATCTTTAATGAATTATGAGATGATTCTTTTGTTGATATTATTGCAATAGATTGAGATATTTTTTTAGTAACAAAAATGTGAAAGATTGTTGCTGCTGAGAAAAATTGATTTTTTAGATATTATGATGTAAAATGACAGACTAAGTGGGAAGATTTTAAATATGCTACAACATATAATACTTATTTATACACTTTATCTTCTG
Organism: Candidatus Altimarinota bacterium; assembly: GCA_028692735.1. GTDB lineage: Bacteria > Patescibacteriota > Gracilibacteria > BD1-5 > UBA6164 > Altimarinus. The sequence continues at coordinate 30,461 of JAQUWS010000001.1, forward strand.
CTTGAAATCAAGTATATAAACATAAAAAGTTTTGAACTAGTTTTGAAAAATGAATATCATATCTTACGGATGAAGATTCTAAGACATTTAATAATATAATTGATATTTGAATTGATTGATGAATTTATTTGTTGAAAGGTGATTTAAGTATGGTTAAGTTATTTAATAGTCCTTCTTACAGATTGGAGGCTTTGGTTTTAAATAAATTGCCAAAAAATTACGATATAGAGAAGTGAACTAGTTCTCCAAGAATTCTGGTATGAAGTAAATTAAAATATGTTTATCTATTTTTAAATAATAAAGTTTGGATTTTCAAGACAAATTCTCCAAATTTTAATCAAACAAAGACTTTAACGTATTTATGACAGATTGATTGAGTTAATAAGATATTAGATTTTACTGTTTATCGTGATTGAGAAGTGTTTGTTTTAAATAAAAATTGAATATTTAGAATTAATTTTGAAGTTTCAGATAATAAGTTAATACTTAAATAAAATGTAGAATGCTGAATATAGGGGATAGCATATAGATTAAAGAATAAAGATAAAAGATAAAAGAATAAAAAAATTGGAAATATATACATAAAATTATTTAAAAAAACAGATACAAATTTTACTTTGTATCTGTTTTTTTAAATAATTTTATGTTCTAAATGTGTTTTTTTCAATGAAATCATTTACCTCTTTTTTGAGTTCATCACTTATAACAGCATTTAAACTATAATCTTCTACATCTTCATCTTCGTCAAGTGCTTCAATCATTTTTACTATTTTTAACGCTTTATCAAATTCTGTAACTTCAACTTCATTGTTTGGTATATATTCTAAATTTGATTTTTCATAAGTAATTCATTTTTCTTTAAAGAAGTCACTTACTGATTTTAAATTCTCAACACTACAAATTAATTTTATATTATTTTCATTAACTTGCATATCATCAACATTTGTTTCAAATACTAATTCTTCAATTTTAGTTTCATCAATTGTAGTTTTATCAAATGTAATTACTCATTTTTTTGGAAAAATCCATGCAACACTTCATGGTTCTCACATATTTCATCAAAATTTTGAAAATATATGTCTTATATTTGATGCTGTTCTGTTTTTATTATCTGTTAATACTTGAATAATAATAGCAACTCAACCTGGTGCATATCATTCATATGTTATTTGACTTACTTGTTCACTTCATTTATCAACTCAAGCTCATTTTTTTATAGCTCTTTCTATGTTATCACTTGGTACATTATCTTTTCTAGCTTTTTCTATAGCATCATGCAGAGATGGATTTAGATTTGGATCAATTCATTTTGATGCAGCTAGGGCTATAAGTTTTGCATGTAGAGAAAAATTTTTTTGTTTTAGTGCATTGGAAAAATTCTTTTTTCATTCCACAACAGGTCATCTTCACATAGTTTTTTTGTTAAATTATAAAATTACATAATTAGGTATCTTAAAATATGTTTGTGATTAAGTATATTTATTTTCATTATTAAATCAATCACTAAAAAATATTTTTATTTTATTGGATAAAAATATTTTATATTTTTTATTTTCCAATTTGAATCATTTTCTTTTAGTAAATTGTAAACTCAATCAAAATGTAGAAGTCAATAGGTTACAATTATTTTATCATATTTACTTTTTATTATTTCACTAGCTAGATTTTTATTTCTTTCATTTAATATAATATCAAGTAAATTTTTATTTCATATATCTAATATTAATGGTTGTAATTTTGCATTATTTTTTATTATTAAATTTAATAATGCTTTGTTTATATATATTATTATTGATAATTCTTTATTATTAAATTGATTTAGTGTGTTTATCATTTCTTTGTTTATATCAATAATTTCTTTGTTATTATTATTTGAATTTTGTATTTTGCTTTCTTGAGCTTTTTTATCATATAGTTTAATTATTTCATCAATTGATAAATCTATATTATAATCAAGATTATTTTGGATTCATAGAAATATATCATTTTCTTGATAAGTAATTCAATAAAGTTTACTCATGTTTTTGTATAAATCTTGATTGAAATCTATTCAAATTGCTTGATTAAATTTTTCATTTGATTCTTTACTTCATTGTTTTACTCATTCATAGAAAAGAACTCCTCATGTTTTTTTTACATTATTTATTTCTTGTTTTATTTGGTTATAGAAGTTTTCACTTCATATATGGCTCATTCACTGGAAAATAATTGTTTTTTGTCAATCAGAAAGTGTATATTGAGGTATTTTTGCTGGAGAAATAAAGTTATTGTAATATATAAATATCAATAAGATTAAAATAATAGAATATATTCATATGCTTATTGTATATATAAAATAATTATAAAATTCAAAAAAATCTAAATATTTCTTTTTTCTTGTTGATTTCCATATAACGTGAATTGTATAGAAAATAATAGAGTATAAATTTATCATCATAATTATATTTATTGATTCATATAATCATGAAATATATAATATACATAGTATAATTATAGATGATATAATATATGTAAAATTTTTTTTGTTTTGAGTCATATTTTATTATTTCTTAATAAAAATTTTTTATTTTAAAAAGTTTATGTATAATTTTTATAAATCAATTATTTTTTAAATATTTTATATGAATTACATTAAAAAATTAGTTTTATCAATTTTTTTGTTATTTACAATTTCTCAAATTAATGCTTATGATGTAATAGGAAATAATAATTATGATAATCCTTATAATACTTCTTGATATACATGATGACTTTCTGAAATTAAAGACCATTTAGATAATATAGTTGTAGATCAAACTTTATCTGAGTTTATACAAAATGTTGTACAGTATTGATTGACCTTTATAAGTATAATAGCAGTTGTTTATATAATTTATGCATGATTTAGAATTCTTACTTCAAGTTGAAGTGATGATGCATTAAAAAAATCAAGAACTACGATTGTTTATGTATTTATTTGAATTGTGATAATTTGGTTAGCTTGGTCAATTGTGTTATTTATTTTGGGAATACTTGAATGATCTTCTTCAACTGATTCAACCGTTTTATATATTATTAATTCTCAATATATATAATTTTTTATAAAAAAAGTATATATTTTTGTTATTTTTTTAAATGTGTGATATTATTTACTTGGTAATTATTTAATTAATTAAAAATAAATATGATTATACAAGAAGAAAAAGAGAAAAAAAGTCCTATGCTTATTTTTTCATATGCATTTTTTGCTATTTCAATTTTATTAGCTGTGTGAATTTTTCTTTTAACTACATATTATGATAAAAAAGTTGATAAATTACAATGAGAAATTTCAACTTATGAAAATTCTATTAATGTGAAAAAGGAGAATAAAGAAATTCAAGTTTATAGTTTATTGCAAGAAAATAAAAAAGTTATAGATTTGATGGATAAAAAGTCAAAAATAAAAGTTCTAGTTGATCATGTAAGAAGTATTGAGTCAGTTTATTGAATCAAGCTTAGTTGATTTAACTATAATAATTGACTTTTAAGTTTCTGAGTAGTTGCTCCGTTTAGTGTAGATAGTTATGCTTCAGATAGAGTTTCAAACTTTATAAAGTCATATAGGGAAGATAAAAATGCTTTATTTACTTTAGATTTTATAAATTCATTTACTTGATTTGATAGTATGAACTTTTCAATATCATTAAAATTAAAATAATTATTAATATATTTATATATGCAAACAGGAAAACAAACAAAAATGATGGCGTATCTTCTGATTTTTGTATCACTTTTTATATTAGTTTTTTTTGTAAAAAATTATTATTCATCATTGCTTTTAAGTATGGATAATTTTTCAATTAAACAAAATGAAGTAAATGTGAAAAAAACAGAATTATCAAAATTAGATGAAATAGAAAATAGTTTAAAAACTAATTCTTGAGTAATAAAAGAGGTCTCTAAGTATGTGAATGAAATTAATGAAGATGAGCTAATTCCGTATTTTTATGATAAAGCACGCGAATCTAGACGTTGAAGTTGATACTTGGTTATAAATAGTATTGGTTTTGATAAATGAACTCTTAATGAGTATTGATTCAATCAATGAACTATTAATTTAAATGTATTTGTTTCTGATGAGAATCAAGTTTTTGATTTTTTAGATTATTTAACTTGAGAAGATGCTAAATATAAGTTTTTTATTGATAGTTTTTCTTTTCCAAATGATCCTAGTTCTACTTCAGGTTTTCAAGTGAATTTACCTTTAAAGATTTTTTATAAATAATATATAATTATATGTATGAAATTGACACAAAATCAAGTGATAATGGTGCAAATAAATGAATTTTTGATGAAATATATTTGATAAAGAGAGTTTCTTTAGTTGATAAATATAATTTTTATGATTACATATGAATGATGATAGATTGATGAATTTCTATCTCTGAGGCTTTGAATTGAGTAACTGTAAAAATTAGTAATACTTATTTTGTTAGTAAAATAAAGGAATTGAATATGTATATATCAAGTTGAGATTCTTTTAGTAAAGCAATGAAAAAAATTCCTTCCATTTTTCTTATATCTGAAATTGCAATTGTAGAATCTTGAGAAACAACTTGAGATTTACATAATGCATTTTTAAAACTAAGTGATGATTTTAAAAAAGTTCATAATTTACAATTAAAAGTAAAGTGAGCTTTAACTTATCCAATAATAATTTTAGTTTTTTTATTTGTTGCTGTTGTTATAGTTTTAACTTATGTTATTCCTGCAATATTGCCGGTATTTACTAATAGTTGAGTCGATTTGCCTTTAGCTACGGTAATGCTTATAAATACATCTGATTTTATTGTTAATAATTTTGTATCTTTATTCTTTTTATTGTTTGCGTTTGTTATTTGATTTGCTTTTTACAAAAATACTAATTCTTGAAAATTAACAATATCACATTTTATTTTATCTTTTCCACTAATTTGAAATATTTACAGGAATTATTTGTTATCAGTATTTGCTTCAAATTTGTGAACATTAATGTCTTCTTGAATTCCTATAATTAAGGCATTAAATTTAACTTCTAAATCCTTAAATAATTTAGAATATCAGAATTTGATAACTAAAATATCTTCTGATGTTTCTAATTGAAGTAAAATTACAGATGCTATGCAAATTTATGACAAAGAAGGTTTTTATTTTCCTGCAGATTTTGTTCAATTATTTTCTGTTTGAGAAAAAACAGCTTCAATAGATGTAGTAACTAAAAAAATTAATTCTCAATACGTAATTGAAGTTGATAATTCTTTATCAAGTTTAACAAAGTGGATAGAGCCAATAGCTATATTAATAGCATGACTTTTTGTTGTTTGGTTTGCTTTTGCCATATTTTGAGCTATTTTAAAAGTTACACAAACCGTAAGTTAAAATATATTTTGAATAAAAAAAAAATGATATATAATAAAAAATATAGTTATATATCTTTTTTTTATTCATATGATTTTAAGAAAAGTTTTTGCTTTTACTTTGGTAGAACTTATGATTGTTATAACAATAATGGCCTTAATTTGAACAGTTTGATATATGAATTATGCATATAGTCAGAATAAAATGAATTTAAATTTTACTTCAAAAGATATATCTCAAGCATTATATAATGCAAGAAATATGGCAGTTAATTGATTAGACTCTAGTAGTTGAAATGTTTCAATTTGAGTATTTTTTGATAATTCACTTTGAAATAATAATAAAATTGAGTTATATACTTATCCTTATGATATGGATATAGCAAGTGAAGATTTAATTTCTACGAGTAAAAAAACTTTTTTGAAAGAAATAGATTTTTATAAATGAATAAGTATTGTAAATGTGGAAGGAAAAGATAAATTTTTATTTTTATTTCAAGCAGTTACAGGAAGTTGATATTATTATTATTGGGATAGTACTCCTGGGAAAAAAGATTTCGTATGATCAAAAATTGATATAAAAGTGTCATTATGAGCAAATTGAACAACTACTTTGTCTAAGGATTTAAATTATATTGTTTGAACAAATATAATTGATTATTAATTTGTAAAATTATTAAAATGAAAAATTATTATAATAAATGATTTTCTATTATTGAGCTTATTGTTTGAATTTTTATCTTTGTTTTAGGATTAACTTCAATATATATGCTTATTTCCTCAACGATAAATTTTAATGATTACAATAAAAATCAGATTATTGCAGCAAATTTATCAAGAGAATGACTTGAATTACTAAAGAATTTAAGGGATTCTAATTATGAAAATTTACATAAATGGAATTTAATTAATCCTAATATTGATAATAATTTTGATTTGTCTTCAAATTATATTACAAATTGATATTATAAAATTTGGTTAGATTATAATTCTTTGTATCCAGATTTTTCTGTTAAATTAGAAAAAATAAATAATTTTAAAGAGTGAGCTAGTTTTTTAACTTCTAATATGAGGGATTATGAATTATGTAATGATTTGTCTGGTAAATATACTTATGATTGTTCTTGAGGGAATAAGAGAACAAAAATTTTTAGGTATTTAAATATTGAACCTTTATCATATATAGATTCATCATGAAATAATGTAATAATTGCTAATTCTTATAAAGTAACATCAAAAGTTATTTGGTATATAAGAGGATATCATGAGATTAATTTAACCACAGTTTTATCTGATTACAAGAAATTATAATTATAATAATATCAAAAATGTTAGGAAAAATAAAAAAAACGAATCTTTGAGGATTTACTTTAATAGAAATAATAGTTGCTGTTACTATTTTTTCGATAATTATGACATCAGTAATAATGATTTTTGTAAATACAACAAATTTGTCAATGAGAATTGATGTTGATAGAATTTTGCAAGAGAATTCAAAAAATATAATAGAAATAATTTCTGAAGACTTAAAAAAACAAGATATAAAAGTATGTGATTTGTGAATTATACAAGGGTGTATATGATTATCAAATATAATGACGTGATCTGAATTATGGGTTTGAGATAATCATTATTATTTAGCAAAGGAGAGTACTTTGTGAGGAACTTTTATTAAAGTAACAGATTTGATTGATTGTAATACAAAACAATGTTATATTGTTAAAAATTGAGAATTGTTGTCAAATTCTTATGTAAATATAAAGAATTTAGAGTTTAGTATATTTTCAGAACATAATTCAAAAGTACAAATAAATGTTTTGATGTATCCTATGTCATGAAAATGAATAAAGTCATCTTTGATTGAAAAAAGTAAGTTAAATATTCAAACTACTTTGAATGATGATTATATAAAGTAATTTATGTACTAATAATTTTTTATGTTAATATACAATAATAAATTTTGATATTCTATAATAATAGCAATAATTGTTATGGGGTTTTTATTTGCTATAACTTGAGCTGTTTTTAAAATAGTTTTAGTTGAATTGAATGATAATAGGGGAATGTATAATTATTTAAAAGCGTATTATGCTGTTGAGTGAGCATGAGAGTTGGCTATGTTGGAATTGAAAGAAAAATGATATTGATATTATAGACGTTTTGATTTAAATAAAAACGATAGTTTTTCAAATATTCTTAATTCAACTTGAACTTTTAATCCTATTATATCGTATGATATATGAACAAAAACATCTTTTTATACATGAGAATTAGCTCCTTTATCTTATGATGTAATTCCTTTATTTTATAAAGATGATGCCTCAAATTATCCAGTTTTAGAAATAACTTCATCTTTGATAAGTTGAGATGTTGGAAATTTTACTTGGAATATAGTTTCTGATAATTGATGATTATCTTCTGTTTGAGGTTTTAATTGAAGTTCTTTATGAACTTATAAATATTTGGATAGTTCAAATAATTTTGTTGTTGATATGAAATCTGTAAAAATGTTTTTAACAGATAATTCATCTAAATTTAATTATTTAGTTTTATTTAATTCTAGTACAATAACTTCTATAAAATACAATTTAGATTCAAATGGTACTTTTTTTTCTAGGCCTAGAACCGATATTACAGTATCTGCCAAAATTTGAAATTATAAGCAGAATATTAGCATAAAATACGATAATACTGACTATCTTTGAATATATAAATATGCAATTTATGATGATTAAAAGCTATGCTATCTTGTTTTCTTTTAAAGAAAATAAAAAAAAAACTTGAAATTCTTTTTTTATTTGCTATATTTTAAGTGTTTTTATTTTATAACTAACTAAAAACTATGAAAAAACAAGATTTTATTAAAGCAGTTGCTACTAAAGCTAGCTTAAGTCAAGATGCAGTATCTAAAGCATTAACTTCTATGATTGGAGTTATTACTTCAGAACTTAAAGCTTGAAATGAAGTTAATATAACTGGTTTTGGTGCTTTTAAAGTATCAAAAAGAGCTGCAAGAAATTGAGTTAATCCAAGAACTTGAGCATCTATTAAAATTCCTGCTATGAAATCTCCAGTTTTCAGAGCTTGAAAAACATTAAAAGAAAGTATTAGATAATTAATCTTTCAAAAAAATAAGAAATTCGTTAATGAATTTCTTATTTTTTTGATTTTTTTTAACATTTATTATATTATATAGTAAAGGTATTTTATAATTATTATATGAAAAGAATAATTGTAGATGATAATTTTTTATCAAGTTATGATAAAAATTATATTATAGATAAGATAAATGAATTGAAAGATTTGAATTTAGAAATATTGTTTAAGTCTGATTTTTCGTATACAAGTAAGCTAAGAGAATTTATTTCTTTTGTGTGTGATAGTTTGTGAGTTGATTCAATTTTAAAGTTTAAAATTATATTAGTAGTTGATGAGTTGAATAATAATGCTATTGAATATTGAAGTTTATCATGAGAATTTAATAAATTAAGAATAATTGTAAATTTTAATGAGAATGATTTTAAATTAAATATAGAAGTTGAAGATACATGAAAAGGAAATAAACATAAGACTTCTTATGAAATGCTACAATTATGAGAAAGAAAATTATTAGAATGATTTTATAATCACTCAATTAGATGAAGATGATTGTTTTTAATTGTAAAAAATATAGTTAATAGGTTATATTTTAAAGATACAGAGATGTGATGACTGATTGTTTGAATAGAAAAAAATATTAATTATAAAAAAATTGATAAAAAATAAGATTTATATAGAATTGTATAAATCTTATTTTTTTGATGTAGGAAAATTTTTATGAATTTAAATATATTTAACTCTTTCAAACAAAGATCTAATAAAAGGAAATTTAAAAATAAAATAAAACTGGAAAATAAAAAAATTTTTATAGATTCTTTTTCAGATAGAGATAAAGTTTTTAAAAAAAGAACAAAGATAGCTTTTAATATACCAAATATTAATAATCTTTTTTCTAAGGAATGATTAATAAGAATATTTTCTTTTTTGGGAGTATCTTTGTTATTAATCTTTTTTTCATTTATTTTTAGTCCATATTTTTATTTAAAAACTATAAACATTGATAGGGATGATAGTGAAAAAGATTTTATTGATTTAAATATTTCATATAATTCAGTAAGTGCTTATAGAAATAAAAATGTAATTTTTCTTGATAAAAATAAGATTAGTGAACAGATAATTAATTATCAAAAGAATATATATAGGGTGGATATAAATAAACAATTCTTTCCACCACAGTTAGATATAAAACTTTGGTCTTATAGGCCTGTTTTTTATACTGAAATTAATTGAAGAAAGTATGTTGTAATGGAAAATGGTGTTTTTATTCCTGCTAATGCTAGTTTAATGAAAGATTTAAAAGAAATAAAGTTATCATTATCTAGAAGTTCTTTAGAGTTTATTGATTATAAAATTTTAATAAAAGAGTCTTATTTGAAAAAAATCTCAGATTTACAAAAAGCGTTAGTTAATAATATATCGTGAATAAAAATATCTAAAATTTACTATTTTGAAAAAGAAAGAGAGGTGCATTTTGACATAAATGATAATGTAAAGCTTATGTTTGATATAAATATAGAAAGTGATGAGCAAATGAAAAAATTAGTTGTTTTTAATAAAGAACATATTGATTTGACTAAGCCTAATGTGGTATTTTATATAGATTTACGTGTTGCAAATAAGATTTTTTATTGTGAAAAGGTTGATTCATGATATTGTAGTGAAAATTTAAAGATTTTATATAGTTTATATGGTTAAGTATATATATAAAATGAGATTATGTATTTACATAATTTTATTAATATTTTTTGATTTTATAAGTAAGTATTTAGCATTTTCTTACTTGAGTTTGAAGCAAATAGATTTTTTCTCTTGATTTTTTTATTTACATTTATTTTTAAATGATTGAATTGCTTTTAGTTTTTATGTTCCTTTTCTAAAGATATTGACTATTGTTATTATATTATTATTGGGATTCTATTATATAAAATATGAGTCTTTTAAAAAAAATAAAATAATTGATTTGTCTTTTGTTTTAATTATTTCTTGAGCTTTATGAAATGCTTGGGAAAGAGTCTTTTTATGAAGAGTAACTGATTTTATTTGAGTAAAATATTTTTCAGTTTTTAATCTTGCTGATACATATATAACATTATGAATGATTATTTATTTTGTTTTGGTAGTATTTAAAAAAGATAAGTAATTTTTATTAATTAATTTCTATTATTATGAAAGAGCTTTTAAATGTTTCCTTAAATGCTATAAAGTTTTATTTAGAAAAGTGAGAAAAACCTACTATAAAAGATTTTACTTTAAAGGATAATTCTTTGTTGACTAAAACCTGATGCATTTTTGTGACATTATATAAGGATTGAGAAGTAAGATGATCTTCTTGAAATGTTAAAGAAATAGAAAATAGTGTAGTGGATGAGGTTATTGTTAATACTATTGAAGCAATTACAAATGATAAAAGGTTTTGAAAAATAACAAAGGAAGAAATAAATAATCTAAAAATAAGAATTGATTATATAAAAAAAAGAGATTTATTAAGTGAATGAAAAATCTATAATTTAAATCCTTTAGAATCATGAGTGATTGTAATAACAAAGGATTATTCTGATTTGGCTGTAATTTTACCTAATATTTCTAAAAAACTTTTTGCTTGAGAGGATTTTATTCCTGTAATAGAAGAAAAACTTTGAAAGAAGTTTGAAGAAAAGGACTATTATAAATATGAAATAAAAACTGATGTATTTTCTAATCTTTAATTAATTTATACTATGAAAATAATTTTTGTAACATGATGAGTACTTTCTTGAATTTGAAAGTGAATTACAGCTTCTTCTATATGAGCAGTATTAAGGGGGTGATGATATGAAATAGCAATGCAGAAACTTGATTGATATTTAAATGTTGATCCTTGAACTATGTCTCCTTTCCAACATGGGGAAGTATTTGTTACTGATGATTGAGCAGAGACAGATTTAGATTTAGGACATTATGAGAGATTTATAGATAAAGATTTGAATAGTTTTGCATCTTTTACCTCTTGAAAATTTTTTGAGGAAATTTTAAAAAGAGAAAGAGATTGATATTATCTTTGAAAAACTGTTCAGATTATTCCTCATTTAACTAATTTGGTAAAGGAAACTATTAAAGAAGCTTATATCTCAAATAATGCAGAAATTTTAATTGTAGAGATTTGATGAACAGTATGAGATTTGGAAAATGGGTACTTACTTGAGAGTGCTAGGGAATTAAGAAATGAATTGTGAAAAGAAAATGTTTTGTTTGTACATGTGACTTTGTTACCATATCTTGAAGTTTCAAAAGAACTGAAAACTAAACCAACTCAACATTCATTAAGACAACTTATGTCTTTTTGAATTATTCCGGATTTTTTGTTTCTAAGAGCTGATAAGCTTATAGATGATGAATTAGTAGAAAAAATTGCTTATATGTGTTCTATGGATAAAAATTGTGTAATTCCTTCTGAAACATTAAAAAGTATTTATGAAGTTCCATTGAAATATAATGATAAAGGAGTTTGAGCTTTAATTTTAGAAAAATTGAAGCTTGAGAATAAATGATTTGATTTATCAAAATGGGAAAAATTAAGAGAAAATATTGTTAATTCAAAAAAAGAAATAAAAATTTGAATGGTGTGAAAATATAATTGACTTGAAGACTCATATTATTCTCTAAACGAATGATTAAAAATTGCTTGATTTGAAAATAATTGTAAAGTTAATTTAGTCTTTATTGATGCAGAAAAAATTGAAAAAAAATGAATTGAATTATTACAGTGACTTGATTGAATTTGTGTTCCATGATGATTTTGAAATAGATGAATTGAATGAATGATTAGTGCTTGTAATTATGCTAGAGTAAATAATATTCCTTATCTTTGAGTATGTTTATGATCACAAATTATGTCTATAGAATTTGCCAGAAATGTATTGTGACTTGAAGATGCTAATAGTGAAGAGTTTGATATAAAATCAGAAAATAAAGTTGTTCATTTAATGGAATCTCAAAAATGTATTTATAAAAAATGATGAACAATGAGATTATGATCTTATCCTTGTACAATAAAAAAATGAACTTTAGCTTATATTGTATATTGAGAAGAAGAAATAACTGAAAGACATAGACATAGATTTGAGTTTAATAATCTTTATAGGGAAGTAATGGAAAAAAATTGATTTGTGGTTTCATGAAAGAGTCCAAATTGAGAATTAGCTGAAATTGTAGAAGTAAAAAATCATCCTTATATGATTTGAAGTCAATTCCATCCAGAGTTTAAATCTCGTCCGACAAAATCACATCCACTTTTTCATAATTTTGTAAAATCAATTTTACAAATTAAGTAAGAAATATATACTATATATAACTTTATCACTAATAATTTTGTATGGATATTATACTTTGAATAATCGTTGTGCTTTTGATTTGAGTAGTTATTTATTTAGTTTTAAATTGAAATAAAAAGGAAGATGGTGATTCTATGAGACTTTTGCAGGAACAAGTATTAAACTTAAATAGGACTTTAGATCAAAAATTAACAGAAAATACTAAAACTTTAGAAGATAAATTAAGTAATACAAATAAAACTTTAGATACAAAGTTAAACGATGCAAATAAATTAATTACTGATAATATGCAAAAAACATTTGCAACTTCAACAAAAATAAATGAAGAAGCAAATAAAAGAATTGAAGATATTACAAAAAAACTTACTCAATTAGAAGAAACAAATAAACAAATCAAAGATATTTGATGACAATTAAGATGACTTGAAAATATACTTAAAAATCCAAAACAAAGATGAAATTTATGAGAATATTTCTTATTGGAGTTACTTGAAAATGTTTTTAATCCTGATCAATACAAAATACAATATACAATTGAATGAGTTTGAATTGTTGATGCTGCTTTATTTATATGATGAAAGATTATTCCTATTGATTCAAAGTTTCCTCAGGAAAATTATGAAAGATTGATTGATGCTGAGGATGATGAAATAAAAATAAAAAAATATTCTACCGAGTTAAAAAAAGATTTAAAAAATAGAATTGATGAAACAAGTAAATATATAATGCCAGAAAGAGACACTACTGATTTTGCATTTATGCTTATTCCTGCAGAATGAATGTATTATGATATATTTATTAATAAAGTATGAGATATAGAGGCTAAAAAACTTATTGAATATGCTTTTTCTAAGAAAGTTATTATTTGTTCACCTTCAAGTTTTTATGCTTATCTTCAAACTGTAATTCAGTGAATGAAAGCTTTGCAAATAGAAGAACAAGCTAAGGAAATACAAAAGTATGTTATAAAATTACAAAAAGATTTAGCAAATTATGAAGAACTATTCCAAAAAGTCTGAAGAAATTTATGAACAACAGTGAATAGTTATAATGATGCATATAAGAGATTTAATATTGTTGATAAAGATATAATAAAAATTACAGGAGGTGAATCTAGTGCAGATCCTTTAGCTCTTAGTAAACCAGAGATAGATTTGTAGTACAAATAATTTTTGAAATATGGTAGTTACTAATTTTTAAAATTCATGAAAGCAAAAGTGTTTTTAGTAAAAGCATTTACAAAGGATAAAAATGCTTGAAATCCTGCATGAGTAGTTTTTGATGCTGATTCATTGGATTATGAACAAATGTTAAATATTTCAAAAAAACTATGATTTTCTGAATCAGTTTTTATTTCAAAGTCAAATAAAGCAGATTTTAAGTTAAGATTTTTTTCAGTAAAGGAAGAAGTTGATTTATGTGGGCATGCAACTATTGCTGCTTTTTATGCTTTGGTTAAAAAATGAAAAATTGATTTTTGAAATAGATTTAAAAAAATATTAACTCAAGAGACTAACTTATGAATTTTAAATGTGGAATGTGATAAAAGTTGATTTATTACAATGGAACAAAAAGTTCCAGAATTTCATGTTATAGAAAGTGACAGGGGAAAAATATCTAGATTATTAAATATAAAAGTAGATGATTTAGGTAATTATCCTATACAATCAGTTTCAACTTGAGCCCATAAGTTAATTGTTTCAATTAAATCTTTGGAAATACTTCTTAAAATAAAACCTGATTTTGATAGTATTATTTCTTATTGTAAGGAGAAAAGTACAAGAGGATTGTACTTGTTTACTTTTGATACTTTAGAAAATTGAGATTTTCATACTAGACAATTTAGTCCACTTATTTGAATAAATGAAGATCCTATAACTTGAATAGCTTGATGAGCTCTTTGAGCATATGCTGTTAAACATAGTTTATTAGGTAAAACAGATTTTGTTATTGAACAATGATATATAATGAGTAAATTTGGTAGAATATATGTTAAAGTAATTAATAATTTAATTAGAGTCTGATGATATGCTTGTATTTATTGAGAAATAAAATTTGAAATATAAAAAAATTCCTGATAATTCAGGAAATTTTTTATATTTACTAAAAGTAAACTTTTGTATTTAAATCTCTATAATGTTCTCTTACCATAGCTATTTCTCTTCTTTTTCTTTTGCTTGGTGTTTTTGTAACATATCTTTCAGATTTTAATTTGTTAGATATTCTTGATTGAAAAAATAATTTTTTATATTTTAAAATTAATTTTTCATTAGTTTCACCTTCTTTTCTTAATGAATAAATCATAATTCTATCTCCTTGTTTTTTAATAATATAAGTATATATATTTTATTTAAAAAAATTTTTTGTCAATAAAAAATTTATAAATATAATAAGTAGAGTCAAAAGAGAAAAGACAAAAGAATAAAGTTTTATTTGTGAACTTTAAATTTGTTTAATCTTTTTTATTTTTCGCTTTATACTTAATTTTAAATTACATGAAACAAGATAGACTTAATAAACTTCAATCTACAGCACAAAAATTATTATCTGAAATAATTTTTGAAGAAATAGAAGATAGTGAAAAAATATTTTGAATAATAACAATTACTTGAGTAAAAGTTAGTTCAGATTTATCATATTTAGATGTTTTTATAAGTTCTTTTAAAGAAAAAGCTATTTTACCAAAAACATTAGCGAAGCATTGATATGATATACAAAAAAAATTTAATCAAAAAATTGGATTAATAAAGTTACCAAAGATTAGATTTAGGTATGATAATTCATGAGAAAATTATTCAAATATTGATAGCATATTGAGAGATTTAAATATAAATTGATAATAATAATTAATTAGATTTAATGGATTTTGTTTCTTATGATAATTTGATAAAAAAATTTTTCTTAGAAAATTCTTATTTGAGTGATCATATATTTTTGTTTTATATTGATAAAAAAACAACTGATGTTGATTATAAAAAATGATTTTTATATTTAGATTATCCAAATGTCAATTTTCTAAAATGAAAAGAAAATGAGTTAAAAAAAGATTATAATAAATTACTTTTATTGTTTGATGATGTAGAATTTGAATCAGATTTTTTGAAGGTTCAATATCAAAAAAAACTTGG
The DNA here is from genome assembly GCA_028692735.1 of Candidatus Altimarinota bacterium. GTDB lineage: Bacteria > Patescibacteriota > Gracilibacteria > BD1-5 > UBA6164 > Altimarinus. The sequence goes on from JAQUWS010000001.1 coordinate 46,355, forward strand.
AGAAATATGAAATATCTTAGAATTGATAAATTGTTTTTATGATAAAAATGAAGAAAAGAAATTTCATCTTGTAACTAAGTCTTTTTGAGTTGATTTAGATTTTTGTAGAGAAGAAGTTTTAAAAAATCAAGATTTGATAATTAATTATTTTTCGGATTTATTAATTGAATCAAAAAAATATGATGTGATTTTTTCAAAAATTCAAGAATTTGTTTGGTATACTTTTAATTCAACACAAATCAAGTTTTATTTTGAAGAGGCATTAAAGTATCTAAAAATTTCTGATTTTTGGGATGTAGAAATTACAAATAATGTGTGATCAATTGTTCATTGAGGTTTTACAAATAATAAGGGAGTTATATATATTCCATCTGATGCTAATGTTTCTTTTGAGAGATTATTTAACTTGATTATTCATGAAATAGATTGACATGCAAAACAATTTTCAAATTTTTCTTCTGAATTATTATTTTCTTCATTAGTTAGATTTTCTAATTCTGAAGAATATATAGAATGATTAGCTATGTATCTTGAAAATTCTTTTAATACTTTGATTTTTAGAAATTTAAAAGTAAAAAAATACATTGATAAATTTAGTCAGGTTTTATGATTGTTAGATTGAAAAATAGATTATTATGATTTTTTAGAGCAATATGAATTTAATAAGTTCAGAGTTTTTAGGGGGTTTTCTGATATAAAAAATTATATAAATACTAAGGATTTGATATATACTCAAGGATTATATAAAATTTTGAAGAAACAAAAAGATTTTGGGAAAAAATTATTTGATGTTATTTATTTGTGATGTGTAAATGATGATTATTTATTAGAAAATCTAGATAAATCTGAAAATAAATTTGATATATTTAGTCTTATTGAAAATTCGAGTGCTTTTTTTGTAATGAATAAATTTTTTTTAAAACTTGATAAATAATTTTAACAGAGTATTTTATATTATATTATTTCTTAAGAATATATATTATGTGAAAAATGATGGATTATTTTTCTATAACTTCTAAAATTCTTGTTTCTGAAGCAAAGAAATTAGGTTTTTTTGTAGAAATATTAAATGAGAAAAAAAATTTTTTTTTAATAAAATGAAATTGAAAAGAAGTATATTTTAAAAATAATGATTTTTGATGAAATTCAGCACTTTGATATAAAATTGCTGATGATAAAGAATTAACAAATTTGATTTTAGATAAAAATTGAGTAAAAGTTCCAAAAAGTATTTATTTGAAAAAAAGTGAGTTTGATTCTTTTGATGTAACTAGTATTAATTTAAGTTTTCCTTTAGTAACTAAACCTGTTGATGAGTGACATTGAAATTGAGTTACTGTTTGAATTGATTCTTTAGATGAGTTAAATTATGGGATAAAAGAAGCATTTAGATTTTCTGATAATATAATTATCCAAGAGCATATAGAGTGAGATGAACATAGAATACTTGTTATATGAGATAAAATTGTTCTTTGAATTAAAAGAATTCCAGCTTTTATTATTTGAGATTGAATTCATAATATAAAAGAACTTATAGAGATTGAAAATAAAAATCCTTTAAGGTGAATTTGATATGAATCAATTTTATGTATAATAAAAACAGATGATAGATTGATGCATTATATTTGAAAAAATTGATATAACTTGTATTCTGTTCCGAAAAAAAGAGAAAATATTCAATTAGTATGAATATCAAATTTATGAGCTGGGTGAGTTTTAAAAAATGTTACAAATGACTTATGAGAAGAATTGAAACAGGAATGTTTAAAAGCTGCAAAAATTTTGTGATTAAAAGTAGTTTGAGTTGATGTTGTTACTAAGGATTTATCTAAATCTTTGATAGAAACAAATTGAGCTATTATTGAAGTAAATACAACTCCTTGATTTTGATGAGATTTTGAACTTGCTTGAGTTAATACATGATTAGAACTTTTAAAACATGTTTTTAATATTTAATTGTATATGTTATGAATTATGATGTAATAATAATTTGAGCGTGAAGTGCTTGATTACCTGCATGAATGTATGCAAGTAGATATAATTTGAAAAATTTGATTATATGAAGTATGTTTTGATGAGCTTTGGCTACTTCACATAAGGTTGAGAACTATCCTTGAACACTTAGTGCTTCTTGAAAGCATATAATGGATAATTTTCGCAAACATGCTGAAGAATCTTGAAGTGAATTTCTACAAGATACTGTTGCTCGTGTGGAAAAAAATGATAATTTATTTTTAATCAAAACTGTTTCTTGAAAGGAATTTAATTCAAGATTTGTTGTTTATGCTACTTGAAATAAATATAAAAAAGTATGATTTAAATGAGAGGAAGAGTTTTTGTGAAAATGAGTTAGTTATTGTGCTACTTGTGATGCTATGTTTTTTAAAAATCGTGATGTTGCTATAATTTGATGATGAAATACTGCTTTGACAGAAGCTTTGTTTTTATCTGATATTTGTAGAAAAGTTTATCTTATTCATAGAAGAGATACTTTTAGAGCTGAGTCTGTTCGGGTAGAAAAAATAAAAAATACCGAAAATATTGAACTTGTTTTGAATGAAGAAGTTGAAAGTGTAAGTTGATCTATGTTTATGGAGGAAATTTATTTAAAAAGTTGAAAGATTTTGAAAGCAGATGGTATATTTGTTGCAGTTTGAAATGAACCAGATACAAAGATAATTGATTGTATGGCTCCTAAAAAAGATGAAGATGGTTGTTTAATTGTTGATCAAAGACAAGAGACATCTATTGCATGACTTTATGCGGCTTGAGATGTAACAACAAATAGTAATAAATTTAGGCAAACTATAATGAGTGCTGCTGAGTGATGTCTTGCAGCAAATAGTATACATGAAGATATAGTTAGGTTAGGGCATAAAAAATAAAATAAATTGATTTTATAAAAACATTGATTAATATATTGTCAATGTTTTTTATTTGTTTTAATAATTTATTTCAAATTTAGTTTTTTCTCATAAAAATCATAAATCTTCATAATTATAATTTAATATTTTTGCAAGTGTGATTGGTAAAAAATGTTCTTGTTTGATTTCATTTTCAAGAAAGTTTTTTTCTTCTTTTCATATATTTTCAATGTAGATTCATGTAATACTTCATCTATTTAATCATTTATACATAGATTTTACTTGTCATGCTTCTCTTATAGGAGGAATAAAAAATATATCTTTTCACATTCTTTTATAATCACTTCATCTCCAAATAAGGTTCTTTATATCAACTGATGTTGATATAAAAGGAATATTGTAATCTACTTTAAAACAATTTATATCTTCATTGAAAAATCATAATTCATTATAGTAATTTTCAAGCATTTCAACTTCTTCTTTTAGAGTAATTCATATTATATGAGTTTTTTCTTTGTTATTTATTGCATTTTCAAAAATTTCAGTAAAAATTTCTAATTCATCTTTTGGGGAATATACTTCACTCCGCATTGCTGGGTGAATTTTTACTTTTTCAAGTAATGATTCATTTTTTTTCTTTTCAAGTAAATCTTTCATAAAGATTATTTTTGTATCACTTGATTTTATTCATAATGAAAAATCAAAAATTTCAAGTAAAAATTTATTATCAAAATAGTTTCAGTCTATGTCTGTAATTTTGTCTTTAAATATTTGTTTCATTTATTTGTATAGTTTAAGTCATAAAATTCAAATAATTATAATAAATATTCAGAAGTATTGTTTAAAGCTTAGTTTTTCTTTAAATAAAAATATTCCAAATATCGTTGAAAAAGCTATTCATAAAACACCTATAGATGATACAATTCATATTGGTCAAATAGTTGATGCAAAAGCATAACATCATGTTCATATTAGGGAAGGACTAGATGCTGTAAAAATATTGAGAAAATCTTTTTTTGATATTTTTTCTATTTTTCATTTGTATACTTTGTTTCTTATAAGTAATATTATTAATAATACTATACCTATTTCAAATTCCCAAAAATATGAAGAAACAAAAGGATCAAGCTCTCTTGATACTTTAACCATTAATGTTAGTGCTATAGCAGATAATATTCAACTAATAGATGCTAAAATAATTCAAACATAAAAGTTATCATTTATTAAATGGTTAAATTTAACTTTACTTAATGAAATAATAACTCATCAAATTAAAATCACTAAAACAAAAATAATTGTGATTAGACTTAAACTTTCTCAGAACAGTAAAAATCATCAAACAATTGTTGTTAATACAGAGAATACTGATCTAAAACTTGTAGTTATTCATATTGGTAATGATTTCATACTAATATACATAAACCAGACTCAAATTCAGGCACTTATTGAAGATAAGATTAGTTCAAATTGGTAATTATAAATAATTAATATGTTTTTAGTACTTGAAAAAAGTAGTAATGGTAACATACTTATTGCTAAACTTAAGCTTCTATATGTTCACATTGATAAAGAATCTCATTTTCTTCAAAATTTTGTATTAAGAGCCCATTGTAAATTGTATCCAATGGTTGATAATAATGCAAGTCACCAAAAAAGTAAGCTCATAATTATTTTTTATTACTATATATACATCCACAATAGTTTTGTCTATAAATTCAATGAAGTGTAGTATATTCTATACTTCTTTTAAATCAATCATTTTTTTTGAAATCTATAATTAAAAATTGTTCATTGTTCTCATTATTTAGTTTTTCTCATGTTTTGAATATCTTTTTTTCGTCTTTGTGTGGTGAAATAGTTAGAGTTGTTGTGTAAAGATTTATTCATAGTTTTTTGGCTTCATATAGAGTTCTTTCAAGTCTGAAGTCATAACATTTTTTACATCTTTCTCATTTTTCTGGACATTTTTCTAATCAAGTTGATATTTTAAAGAATTTTTTTGTATCATATTCTCATTCTATAAAAGGTATTTTTTCAATTTTACAAACCTTTTTAAATGCTTTTAATCTTTTATCATATTCTTCTTTTGGATGGATATTTGGGTCATACCAGAAACATCTTATATCATATTTGTCTTTTAAATCTACTATAGGGATAGTTGCATCTGGTCAACAGCAAACATGAAGTAGTAGTTTTTCTTTATTTTCTAGTACTTTCTTTACTGGTTTATAACTTACTCTGTGAATTCATGTAACTTTATCAGGTCATGTTAAATAATCTATATGTTTTTTTGTACCATATCATTTATGATTTTCTAGATTTAAGTTAGGGTAAATTAGAGAATAAGTTCATATAAGTTTATCTCTAAAAACTTTTGCTATTATACTTGCTGCTCCGATTTCTATTATCTTAGCATCTCATCATATAATAAAAATTGGTTTTTTAGTTAGTTCAGAAAATGTATAATTATCATTTCAATCAATAAGTACTGAGTCTACATCTTCTATTTTTATTTTTCTTAGAAGTTCACTTAAAGCTCTTTTCATTGCTTCTTTGTTTGCTTGTTTTATATTTATCTCATCAATTATGTAGTTATCTACAACTCAAACTCAGAAGTAAATTTTTGGTTTTTCTTCTATTGAAAGTTTTATTAATTCATTGAAAATTTCTTCTCTTTTTTTCTCACTTAATTTTTTACTATCATTTATTTTGTTTAATAAGGAGTTTTCTATATTTCAAGCAAACGTCAGGGCACAGGCAACTACTGGACCTAACCATGGTCATCTTCAAGCTTCATCAATTCATATTTTGTATTTTTTTTGCATAGAAAATTAATAATATAGGATATTTAAATTATTATATTTATATTTTTGAAATGAAAAGGTATGAAATCTTTATTTTTTATCAGATTCATAGTACTAGTGATAATCATATTTCATTGTAAATTGTTTTTATATAGGTTATCTTGGATTAATTACACATATTCTAAGAATTCTTTGTCTGATTTTATTTGGGCGATATACATAGGTTAGTTTTGTTTTTCATGCATGACTTCTTTCATGGTATTCGTCTTCATTTTCCATAAATCATTGTCAGTCTGTATATATTTCAACTGATCAATATCCAAATATATTTCATATTAGTCAGTTTCTTGATGATACAATGGATCTTATTTTTTCTGCAGGTAAGTCTTTAAAATCTGAATTTAATAATCATTCTTGTTTATAGGTAAATATTCTTTTACATGTAAAAATTGAAAAATCATATTTATAATCTAAGTATACTAGGAAAAATTTATATAGGACTGAAAGTGAAAAAATTGATAAAACTGTTACAATTGACCGAAAAACATATGTGTATGTTTTTAAAAAATAGGCTCAAATTATAATAGGTATTATTAATATAATATATAAAAACAATGGGATCCATCATTTTATGATTAGGTAAGCTATACATCTTTGAACTAGTAGAACATTTTCTTCTCAATAGTTTTTTATAGCTTCGTTGTATTCTTTTTCTTTAAATTTAGAGTCAAAGTTATTAAAGATTTTCATATGAATACTTTATTAATAATTTTTATTTATTATAAATAAAAATTATATATTATCAATATATTTTTATCATTTTAATATTTTGCAGATTTATTTTATATGTGAAATTTTGTTTATAAAAAATAATTGATTTTTTATAGATTATACTTAATATATTCATATGTTATAAATTAAAAATAAGTATGGATACAGTTAAAGATTTAATTATAAAAGTTGAAAATTTAAAACAGAACAAGAAGTTTAAAGAGGCATTAAAACTATTAAAAGATGTTATTTTAAATTATTGTGATGATTATAGAATATATGAAGAAATAGCAGATATTTATTTATATGAGTGAAATTTAGTTCAAGCAAAAAAAGCTGTTAATTTTGCATTATCCTTAAATAAAGATTCAGCAACTTGAAACTATTTAAAAGGGTTTATTTTACTTTCAAATAATAAATCTCAAGAGTCTATAAAGTATTTAGAAAAATCTAATATGCTTATGTGAAATAATGCAGAGGTTCTAAGAAATTTATGATGGGGGTATTGTATGGTTTGAGAACAAGAAAAATGAATATTAATTTTAAAAAGGGCATTAAATATATCTCCATGAGATGAACTTATAACTGAAGATTTAGCAATGGCGCTTATTTGAGCCTGAAATGTAAAAGATTGAAATTTATTACTTTCAAAAATTTGAAAAAATTATAAAAAATAGTTTATGTTTAAAAAAGAAGAATTAGGCGTTAATAATATTGGGGTTATAGATATATGAAGTTACAAAATCAAAGTAGCTAATTGTAAATTTAAAAAAGATGAGATTGATATTGTTTCATATGCTGAAAAAAGACAGGAACAAGATATTATTTTAAATTGAGAAATCTCAGACTTAAAAGGATTATGTGAAAACTTAAGAATTGCATTAAAGAAAGTTGATCCAAATAATCAAATAAAAAAAATTATAATAAATTCAATAACTCCAGATGTATTTTTGGTTTTTTCAAGAGTTATATTTGAAAGAGAGAATAGAAACGAAAAAATTAAAAGGGAGGAGATTTTTCATATATTAAAAAATAAGGAACTTGAATGTATTGATAGATGAGTAAAAAAAATAAAATCAAAAACATGATATATAAAAGAAGATTTAAAGATATTGTTTAGTAATATAAACCAAATTTTTATTGATAATAATCAAGTTAAGGATATTTATTGAAAGGTTTGAAAAGATGTTTTACTTTCTATTACAAATATTTTTATTCCTAATAGTAAATATGAAGTTTTTGAGGAAATATGAAAGATTCTTAACAAGGAAATAATTACTATTATTCCTGAAGAATATAGTGTTACAAAGTTATTTGATGATACAAGTAGTGTTGCCATAATCAATATTTGAAATTTAAATACTTTTATTACGATAAAGAAAGCTGAAGAAGTTATTTGATCATCAAAAATAAATATATGAATGAATGATTTGTTTAAGAAAATCAAACAAAAACAAATTATTCCAACAGAGAAAATTATAAAAAACTTAGAAAAAGATTTTTACGATGAAAAAAAAATTTTTTTAGAGACTTTATGAGAATGTATAATTCTTGCACTACAGGAAATAACTGAATGAAGAGTTTGTCCAAATAGATTTTTTATAACTTGATGATGATGAAAAAGTCAGTTTATAAGAGATTATATTAAGAAAATTGATTATAATTCAAATAACATAAAGATGTTGAAAAGTGTTGAATTGGTTGATTCTGATTTTACTTTAGATCTTGATGAAATAAAAAAAGTCTGAACTGATAATGTGAATTTATTATCGATGGTGTTTATTGCATATAAGATTTTTTATGATGAAGAATCTATTGTAAAAGATATCTTGAAAGAAGTTATGATGGAAATAGATTAATCTTTTTTGATTTTAATTAAAAAGTTGCTATAATTTTTAGGTTTTATTTATTAATAATGTTTATCTATGTTTGTCGTTAATTGATGAAAAAAATTGTATTGAAATGTAAAAATAAGCGGTTCTAAAAATGCATGTTTACCTTTATTGGTTGCATCATTACTTGTTAGATGAAAGGTTGTTTTAAAAAATGTTCCTTATATATGAGATGTTGTAACAATGTTGGAAATAATGTGAACTTTGTGAGTTCAATATAATTTCTTAGATGATACATTATTTTTAGATACATCTAAATTGTCTCTTGATAATTTTCAAGCATCTAGAATTAAAGAAATAAGAGCTAGTATATTATTATTAGGACCAATTTTACAGTTTTTCAATAAATTATCCATTCCACAACCTTGAGGTTGTAGTATATGAAAAAGACCTATTGATTGACATCTTGAGTGATTAAAGACTATTTGATATGATTATAAGTATACAGATGATTGTATGATTGAAATTACATGAACTAAAACTTCGTGAGATAAAGTAATCAATGCATGATTTTCTGTTACCTCTACTGAAAATTTAGTTTTAGCTAATGTTTTGAGAAATTGAAAGACTATTATAAAATTAGCTGCTATAGAACCTCATGTTATGAGTTTGATTAACTTTTTAAAATTAGCATGAGCAGATATTTATGTAGATTATGATCATACAATTATTATTGAGTGAGTAGGTAGTTTAAATAATAATTTGTGATATGAGGTGATTTCTGATTATATAGAGTCAGGTACTTTTATGATAATTTGAGCTTTATTATCAAGAGAATACATAGATATAGAAAATGCTAGAGTTGATGATTTGTATGCTTTTATAGAAAAAATGAGAGAAGCTTGAGTAAAAATTGATATAACATGAAATGATTCAGTTAGAGTTCGGAGATCTACAAGTTTAAAATCTGTCTCATTACAAACAAATATATTTCCATGATTTCCAACTGATTTACAATCACCTTTTTCGATTTTATTAACTCAGGCTGATTGAGTTTCAAGAATTCATGAGATATTGTTTGAGTCAAGATTAAATTTTTTGGTTGAGATTGAAAAAGTAAAATGACATATTGCTATTTTGAATCCTCATGAAGCATTAATTTTCTGAAAAACTAATTTTAAATCATGAGAAACTTTAACTAGTTGGGATTTGAGAGCTTGAGTTGCTATGGTAATATTGGCTTTATTAATTGAATGAGAAACAAAAATAACTAATGTAAATTATATAAAGAGAGGTTATTCAAATTTTTTAGAAAAGATAAGACTTTTAGGTTGAGATGTAGTTGAAGAATAAATTTTAGAAGGTAACAAAATTTTTATGAGAATAAGTTCTATATTTTTAATTTTATTTTGAATTATAATAATAAAATTTCCTGAGTTTTTAGCGTATCTTATAGGTTGATTCTTTGTTTTTTTGTGATTAAATATGTTGATTGTTTGAATAATTTTTAATTTAAATATGAAAAAAACTAAGGATGAATGATTTGTAAAATTTTGAAAATATAAGATTTACAGGTAGTATTTTATATTTTATATTTTTTGTTATGTTAATTCTATTACTTTCAGTTATAGTTTTATTCCCAATAGTAATATGGGGATATATATTTTCATATATTGATTGAGATAGATTAAATAAACAGAGATTTATTATTGGAATTGTCTCTTGATTTTTAGGAGTAATTCCGATTTTTTTTTATGATAAGATTTTTAAATTTTTAAAAATTTCTTATTTATTTGATGTTTTTTCTAATTTTTCATTGTTAAAATATTATTTAATAGTTTTTATTTTTTTTACTTTAATCTTTATATTTTCATTATTATTTTCATTGTTTTGTAAAAATGAAAATAAAAAAGTTTTAAAATATATGTTTTATTCTTTGTTGTTATTTTGTTTTATATCTTTTTTGTATTCACAATTACTAGTTTTTTTTGATTTTATTTGATTATTTAATCATATCAAATTAGGGGAATTAAGAGAATTATCTTTTTGATGAGTTAGTGTTTTTGGTTTGAATATGATTGTTTTTTATTATTTATTTGTTGCTTTAATTGAGGAATTATCAAAACATATCAATTTTTTAGGAACTTCTTTAGGTTTTGTAAAAACTATAAACAAATGAGTTTTATATACTTTTTTTGTTGCATTAGGGTTTGTTTTTCTTGAGAATATTTTATATATATATAATACTTATATAGCATACTGACTATCATCTGATACTATAACTGTGTATTTTTCAAGATCAGTTTTTTCTCTTATGTTACATATTTTTTGTAGTTGAGTTATTGCATATTATTTTTCAAAAGCATATTTGGAATATTGAAAAAGTTTTAATTTATGATATGTTAAAAATTTGTTGATTTGAATCTTTTTTTCAGTTTTACTTCATTCATTTTTTGATATTTCTTTAGAATTTGGTTGGACTTTTGTTATGATTCTTTATTTTGTTTTTTGATATTTTTATATAACGAGTATTTTTTATAAATCATAACTAGTTTGTATTTTCTATTTCAAATATTACATTATTTTCAATATTTGATATTTTATCCATAAAAAATGGTTGTATATCAATATCGACATTTCTTATATTTTTATCATTTAATAAAATTTTTTCGGCATCTTCTTTTTTAAGTCAATAAATTCAATTTTTTAATCTTTGAACGTAAGCACTGTTTTTATTTAAGAAGTTTTTATACATTCTTGCATCAATTTCGATAGTTAATTTTACTTCTAGTGGTTTAGTTTGTTCATATATTATATTTGTTATTCTTAAAGAGTTTTTATCAATTGAAAGCAGTTTTTCAACTTCTTCTGATACAGCTTCTCAATTTATATTTTTTTCTTCTTTTATTATTCTTTCATTTACAATACTTTCAAGTTTGTTTATAACTGAGTCTTTGTTGTATATATAACAAAAAAAGTCAATTGTTCATTTTAATTGAAAGTTTTTTATTTTTTCTCAGACTTTTATGTTATCTGGAATAGTTATATTTACTTTTGCATTTTTAAAGATATCATCATAAGATAGAATTTCATATGTAACATTATTTGTTTTATTTTCTTTATCTAAATCACTTTTAATTTCACTTAAGGCTTGTTTTTTTAATTTATCTTCAAAAATATTTTTTGAATTTTCTATGTCATTTTCTCATAATATATTTTCGTAAGTGTCACTTCATCAAGAAAATTTTCAACTTGCCATAGCATATATTTTTGTTTTATCATCTCACTTTAATCATGGTAAACTAAATTTTTCTTTTATTATTATTTTATTTCATCTTGTTCATATATATCTTCAATTTATATCATAATCTTTAGCTGCAACTTCTGATTTTATTATTCAAGGAATGATTTTTCAATTTGTGTCTATGCTTCAGGCTGGTATAGTTACTGCAGTTTTTGTTTCAAAGATTAATCAGTCTTTATTTTCAATTCTTGTATTTATTTTTAGTGATACATTTTCTGTATAAGTATTATAAAAAGTAACTTCTCAACTTGTTTTTTTTGAATTTCATGCATATATTCAACTTGTTTGAAATATTTCTTCAAGAGAAAGAGTTTTTGATATTTTTTTAACTTTAATAATTTTTCAGTTTGATGATGTTTCATCACTATTTCATAAATCTTTAAAAATATAATTGTATGCAATAGTTTTGATATTTATTTCAGGTTTTATGTATATATAGGTTTTGTTTATTGCAAAAAAAAGTACTACAAAAAATATAAATATAGATAAAAGAAGTATAAGTATAAAAACTCATGCTCAGTTTTTGTTATAGTATTTCAATGAATATTTTTTAAATTCATCTATCTTTTTGTTTTTTGTTAAATATGAAATTAATAATTTTGAATAACGATTTATTTCAAATTTAAAGTATTCCCAATACGATAAATTGTGATTAATTATTTTAGCATTTTGAGATAACTCTATAAAATTACTGTCTTTTATTATTGAAAAATTGATTCATAATTTTTTTCATATTTTTCTACTTGTTAAATCTTTTGTTACTATAGTAATTGGTTTATTTCAGGCTTTATTTTTTAATATTTTTAAAGATAAATAGTTGTGTAATATTGGGTGTCAAAAAGGGAAATCAAGTATAACCTCTTTACTTTCTTCTTCTTGAATTTTTTGTATTATATCTACGATAGAATCAGTATTATTTATTTTTATCATATTTTTTGTTAATTTATTATCAATAAATACTTTTTTTGTTTTTTAATTTTGAAAATTTATTGATATATTTATAATCTTAAAAGTAATATTTTCAATTTAATTTTTAAATTTTATGCAAGATATTTTAAGTATAATAGATTTGATTGATAAATCAATAAAGATTGATGGAGAAAATCTTATAACAGGATGAAATATTATCAAAGATTGATATGATATAGAGATAGATAAAATAAGGGATAGAATAAGTAATTCTAGAGATTGGTTGGCAAATTACCAGTCTTCTTTAATTGAACAAACTCAAATATCAACATTAAGAATAAAATACACAAATGTTACTGGGTATTTTATTGAGATTTCGAAAAATCATATATCAAAAGTTCCTGATTCTTTTGTACATAAGCAAACTTTGGTAAATGCTGTTAGATATATTACAGAAGAACTAAAGCAATTTGAGAAAGATATAATTGAAGGTGAACAAATATTAGCTGAGTTAGAGTATAAGGAGTTTTTGAAAATCAGAGATGTAGTTTTAGATGATTTTAATTCTATAAAAGAGTTAGGTGAGAAAACTGCATACGTAGATTTTATTGTATCTTTGTCTAAAATGGCATATGACTGAAATTATAGAAAACCTATAATCACAAATAATTATGATCTACGTATAAAAAATTGAAGACACCCTATAATTGAAAAGATTGTTTCAGATTTTATATCAAATGATTTAGATTTGAAAGGTGATAGCTATGTTCATATTATAACATGACCAAATATGTGATGAAAATCGACTTTTCTTCGTCAAAATGCTTTGATAGTTTTGATGAGTCATATTTGAAGTTTTGTCCCAGCTTCAGAATCTATTATACCTATAACAGATAAAATTTTTTCTCGTGTGTGAGCTTCAGATAATTTGTATTTATGACAGTCTACATTTATGGTTGAAATGCAGGAAATGGCAAATATTCTTAATAATTCTACTAAAAAAAGTTTTGTTATTATAGATGAAATATGAAGATGAACTTCAACTTATGACTGAATGAGTTTAGCTTGGGCTATACTAAAAGAAAATCATGATAATATAAAAGCTAAAACTTTATTTGCTACTCATTATCATGAACTTGTTGATGAATCAAAAATTCTTTCTTGAGTTAGAAATTTTTCTGTTGCTGTTTGAGAAAATGATGAAAATATAGTATTTTTGAGAAAAATAGTTCCTTGATGAATGAAAAAATCATATTGACTTGAGGTTGCCTGTTTAGCTTGAATTAATAAAAAAATAATAAATGAGGCTAGAGTAATGCTGAAAAAATTGGAACTGACTCATAATAATAAACAATTATCCTTGTGAATTGATAAATCTTGTAAAGAAGTTGAAGTTGTGTATGTTGAGAAGGATAGTGAAATTGAAAATATGCTTAAAGACATTGATGTAAATTTATTGACTCCAATTGAAGCATTAAATAAGTTAAGTGAATTAAAACAAAAATCAAATAAGTAATAATTACATTATTTTATATTTTAAAAAATTATTATATGAAAAGAAAATTAAAAGTTATACTTTTTTTAGTTTTTGTAATAATTATCATTTTAACGGTTTTTATCTTTTCAAGGTTAAATAATTGAATTAATGAAGAACAAACAATGTTAGAAAAAACTTATGTTATTTCAAAGCAATATGTATCTCTTCGTTATCAAACTGATAATATACTAAGAAATGCAAAAACATACAAATATTATGAGACATGGAGCAATGAAATGACAGTTTTAATTTCAAAATGGGAACAATTGGATAAAGATGCTTTAGAATTAGAAAAATTAGCATCAAAAATATCAGAAGAAAAAATAAGTTTTAATCTAATTTTAAAAACAAATGCTTATACAAAACAAGAGATATCAGATGTATTTGATAAAGCTCCAGCATGAAAAAAGATAAAGACATTAGCTAAATTTCTTTGAGTAGATGCAAAAAAAGCATTTCAAATACTTAAACAAGATCAAGCACAAGTTGAAGCAGATACATGGAATGAAGCTTGAAATACATTTCAAAATCTTGAAACGTCAGCAACTATTTTAAAAGATTATTGCAAAGTTGCTTGATTTGTATGATGAGTAATAGTGAGTTGATGAACTGCATGATTTGTATGAGCATCTACTTTATGACAAGTAGCAGTAGTTGTGGCTTGAGCAGATTTAACTCTTGAAGTAACCGATGATGCAGCGAAGATAGCATTATGAAATAATAATAAGATATCAGAAATAGTTTGAGATGTACGTATAGTTACAGAACCATTTGCAACAGTTTTAACAATTACAAATATTCCGTGAAATCTTGATAAAGGAATTGATAAATTTAATGCTGTAATGGTTGCATTGGATCAATTTAATTCTGCTGTTCAAGATTGAAAAGCTGTATGAATTAAATTACCAGTTTACACAAAAGATAATACAAAACAGAAAATTGAAGTATCAATATTAGAAAAAAATGATTTAGAAAAATGGATAAAAGATCAAGGTGGAACTTTAGATAAAGAAACTTTAGAAGATATAGAAAATATATTAAAAAATTCAAAGTCAGAAGCAAATAAAACATCTGATACAAAAGAAAATAAAAAGTCAGATAATACTCAGAAAGAAGAAAAAAGTACTTTAAATGTAAGTAATTCTTCAGTTGAATGAGTTTGGGAATGAACGATGAAATATACTCCTAGTCATGACGCTGCGGAACAAGAAATGGATATTTCTATTATGTTAGAAAAATGATGAAAGATTGTTTCTAATAAATGATTAGATTGATTAACATCATGGAAACAAGAATGATCAGTAGTTAGATTTTATGCTGATTCAAGTAAATGAGAATGATATTATGAATTTAGCATTTCTTGAGAAACCTTGACTTTTATTAAATTAGCTTGACCAAATTCAGAATGAAAATGGCAAGAAGATTTTGCTTGAGAAGATTTTTTTTGAGGGAAGTTTTATACGATTATATTAAAAAAACAGTAATAATTTGAGGGGATATATATTTATTTTTCATATGCTATTAATAATTTGCATTATATATAAAATAACTATATTTATATCATGTGTTTATTATTTTAAATTAATTTATTTAATAATTTTATTTTTATGAAGAAACTTTTAAGTTTTGTTTTGTCTTTTTGTATGTTGTTTACAAACTTTTTGGGTGTATTTGCACTTACTTCGGCTTCTGTAAATACTAATATAAATCTAAATTCTAATTTAGAGAATGTTTTTTTAACTGATTTGTGAAATAAAACTTTTCAAATAAATTACCAAGATGTTACAGCAAGTAATGCTTGAAAAGTTATAAAAACATGGAAATGAAAAACAAATATTCCAACTAAATTTGTTTTAGAAGGAGGTTTTAGTTTAAATCTAAATGAAACTAATTTGGATTCATATCTAGTTAAGACAAAGAAGTTTAAAGATGATGTTGAAAAATTAAACAAGACAACTTGATTTAAATCAATAAATCAAGAAGATATAGAATTAACATTATTACCTGATAGATTACAAATTACACAGAAAACTACTGTTAAATTTACATGAAAAAAGTTAGTTGAACCGAGTTTATTAGAAGATGTAATATCAACAAAATCAAATTGACCTACTGAAGATGAATTGAAAAATGATAAAAATGTAAAAGCTTTAGGAATAAGTCAGGATTTTTCAATACCAGATAATGCTGATGAATTACTTATAAATGAAATAGTAAAAGACTGTAAGGCAAATAGTAATGAATTACCAAGTCAATTAAAATGAAATTGTACTTACGATTCCGTAAAAACAAGATTTGAAAATATAGAAAAAACAATGGTTACTGAAGAAAAAGTTGATATTTCTATAATTCCTCCAAGTTTCAATGATGTAACTAAAAAAACAGTATTATCAGCTGTTGCTAGTGATGCAAGAATTACAAAAAATGAGATTATATCAAGATTTGAAACTTATAAAAAAATTCAACAAACTAAAAATACATATACATTAAAGTATAAATGAAAATATTTTACACTAGATCAATCAAAATTTGATACATTTCAAAAAACTTATAATCAAAAGTTTCAACAATCAAAAACTAATTCTTGATCTGTAATTTGATGATGAGTTTCTTATACAGAGAATCCTACAGCAGTACTCTGAGGTTGAGTAACTTATCAAGAAGAAACTCCATATATTTATTGAGATATTTCAACTTGTGATAGGTATTCAAATATACAAGACAAAAACGATTGTAAAGCTCTTTTTTCTGAAAAAGAGAATGCAACAATTGTAAAATATAATCAAATGTTATTAAATGGTTTTACATTATGACAAGCAGATCGTAAACATTGGAGTAAAAGTTTGTATGCTTTTGATTATAAGGTTTTTAAGGCTCGGATTGATGTAGGTTATTCTTATTGATTTTGAGTTAGGATTCCTATGTCAGCTGAAGTTAATTTATGAAAAAATATTTTAGATGATTATACAGAAGGTGATAAAATAAACAATAGTTATAGTTTTGATGTAAAAGTAGATACACATGATTTTTCAACTCAAGATTATAAAAATGTATGAGTTAATCAAAATCAAACATTCGAATGAAAAGAATTTGTATTAGAACTTGATGCTTATCTTGATGCATGAATATATTTAAGATGAATAATTAATAAAAATTATCATTTATCATTAGTTGATACTGTTATAAGGGCTATTCTTACTTATGCTTGATTTACAAAGGAAGAAATTGATATGATTGTAACACCAGATAAATGATTTTATAGAAGTAAAGATTTTATTCCTCCTTTTGCTTGAGATGATAAGGTTGCTTTGTTTGAACCTATTGATTGAGCTTATCCATTTGTTGATACATCTTACTTAGTATTAAAATGATGAATTACAATAGAAGCTTGAATTGATTGAGCTATAAAAATGGATTGTGAAAATATCAATAGTAGTTGATGATGTCCAAGTTCAATAAGATTTGATGATAAAAATAAAAAATCATATACTTGAACAGCCTTGTTTAATGAAAATAATTATTCAACTGATAAATTAGGTGCATATAGTAATTTTTGACCTAAGCTAGATAATTTTCAATATATTCCTGAATTAGTTTTTCAAATGCTGGCTTATGGTGTAGTTAAAGCAAAAGTTCCTATTATTGATGAATGGTATAGTTATACTACTCCGAAATGGGAATTATACTCTTTTTCTGTAGATATGTGAAGTTTATGAACTCATGCTTGAACAAATGGTGTTGTTGACGCAACATTAAATAATAAAGTTTATACAGCTTATAAAAATCCTATTCCACTAAATGAAAATTATACAAATAAAGTTGAGTGAATAGAAACTGTTTATGTAGATGAAAATGATATTGATACAATTGTTGATGACTCATATATGGATATATCTGATATAAATAATATGAAAGGATTTAATAAAGTTGTATATTCTACAGATGGATCTACGCCTGAATGTAGTTCTCCAAATATTCTTTCATATAGACAAAACAAAATTTGGCAAAATTCTAAAGATGTATTAGAAAATACAAAAAATATAATGTTAAAAACTAGAGCATGTGATATGTTTTGAAATAAAACTTTGGTAAAGACAAATACTTATCAAGTAAGAAATACATATTTTGAACCTATGTTTAAAATTAAAAATGAATATGTACAATGACTTAAATTACCTTTGACAATGTGAAATAACACTAAATCTTATATTTATTATAGTAGGTGAATAGACAGTAGTGTTGATTGAGTTGAATTAAGTGCTAATTCTTTTTGAAATTCATCTTCTTTTATAGTTTATACTTTAGATTGATCTATTCCAACTTGTATAGTTTGATGACCAAGTTTTAAATACACTTGAAAAATTTTGAGATCTACATTAGATAATTATAAAAAGGATGCTGAGAAAACAACTTCTGCTTGATTAATTACTATTAAATCTGCACAATGTATAAATTTATCATGAAAACAAACTTTTAAATCAAATATTTCTACTTTGACTTTAGATGTATTATCATCAACTATTGAATCTTGAATAAATTGACTTGAATGAACTAATTCTAATTTGTTATGACAATGAATATGAAATCTTTTAGGTTGAAATGGATTAAATGGAGGGGTAATAGATTGATTGGGAGATAATTTATGATGAAATGCTTGAGGTCCAAAAATTTCTACTATGGATATGTGATATAATGGAGATTGAGTTCAAAGAAAATATGCAAATACTAGGATGAATTGATGTAATGAAAATGATATAATTTTATGAAATAAAGTTTGGGCAAGTTGTAATAGTGATTATGAATTGAATGGTTCTTTATATTATTCTGGTAGTAATTCTGAGTCAACTGATATAAATTGATGGAAATTTTGAAGATTGTATTCAAATTCAAATATAGTTTGTCCTAATTGATACAGAGTTCCAAATTATTTTGATTTTTCTGATTCGATTAATACTCTTGATGATATTCGTATCCTTAAACTTCCTGCTACTTGATACAAATATCAAAATAAATTTACTTCAAAAAATACTATTTGATCATATAATGTAGATTGGTTACCTATACAAAATCCACCAACATCTTTCTTTTTTTATGCTGATAGTTATTCAAATGAACAAATACATGATTGACAAACATTAATTAATGCTCTTCGTTGTATTCGTTCATCTGATGCAACTTTTGAAGAAAAAAATTGAGATTTATCTGTTGTTTGAGGTTCTTTATCTTTAACTTGAACTTTGTCTAAAACATCTTCTGGTTCTTGATTAAAAAATTTCAGTTTATCAAATTATGTATCAACAGATGATTATGTGAATGAAAAATTATGAGAAATAAATGTGTGTTTTAAAAATTCTTATTTAGCTCATTTAGAAAATATTAATAATTCAATTGATAAATTAAAAGCAGATAAATCAAAAATTAAATCAGATGTTAATGAAATTAAAAAATATGATAATGCAATTAAAAAACTTGAGGAAATAAAAAAGATATTTATTAATAGATATAATAATTTATTTGAATATTAATTGAAAATTATGATAAAAAAAATATTATTTTTTGTTTTATTCTTTGTTTCTTCATATATAGTACATGCTGATGAAACTATAAGTATCAATATATGAAATGATAGAATTGTAACTCAATGAGATACAGTTAATTTAATTGCTGAAATCTGATGAACTTGTTCAAATTTTAATATATCAACTATTTATTGGCAAGAATTATCTGATAGATGAGACTGGGTTACTATTCAATCTGGGTGAACTTGAAATCTTTCTTATTCTTTTTCTGCA
The DNA here is from genome assembly GCA_028692735.1 of Candidatus Altimarinota bacterium. Taxonomy (GTDB): domain Bacteria; phylum Patescibacteriota; class Gracilibacteria; order BD1-5; family UBA6164; genus Altimarinus. The sequence continues at coordinate 66,168 of JAQUWS010000001.1, forward strand.
ATTGAAACAAAGCAGGTTAGGGCAGAAATTAGATGTCCTCAGTGAGTTTGACCTCTTTTTTTTAGTGAGATTATAAGTAATGACATTGTTAATATTACAGTTAATTTACCATCTTCTGTTCTAGTTAATGCATGAAGTAATAAAAAAGTAAGTGTGTGAACGAATGTAAATTTAGTTTGAAATATTTCTTGAACTGATGCAAGTTGTTCTATTTTTGATTATCAATGGAGTCAGATAAGTTGAACTTCTGTTGAAATTACAAATTCTTGACAGATGTTTGTTAATTCAAAAACTTATAATAGTGCAAGTTTTGTTTTTCCTAATACAAAAGATAACTTAGAATTTAAACTTTTAGTAAGTCCTCAATCTTGTGCAGATTCTTTATATACTTATTCTTGAACTGTACTTTATTGATTAAACAGTTGATGATGATATGATTATTCTCAGAGAAAATATGAAGAGGCAAATTATTTATATTCTGATCAGAAAATAATAGATGATTTAAATTTAAGTTTAAAAATTTTAAGAGAACATAATTATCCATATTTAACTATTAATTGGAATGATTTATGATGAAAATGATATGTTGAATATTTCTTAGAATATTCAACTTGATCAAAATTTGATTCTTTTAACACTTTAAAAACAAAAGAATTAATGCATAATTTCTTTCTAAAAGATATAGATCAAGATAGTTTTGTTCATTATTTTAGAGTAAAAGCGTGTTATAATTCTAAGTGTTCTTGATATTCAAATATAGTAAAATATGTTTCAGAAGATTATTTGCATATTACTTGTAATAAAATTGATTTACTTGATTTTTCAGATATATTTACATGAGTTACAACAATTATAGATAAATATTATAAAGTTATATGTAATGATTGTGGTCAAAAAAATAATAAATAGATTATGTCAGAAATAGCAAGTTATCAGATATCTTTAAAATGTTTTTTAAAGAATAAAAATTGAGAAATTTTGATTTTAAAGACTCCTGAATGGTCTAGTTTTAATGGTATGTATGATTTTCCTTGATGAAGGATTGATTTGACTGAGTTTGAAACCCATTATATTGATATACTTAAAAGAGAGATTTTTGAAGAAACTTGAATTAAAGATGTAATGATTGAAAATAAAGTTGTTGCTGTTTGAAGACATAAAGTATCTAAAGAAATTAGAAAAAATTGAGATGAAGATAATTATATATTTTATGTGTTCTATGAGTGATTGTTGAATTGTGAAGAATGTCCTGTTATGTCTTTTGAACATGATGAGTATGATTGGGTAAAATTGGAAGATATAGTTTTAGAAGATTATTTTTGTAGTTGATATCTTGAATGAGCTAAGATGTATCTTGAAAATTTAAAAGATTAAAAATTAATGATAAAAAATGAGTAATAAAATAGTTATTTTACATGATACTTTTTTGTATAAATGATGATGAGAAAGATTGATTATCATGATGTGAAAAGCTTTGAAGGCTGATATAGCTTCGGGTTTTTTTAGTCACTGAAGTTTTGATTTAAGAAAAGAGTGATTTAAGTGAAAAATGATTCCTGTATCAAGTGAAATATTTAAAAAATGATTTAGGCATATTAAATTAAAATTTGCTTTTTTGTTTAATACAGGATTTTTAAAAAAGTATGATACTGTTATTTTTAGTTGAGATTGTATAAGTGCTGTTAGAAATTGTAAAAAAGATCAGAAGAAAATATATTATTGTCATACTCCACCAAGGTACATTTATGATTTAAATGATGTATATCTTTGAAAAATTCGTCCAACTTTCAGGCCTTTTTTTAAGTTATGATTTTGGTTGTTTAAAAAACTATATGAAAGAGATATAAAAAAAATGGATCTGATTTTGACAAATTCACAAAATACAAAAGATAGAATAAAGGAGTTTTTATGACTTGATTCAGAGATTTTATATCCTCCAGTTGATTTAAATGAGTTTAAGTTTTTAAAGCAAAAAGATTATTATTTAAGTTTTGCTAGACTTTCAACTGTGAAAAGGGTTGATAGGATAGTAGAAGCTTTTAAGATACTTGAAGATAAAAAATTAGTTATAATTTATTGAGAAAATGATCCTCAAAGATATGATATAATGTGTTTGGCTAATTGATATAAAAACATAGAATTTGTGACTTTACCATGAAATATTTGATTTACTGATTATATAGGTAATTGTATTGCAACAATTTATATACCAATAAATGAAGATTTTTGAATGAGTCCTGTTGAAAGTATGGCAGCATGAAAACCTGTTATATGAGTAAATGATTGATGATTAAAAGAATCAATCATAGATTGAAAAACTTGAATATTGATTGATAAGGAAGCCGAGATTGATGATATTGTTAAAGCAGTAAAAAAATTGTGAAAAAAGAAGTGTTTAGAAATGAAAGAAGATTGTGAAAAAAGAGCTAAAGATTTTTCTTTTGAGAAATTTAAATCTAAATTAAATAATTTTGTAAAATAAAAAAACTAGAACTTAATTAATTAAGTTCTAGTTTTTTTATTTCTTCTTTTATCCATTTATTTGAGTTATAGCTTCTTCTTCTTTTTCTACAGTTGGAATTATTGAAGTTATTCAAACTAGTTCAAGTATATCTTTTACTCATTCTAAACAATTTGTTATGAACATTTTTCAGTTGTTTTCTTCTATATTAGAAAAAATATCTGCTATATATCATATTGATTTTGAGTTAAGGTATTTTAGTCATGAAAAATTAAAAATAATTTTTTTTCATACAAAACTTCAAATTTTTTTATACAATGCTCAAAATGTTTTATCTGAATTTGTTTCATCTAGTTCTCAAATAAACTCAAAAATCATTATATCATCTTTTGCTCTATCATTTACTTGTATTATAGTTTCCATATTTTTTTTATTAGGAAATAATTAACTTTTAGTTATTATATAATAAATCTTTCATTAAATCAAATTTTTTAATTAATAATTTCTTGAAATGAAAAAAAAATATTGTATTGATAAAATTGATAGTTTAAATTTTCAAATTAAAGCTCCTAGTTTGATTTTTTTATATTGAGATTTATGAGCTTGAAAGACGACTCTTACAAGGCATATTATAAAAAATATATTGTGATATGCTCATGACATAACTAGTCCAACTTATACGTATTATAATGAATATATAATTGAAAATTTTTGAATAAATAAAGAATCTTTTAATGTGTATCATTTTGATTTGTATAGATTAAAAGAGTATGATGAGTTTTTTGCTATTTGATGAGAAGAAGTATTTGATAATAATAATTGAGTTATAATTGTTGAATGGCCAGAATTAGTGGATAATTATTATGATGCTGATATAGTTATAAGGTTGAGTAAGACAGATAAAGATGATGAGAGGGAAGTTGTGATAGAATATAGATTAAAGA